>JBNMNB010000007.1:0-63050 GCA_051270635.1 Verrucomicrobiales bacterium | reverse complement strand
GTGGTTGCGATTGAAGCCAGTCGCAATTTTTTGCCCTGCTGTTGCATTCGGCAGTAGATCACCTGCGATTTGCTCGACCGTGAACTCATCGAACGGTTTGTTAGTGTTGTAGGCATCGATGACCCAGTCGCGCCACGGCCACATGTAGCGTGGCCCATCCGCATGCATCACACTGGTATCGCCGTAGCGACTGGCATCCATCCAGGCCAGCGCCATCCGCTCACCATAGTGGCGGGAGGCAAGCAGGCGATCGACCAATTCCTCATAGGCCAGCGGTGAATCGTCACCGAGAAACGTATCCACTTCGGCAGGCGTCGGCGGCAGTCCCGTCAGATCAAAGGTGACGCGACGAATCAGCGTTTCTTTGCTCGCTTCTTCGGAAGGACGTAGCCCACGCTCGATCAGGTAGGCGGCTACGAACTGATCGATCGGATTATGCCCCCACTCCCACTGCGGTTCTGAAATCGCGGGCAGCTCTTGTTTCTCGGGAGAAACAAATGCCCAGTGCGCGTCGTATTCCCCACCCTGCTCAATCCATTTAGCCAGCAATGCCTTTTGCGCTGCTGTGAGCTTCTTGTGCGACTTCGGAGGAGGCATGATCTCATCGGGATCCGTATGGTGAATGCGACCAACGAGCGCACTCGCAGCTGGATCGCCAGGCACCAACGCTCGCACCCCGTCGTTATCGGCCGTGGCTCCCTCAAAAGTATCGAGCCGCAGCCCGGCTTCACGCGCCTTCTCATCCGGCCCGTGGCAGGCGATACAATTCTCTGACAAAACAGGCCTGATATCGCGGTTAAAATCGACCTGCTTCGTTTCGCCCAGCGCCGACTCAAGCAAACTAAATGTCACCAGAACCAACAGTTGCACTCTCGGCCAGTTTTCTAGGAAATGTGGGGGATGTTGGGACATGGCTGGATAACGGACAGGATCGGGAGCAAACATGCAAGAAAGAGTACGCATCAACGATCGAATTCGATTGCCGAACGAACATCGATAATACTATACACTACGTCGATCGCTGCGGCGATCAGCATAAGATCGTGGACGGGACGCAATCAGGTAACACAAAGACAGTGGGAGATGCTTTTGGCCGCGTCTGTTTGCTCTGCGCCTTCTTTCTAGCGGGCATTTTTCCTTTTTTATCCGCAGCACAAGAACTGCCGATGTACGACGAGGAAGATGACCTTTTACTCAGCGCACAGTTTATAATCCCGACGAACATCGCTATTTCCAGTCGACCTACGCCGCTGAGAGTTCCGCTCATCTGGCGGGGCGATCGACTCCTCCGTGGCCGATTGCACTATCACTTCTACGCGTTCGATCCGAGCGACCCCGTCCTCCACATGGTCAGTACCGAGTTAACGCTCGACCAGGTACCGAGGCAATTGGACACAATGTTGCCAGCCATTCCCAGCCTTGCCTACACTTCGAATACCCTGTCAGTCGACATTGAATTTATCGAGCAAGGAAATCCTGAGCCCTTCGATTTAGAAACCCATAGTGTGCAACTGGAAAGCGAAAACACTCGGCATAGTTCGCTAAGAAACCTCAGCACAAAGGAGACTCATCAGCACCCAACATTTACCATCGCTGTTGTTCACCGAGCTTTTGGCAGCAACCTGCCGATCTATGAGAATGACAGGCTGTGGTGGACAAATTACTTGCCCTCCATTCAATCACTGAGAACCTTTCGCGAAGATCAGGATCACCGCAAAGATCGAAATAATCGATACTATAAGATTTACCCTGCGATCACTCACTCAGCAAACTTATCACTTTCGGATCTTCCTGACAATTCCATAAAGCTCACTGGCTATGACGCCATCAGCCTCCAACAGGGCATAACGGATCTGAACAAGGCACGGCTAATCACCCTGGCGAAATGGATTCGCACGGGTGGCAAAGTGATCCTTGCGACTACAGTAAACGCTGGAGAAGCCGAGGATCTCACGGAATTTCTACGCAATGCCGGGTGCCTTTTCGCCCCAGTGCTTCCACTTCAATATCCAAAACTCATCCAATGCGATCTCGGCAAAGTATTACTACTGCCGGCGGAATACACTCCGCTCAAACGCTCCCATACCGTCGCTCAAAAAATCACAAAGCGTAAAGCGAACGATCCAGACACTGAGACTGTCGACATCACGCTTCACGAGAACGCTCACGTAGAATTTGTGAAAGAATTCTGGGATTCAGGCTCAAGCATTGATCCTTTCGTCAATTTAGATACCGCCGAGCTGCTGGCCCCTGCTGAACTCGACTCACTACCTGTAAAGTCGATTATTCTCTGCCTCGCATTGTTTCTGATCGCAGCTACGCCGATCGACTACTTTCTGCTGGGACGTGTCCGCAAACGAAATCTCACTTGGATTGTCTACCCGATTGCAGCGCTCGCTTGTTCTTTCATGGTTGTAAAGGCAACGAACAGAGGTCTCACCGGTGCCACTAACGGACAGTGGAAAATCATAACTCTGGGAAATGATGGTGCACCCATTCACGCCAAAACTTTCAGACTGCTGTTGAATGATATGCATAGTAGTGTCGGCGGCACATCGAATGACACCCTTTACTCTACGGTTCCCCTTCCCTATCAGAACCACGGGATTAACGTCAACTCACTAGACAACAACGCCCGCCTGAAAGACTGGACGATCACTGGTAATTATCCGGTCCATTATTCAAGCACATCGCGGTTGGCCAGACTGACACCGGCGATCGAAAGCCTCGAAGAATTCTTCCCTGAAATAGTTGCTCCAGAGTTTCCATGGCTGGAATTGGATCCCTGGCAATCGGATTTCACCTCCTCTACAAAAGAATTCAATGATCGAATTACTGACCTTGCTCAGCCGCTGCTTGCCCCGGGTGGCTGCGTGCATACGTTCACTTTTTATCGTGCTCCTGAAATTCCGGATGAGACGATTCGTGAAAACATTAAACGCAATAGATCAGCTACCGCAGGAGATAGCATCGTCTGTGTTCCAAACACAAAGCTGAGCGAAGATCTCGCCTGTGTCGGATTCACCCTTCAAGACGGCAATCATTTCACTACCTATGTGCGCCTGTTCCCAAAACCACCCACACAAGATCGATGAGCGCCTCTGCGGGTAGAAAGCGACTACCAGTCTTTTGGTTTCCCCTTCTGACGAAGGAGCTCACCGAGAAAGCAAATCGAATGCGCACGTACTGGATACGGGCTGCCTATGCACTGGTGTTTTTCGGATATTTTGGATTCGAAGGCTACGATCTATTGAAAGGAGCGGCGTTCGGCCTGGCTGGGCTGGGAACAGGGGCGGCATTTTTTGAAAAAGTCTATCGTTTCCAGCTGTTTGGCACCCTACTGTTCCTGCCTGCGCTGATGTCAGGGCTGATCACTTTCGAGAAAGAACGTGACTCACTTTCGCTATTGCTGACCACCGATTTGGCTCCCTGGCGAATTATTCTGCAGAAATACCTCGGTGGTCTGATGCCGATGCTCGTCTTGCAACTCGCCGCCCTGCCGATGACTGCCGTCGCCTACTCACTGGGTGGCGTGGAAGTAAGAGACCTCTGGATGGGAGCGGGCCTCACATTCGTCCACACATTGCACATGGGCGCCTTTTTTTTAGCTTGCTCCGCGTATTGTCGAAGCTCCGTCGGCGCGTTTCTCACGGCGTATCTGCTGGGTGCGATTGTGTTCGCATTGCTCATTCCCATCACTTCTTTCAGGGCGATTCTGAGTTTCCCTCTCCCGCCTGATCCAACCACTCAGGAACATCAGGAACTATTGCTGAGAGCATTACCTATCGTTTCGATTTTCTGGCTGGTTCTGGCAACCTGCTGGTTGCGCTCACGTGCTGATGTCAGTCGAACAAACCGACTTCGCGCCCTATTCTTAAAACTCGACGGTGCGTTCGATTACTTCAACGACAAACTCGGCGGAATGAATCTCACGAAAAAGGGCCACTCTCTTCCTGAAGAGCATCCAGTGCAATGGCGGGAACTGCACCAGAGGTCACTTGCACGACCACATTATCTCATAAGACTTGGCCTGATTGTCGAAGTGATCACTGTCGCTGTGATACTATGGGTCGCGTCAGAAGCTTCGCCATGGAGCTGGAACGAAGTCCGTGAGCTAACCGTTCTGTTTTGCACTCTCTGGGCGCTCTATGCTCTTGTTCTCATTGTTCAGGGAGCGAACATCATTGCATCCGAGCGCACCCAGCAGACTTTGGAAGTTCTCCTCACAACGCCGATGTCAGGCAGCATGATGGTTAAGCAGAAGTCCGTCGTATTCGGGAGAATTGCTCTGATGGCCATCATTCCACTTGGAACGGTCTGCTGGACGGAAGCCTCGATGGAATCGATGTCCCTTCGGTGGGCCGTCGAGTATGGACTCTTCTCCTTGATCTCCTTTATTGTTGTTTCGAGCTTTATCTACTGGTTCAGCGTCGCAGTGGGATTGCGTATCCCTTCACGCTTCAAGGCAATTCTTACGGCGCTCATTGGCGTCCTCTTCCTGATTGCGCTTCCAGAATTCACAGAGCGGAATTCGATTTCAGTGCTGATAAGTCCTGCGACCTCCATCATGCACAACGAATTGGGCGACCAGTTCTTTCATCCATTTTCGTTCTCAGAAAGAGGACTAATGATAACGAACTGCGCCATTATTGCGTTGTTCTCCATTGCGCTAAGATGGGATTGCCTCCGTTCAGCTGATCGCCGTCTGGGTCGCGCAGGATCGTAGAATAAATTAGAACGGCAGGCCCAGACGCCCGGCAGGCAAGACCACTTCAAAGACTTGGGTGAACAATGTCGTGATCACAATAATTAGAGACAAAGACACCGCACAGCTCAAGCGCCATCCAGCGCCAAACCATCGCAGCAGAGCGACCGCGAATCCGCCGGTGGCCAGGGAAAATCCCAGTAATGGGATTGCAAATCCATAGGCAATGACCAGAGACAGAACCATCAGTCCAGGCTTAAGTGTCGAGCTGGCCGTGACTGTGGTTGCGGGTGCTTCGCTTCGGGTCGAATTTATTCGTCGACGCAAGGCGTAGCGAACAATTTCAAAGGCACCACCTAACATCAATACCACTCCTGCAGCGCGCGGCAGTGCCGCAGGCCCAGGGTCCGCCGCGACAGTGAATCCACTTACCTTCATCATACTAGAAATTACGATGGCAATCGTCCCCACCAGGAGTAAAAAGACGCCGAGCGCCAAACCATTGGATTCCGAGCTCTCTAAATCACTCATGGCTTCGCAGCGTAACCAGCTTCCCGGATCACGGACTCCCACTGCGCGTCCTGCTGTGCAAGAAATTCGGCAAAGGCAGCAGGCGACTTGATCTCTTCGCCAAATCCGTTGGCTTGCATAAACTTGACGTAGGCCTCGGAGGCGGTGATCTTTTCCAATGCCGCGACGAGCTTATCGATGACGACTTGCGGCGTTCCCTTTGGCAGCATCAGCCCGCGCCATCCCATCGCCTCCCATTCGATCCCCGATTCTTTGACTGTCGGCACCTCGGGATAAGCGGTTAGCCGTTCGTCTGACATGACCGCAAGGGCGCGCAGCTGGCCGGACTCCAATTGTGCGGCTGCCTCTGGAAGGCTACAGCACACGGCATCGATGTGACCACCGAGCAATTCCAGGATCGACGGTGCAGATCCCTGCGTTGGCACCCAAATGGCATCGCGCGGAGACATGCCAGCAGCCAGCATGAACCCAGCCCGCGCCAGATCCCATGCGCCACCGGACGCTGTGCCAGACAGCTTCATTTTTCCTTTGTTTGCCTTGAGATGTGCTACGAATTCGTCCAACGATTGCCAGGGAGCATCGGTTTTTACCAAAATTGCGGCAGCATCTTTATTCACCTGCATCAGCGGCGTGAAGTCCTGATAAGTGAGGTCAGAAATTCCCATCCAATGCATCGTACTGAGCTCAAAGGTGCCCATGAGGATCGTGTGTCCATCGGCATCTGCCTGGGCTCCCGCCGTGTGCCCGACAGCTCCACTGCCGCCGGTCTGATTCACCACCACGCAAGTTTCACCGAGTTCTTTCTCCAACTCCCCAGCGAAAAAACGTGAGACACTATCCGTACCGCCACCCGCCGACCAGGGGCATATCACCGTAATCGTTTTCGATGGATAGGCTGCTGGGTCAGCGGGTTGCCCGCATCCGCCCAGCAAAACGCATCCCGCTAAAGTAAGTGCCCAAGAGAGCAATGAGTTCCTGTTCATGGCTGCATTGATAACGTGCCAGGCCTGCGAGGGAAAGAAAAGTATCACCATAGTTGCGGTGCGGACGAAAGCTGAAAGCATGATCCCTGAGCTCAAGATTTCAGGCGGTCTTACCTTCCGTGAGTTTCATAAACGCCGTCTCCATGTCCATTGCTGATGCCTGAAACATGCGAACGCGGGCGCCCATTTTATAAAGGGCATCATGCAAATCTTCCAAAGGCATTTCCCCTTCCTTGAGATGAATCGCTAATCGATCTGGACTGCGATCAATTTTGGTGACTGCCGGCAGCTGCTCGATTCTGGCATTCAATTCCTCGGAGGCATTGGCCAATTGCACGTGTACCACACGCTGCAGATCCAGCTTCTGATAGATCTCGTCCAGTGATCCCTGTGCGACCAACTTGCCCGCTTCAATAATTCCGATGCGGGTGCAAAATTGCCCTAACTCATGCAAAATGTGACTGCTTACCAGAATGGTTTTACCCATCGACTGCAGTTCCTTGAGCAATTCTCTCATTTCGATTCGTGCCCGCGGATCGAGACCACTGGCAGGCTCATCGAGAATGAGCAACTCAGGATCATGTAATAACACACGTGCCAGCCCCAGCCTCTGTTTCATCCCGCGCGACAGTCCATCGACGGGGGCATTCACCTTCTCCGTCAAATCGGTCAACGCCAGAACATCTGCCACAATCTGTTTGCGATCGCCTCTAGAAATCGAATAGGCGGCGGCAAAAAAGTGGAGATATTCGCTGGCTGTCAGATCATCGTAGACACCAAAAAAATCGGGAGCATAGCCTATTTTGTGACGCACTGTGCCCGCCTCCTTAATGACGTCGTGACCGCACACTTTAGCGTAACCGACATTAGGTTTGAGCAAGGTTGCCAGGACTTTGAATGTCGATGTTTTCCCGGCACCATTGGGGCCGATGAATCCGAAAATCTCGCCGCGTGGCACAGAAAATGACAAGTCATCGACCGCCAGGAATTTCCCATAGCGAATCGTCAGGTTTTGCACCTCCGCGACAGGCAAAGTGCCATCGCTGCTATCCTCATTGCGCATCCTCGTGATCAATAATCTAGAATTATCGACCGCGCAGGACACCGCGCTTCTCGGTCGCACGGGAAGCACTCCATTCACCATCGTAGTTCTCGGAGCCACTGTCTGAAGCAAACGCCCACTTGCCCTTCAGCTTATTGTCACCATCGGCCTCGGCAGTGATCGTTGCTAACCCAGCGGTGCCATCCATTTCAAAACCGAGTGTGATAGTCACCTCCCCATCATCACTGATAGAGATACTCTTCAGCTCAGATTTGTCATCGCCTACTTTGCCCATTCCAGTGTGCGAACCATCGTCACCTTTTGCGATCTCAAATAGCGCCTGCAACTCCTCGCCTTCAGGAAGGATCGCCAGAACGTCCCAGTCGCCCGCCAGCACAAACTCTGTCCGCCGCGTTGCCTTCCAGTCACCACTCGCCGAATCATCCGTTAACTTCCACGTGCCGATCAAATCATTGCCATCCAGTTCACATCGCAGCTGCACGTCCATTTTAACTCCCTCCTGCTCAATGACAACATCAATGGCAATTTTCCCATCCTTCTCGGAAATCCCCCTCGCTGAGACCTCCCCCTCTTCGACTTCAAATGTTGCCGAGTAGTCGCCAGGGCTACCACTTACAACCAGAGCTGAATCAAACGTCCCGCCTTCGGGCAATTCGGCCACGGTATCCCATGTTCCCGCGAGCGATGCGACGACCTCTTTCGTTGCATCCCATTCTCCGCCCATCAGGGCTGTCCCAGAGGAATCTTCAATCGACCACTTTCCAGTAAGCACTCCCGGATTCTCCTCTTTTGCGTCGACCTTAAGCACGCCAGTTTGACCATCCGATTCCAGATCAATCCCCAGCGTCAATTTTTTACCATTCACCGCAACTCGATCGAACTTCCGCTCGTCATCCTTGCCGTCCTCAACGATCGAGCCACTGAGGGCATCACCTTCGCCATTGGAAATTGTCATCGTGTAGTGCTTCTGCCCGGAGTCTGTGGAAGCATTGACCTTCCACACACCATCAACGGAAACGGCAAGTTCTTCCGCAGCCGCGGACCCTAAAATCAGAGCAATGGCAGCGGCAGCGGCAGCGACTAAGATTGAGAATAAAGATTTGAGATGATTCATACGATAATTGTGAAATTTGATGAGTGAGAATTAGAGTATTCGGCGATCGAATGAAAGACATTTTGACGCCACCGCGCATGTTCCCTAGTCTCTGGAATTCTCTGGCACTCTCCCCCCGCATTACCAAATCCAACATTAAATGAAGACACTCCCGTATCGACTAACGCTCACTCTCGTTCTCGCATCGCTTTTGCCACTCAGCGCAAAAGAACCCAAAGAATTTGATCGCGACGTCAACTACGACGAAGCACGACTTCCGGCCTATACGCTACCGCCGCTGCTGGTAACGCCACAGGGCAAACGGATCACTACCGCTGAAGAATGGAACACCATCCGCCGTCCGCAGATACTCGCCCTGTTCAGCAATCTGGTCTACGGCGCCGTGCCTGAACCTGCCAGCCCGATCAAACAGGAATTCGAGGTCGTCAAGACCGATCCTGACTTTATGGGCGGCAAAGCCACACGCAAGGACGTCAAGATTCGCCTCAGCAATGAAAACGGCGCAATGGAAATGCACTTCCTGGTTTTCGTCCCTAACGATGCACCCAAACCCGCCCCGGCGTTCTTCAAGCATAGCTTCAACAATACTCAGTCCGACGACTTCGATGCTTCAACCGCCAGGCCAGGCAAACTGAAAAACGGCTGGCCGCTCGGTGATTTTTTTGATCGAGGATACGGCTTCTGTGCCGTCTACCACCAGGATCTTGTAAAACACAACGAGGTAGAATTTCTGCAGAGCATCCACAAGCTATTCTATCCAGAGGGGCAGAGTTTTCCCAAAGCGAACGAATGGGGTGTTCTATCCACCTGCGCCTGGGGCGCGATGCGTGGCATGGACTATCTGGAATCGGACGACGACATCGATCACTCGAAAATTGCCATCATGGGACACTCAAAAATGGGTAAAGCGACACTGTGGACGGCCGCGCAGGACGAGAGGTTTGCCCTTGCCATCTCCGCCCAGTCCGGGTGCGGCGGCGCGGCTCTCTGGCGACGCAAATCAGGCGAGACATTGAAAAAAATGGTCACTCGTTTTCCCTACTGGTTGTGTCGCAATGCCTGGAAATTTGTGGAACAAGAGGACGACCTTCCCGTCGATCAACACATGTTGCTTGCCTGCATCGCACCCCGCCCAGTCTATGTCCATAGCGGAATCGGTGACACCTGGGCAGACGGGCGCGGTGAATACCTGTCCGCATACCACGCCAGTGAAGTCTACCGATTGCTCGGCAAGAAAGGTCTCGAATCCGAAGCATCCCCCGAGACAGGCAAGGCCATCATCGAAAGTGACGTCGGCTACCACATCCGCGAAGGCGGACATTCCATCGACGCCTACGATTGGGCACGCTTCATCGACTTCGCTGATTTTCACCTGAAGAAGTAACAGCAATCCTGGAGCTACTGGACATCGCGTCCCATTCGCCAGTCCCGGAACCATCGTCGCTGGATCTGGTAGTAATGTCAGCAGGCATTCTGTTCAACAGTCATTGGTCGCGTTCAGTTTTGTTGTTGGTGTATGCCTTATTGCCTTTCGTTCCTTTCATCTGGCTCACCGCCCATGCACTTTGGATCGTTATAGCAGTGACCATCGGATGGCAACTCATTCGCCAGCAGAGCAGTATGCCGCCACAAATGCCAGCACACTCGCTTCCCCCTGCACTACCCTGCACAAACACACTCTTAAAGATGTTTGACTTTGAGAGGAAGCATTGAGTCTATTACCACAACTTCCGAATAGACAGTTTTATGAAATTTATCGTTTTCGCCCTACTTACCGCACTTTTATCTGCAGCATCGGCCCAAGAAGGCTTCAAACCGCTCTTAAACGACAATGACCTCAGTGGCTGGGACGGCAACCCCGACCTCTGGTCTGTCGAGGACGGCGTTATCACCGGCAAGACCACCGATCCGGCCCAACTCAAATACAATCAGTTCCTCATCTGGCGTGGCGGCAAGTTGAAGAACTTCGAACTGCGCGCCAAAGTCAAAACCACCGGTAACAACTCCGGCGTCCAATACCGCAGCAAGGAACTACCAGACAATGGCAAGTGGTCGGTCGGCGGCTACCAGTGCGACATCCATCCGAACGCGCCGTATAACGCGATGATTTATGAGGAGCGCGGCCGTGGCATCATCGTGCAGAATGGTCAGGGCGTCGTCGCCGACCCCGAGGGCAAGCTTTGGCTCACTGACCAGCGCGACCCGGTCAAAGTCGATCCCGCTGAGTGGCACGAGTACAGCATCATCGCCAGAGGAAACCACATAGTCCACAAAATCGACGGCAAGATGACCATCGAGTTCCACGACTTTGACGAAAAGGCGCGCGCGCTCGAAGGCATCCTCGCCTTCCAGATCCACCGCGGACCGGCGATGAATGTCCAGATTAAGGAAGTGATGTTGAAAACTCTCCCCGACGGCGGCGTCATCGAATTCAAAGACTTCGCGATCCCCAGTGACGCCCAGGTGATCGAAAAGAAGAAACCAGCGCCGAAGAAAAAGCCTGCAGCGAAGCCAAAGAAGAAAGCCCAAGTCGGCCCAGCCATCGGGGGGAACAAAGCCACGCCCATCGCGAACATCACCAAACCCGAGGGCTTTAACGTCGAGCTTATCTACTCCGTTCCAGGTGTCGAGCAAGGTTCCTGGGTCAACCTTTGCAACGATGACAAAGGTCGCATCTACGCCAGCGACCAGTATGGCGGGCTCTATCGCTTCGCCCCTCCAGCACCGGGCAAAGAACTCAAGCCTGACGATGTCCAAAAGCTCCCTCTCGACGTCCGCGCCGTCAACGGCATGCTGTTCGCTTTCGACGCCCTCTACGTTGGCGTCAATGACTACGAGCGCAAGATGGAGAGCGGCCTCTACCGCATCACTGACAGCAACAACGACGACGAACTCGACAAAGTTGAAAAGCTCCGTGGTATGGAGGCGCGCGGCGATCACGGCGTGCACGCCATCGTTCTCACTCCTGACAAAAAAGGCCTCTACTTGATCTGCGGTAACAACGTCGATCCGACTGAAGCAGCAGCGTCCTCACCGATTAAGCCCTTGTGGAGCGACGATCATCTTTTGCCCCGCATGCCTGACGGCCGTGGCCACAACCGCGATCGCCTCGCGCCCGGCGGCATCATCTACCGCGTCGATCCCGACGGCAAAAATTTTGAAGTTTTCGCTAACGGCTTCCGCAACATTTTTGACGCGGCCCTCAACCAAAACGGCGATCTTTTTACCTATGACGCTGACATGGAATACGACTTCAACACGCCTTGGTACCGCCCAACACGTATCAACCACGTCCTCAGTGGTGGCGAATACGGCTGGCGCAACGGCGCAGGAAAATACCCGGAATTCTACGTCGACAACCTTCCCGCTACTCTCAACATCGGCCCCGGTTCTCCCACCGGCACCACCTTTGGCTACGGCGCGAAGTTCCCAGCCAAATACCAGAACGCCTTCTACGCACTCGACTGGAGTTGGGGAAAAATCTACGCCGTCCACCTGAAGCCCGAAGGCGCCAGCTACACCGCGACTAAAGAAGAATTCATCACCGGCGGCCCATTGCCGGTGACCGACGCCATCATCCACCCTGACGGCGCAATGTATTTCGCCATCGGCGGTCGCCGCGTCCAGTCTGGGCTCTACCGGGTCACCTACACAGGCAAGGAAAGCACCGAAACAGTCAACCACCAGCCGACTAAGCTTCCTCTGCACGAGCTGCGCAAAACACTTGAGGCCTTCCACGGCAAGCTGGATTCCAATGCTGTAGCCACTGTTTGGCCGCATCTACGCCACAGCGATCGCTTCATCAGAGCTGCCGCCCGCACCGCACTTGAGCACCAGCCAGTCGCCGAGTGGAAGGCTAAAGCGCTTGCCGAGACCAACACCCGCGCACAACTCGAAGCGCTACTCGCTCTCACCCGCGTCGAGAGTTTAAAAAAAGATCCCGCTGTCCGCGATGCAATCCTCACAGCAATGCTCAAGCTCGACTACGCCAAACTCACGCAAAAGCAGCGCCTGGCCTACGCACGCATCCTGCAGATCGTTCTCAAACGTTTCGGCAATCCGGACGATGCCACACTCGCGAGGATCACTTCCAAACTCGACGACGCATACCCTGCCGACAGCTTCGAGGAAAACTGGTTACTGACCGATCTCCTCGCCTATCTTCAGGCACCAGGCACCGCAGCCAGAGCCATGGCGCTCATCAACGCAGCACCGAGCCAGGAGCCGCAGATGCAGTACGCCCGCAGCATCCGATTCCTGACAACCGGATGGACTAAAGAGCTGCGCGTGCAGCAACTCGAGTGGTTCCTCAAGGCTGCCAACTACAATGGCGGCTCAAGCTTTGCGAAGTTTATCGAATTCATCCGCAACGACTCGCTCGCCACCTTCACTGATACCGAGCAAAAGGAACACGCAGAACTCATCGCCAAAAAGCCCGAGCAGAAGAGCGCCATCGAACTCTCCGGGGCCATCTTCGCTGGTCGTACGCCGACCATGTGGAAACTCGATGACCTCAGCGATGCCGCGCAGAACGGCATGAAGGCCCGCAACTTCTCCCGCGGCAGACAGATGTTCGCCGCCACCGCCTGCTACGCTTGCCACCGCTTCGGCAATGCTGGCGGCATGACCGGCCCAGATCTCACCGGAGCCGGTGGTCGCTACAGTCCGCACGATTTGCTCGACCAAATCATCAACCCGAGCAAAGAGATCAACGAGCAATTCGCTCCTGTCATTGTCACCCGAAATAACGGCGAGACACTCACTGGAGTCGTCGTCAACCTCAGTGGCGACAACGTCACTATCAACACCGACCTCAGCGACCCGAACCAGCGCGTTAACGTCGATCGGAAAACCGTCGAGAGCATCGAGCCAAGCAAGGTCTCGATGATGCCACCGAATCTCCTCATGATGCTCACTGAAGAAGAGATCCTCGATCTTGTTGCCTATGTACTCAGCGCCGGGGACGAAGATCACGCTGCCTTTAAGAATTGAAAAATCTCCTCCTTATCGCCGCTGCACTGACCGCCACGGCCAGTGCAACCGACCGACCCCAACGGGGGTAGAGGCCGATTAAATCCCAGTCCTGCTTGATCCGCTGTTTGTGGAAGATGCCGAAGTCACCGGTGACCTGACTCCGACCGCAGTGGTCTGGGAACGATCGGTATCGCCGAAGAATATCTTTGAGCTTTCCCGCAGTGAGTAGGATGAGGCGGCAGAAGCGATGCCCATCTTGACATACTCGCTGAGTTTCTGCCATGGCTTGGCAGGCACCCAGATGATGTCGCCGGGCATCAGGGTAAAGTTCGGCTGCTGGCCGCGCATGACTTTGTTCAAATTTACTGGCGCGAACTGTGGGTTAGCGAATGATCCACGGACTACCAATGCTCCCTGAGGAAAGGCTTCTTCGGCCAGGCCATTGGCAGAGGCAAGTGCCGCAACGACGCTGACACGACTGGAATAGGGCACTGCAGTGGGACTTTGAACGGCACCGAGAACGAAGATTTTGTCCCTGCCCTCAGCCGGGATGAAAACATAGTCGTTGGGTTGCAGGAAAATATTGTGCCGCATGTCACCTTCCTCGATCAAGGCACTGAAATCGACAGGCAGAACCTCGCCAGCACGAATCACAACACACCGTGGTAGATCGGCCAGTGCCGATGCACCACTACTGCCTCCAGAGCCACCTGCCTCAGCGATAGCAGACAACAGACGTGTCGGCTTTGTAAGTGCATAGCTTCCTGGATTTCGAATCTGTCCGAGAATGGTGAATCCTCGGCTGGTTGGATTCTGCAGCGATGCCGTCACGACTGGGAACGCGTATTCGCTTTCCAGCTGTTTTGCCAGATCCGCCTCAATCTGAGCGAGCGTGCGCCCGCCTGCGTGAACTCCCTGCGCCACATCGTAGTAGAGCATTCCATCCGGCATGACCACTGCATCCGCGCGCGTTTCAGGGACTTCGACAACTTCGATCTGAAGTGTATCGCCCGCACCCAGCACATACGCAGAGTTATCGGCTCTCAGCAGATTCGGCGACGGCAATTTGCGCCTGCGGAACTCATAGAAGTCAAGATTTCCGCCGGTGGAGAGCTGTCCCGCTGTTACCTCGGTCGCCTGCCCTTTAAGATCGCCGTCAGAGGCCGCCATGCTGCCGTCATCTGAGTAGGGATCAAATTCTACCCGTCCCAGCGGCAACGAGCATGATGCCAGTGTCAATGCGGTCATGCAGGGAAGTCCAAGTCCTGCCAATTTTCTCCAAGTAGTCTTCTTCATAGTGATTCTTTCCTTTAACAATGTCATTGCCAAAATGTTTACTGAAATCCGCCAACCGTAATGGCTGGTCGATCTTCCAGTTCGGCCACCACGGCCCCCTGAATAAATGATTGCGCTGCGACGTCGATGATCTCTTCTGCAAATGCCCATGGCTTGGTGTGCACATAGACGATGTCGCCCGGCTCAAGCACGGGATCCTTCGCCGCGCCTCGAAGGACGGACTTCAAATTGATCACCTGCGACTGCGGTGCCGTCATGCTGCCACGCACGAGCAACACACGATGCTTCCACGCCTTGTCATTGTCGAACCCGGCGGCCATGGCTACAGCCCCTGTGACAGTGATCGGCACAGAAAGTTGAATACGGCCGGGGGCACTGACAGCACCCAGCACATATGCTTCACGATTCTGATTGGATGCGATGAAGATGTAGTCGTCCGCACGAAGCACGACATTGTGCTTCATGTCGCCCGCATAGAGACGCTCCATATCTACCGGAAGTCGTTTTCCATTGCGCATAACGAACGAGCGCTTCAGATCTGCCAGGTCATTGACCCCGGAGTTCGACTCACGCACTTCAAAACCTTTGCTGTTGGCGATCGCTTCCAAGAGCGATGTCGTCTTGTTCAATGGGAATGTTCCACGCTCGCGGATACTGCCGAGAATTGTGTAGCGCTTGCTGGCAAGTTGCACAGGTGTCACAATGAGTTTGGGGCCACGATGATAGACCGCGAGCGATTTTTCCATCCGCGCCCGCAGTTGCGGAACCGTCAATCCACCAGCACGAATCTGCTTTGCCTGCAGGTAGCTCACAGTACCATCCGGCGCGATCGGCGACACCTGCGTCAGGCCCTCGGAACCATGCAATCGGAAGCGTAGGACATCCCCCGCCCCGAGCTTGTAGGGGGTCGCTGCGACATGCGCGCTGCGCACCATTTTTACAGTAGGGGTAGCCGCACTTTTCCCAGAATCAGGAATCGTCCCAGCGCCAGATTGCGCGATCATTGAGAAAGCGACGATCGACGCCAATAGGTAGTAAAACTTGAAATCTATCATCGTATCAGGCCTTACTGAATACAGGTTGTGAATCGACAGCGTTAGTGCTGCGGAGCGTTTCTGAGTTCGCTGCGTCCGAGTGACGCTGTGCATGAAAACGGATGAACCAACGCTCGATCGCCGACACGAATCGGCTTCCCATTCCAGGACGTTTTTTCTGCACCAGCACGAGACCTTCAGGATCGCCAATCACTTGTTCGTAGACGCGACTCGATTCTTCCAGCTCGCTGGAGTCAGATGACACGGGCGATGCAATTAAGTAGTAGCGTTCAATATGCGGAGCCAATGAGGCCAGCGTCGCATCAGGATCAGTGGCCCAACGCACCAGCAGGATGGTGCTGGTCGGCAGACTGTTGGCGAAGTTGGCAAAATTCTCGCCGGTTAGTTTTCCAATGTCGATCCGACTCATCACCTGATCATCCGAACCTGGATCATACTCTGTCAGGGTTTGCCCATTCGGTTGAATCGATAGCGGTGCATTGCTCACATCGGCAAAAATGACGCGTTGCTTGCTTCCACCACGACCAAATGATTCAAGCAGGCACTTCCAGAACTCGCTTTCACCATCGACGTCACCCACCACTGGAAACAGGAATCGTCGCTGCGGCAGGAACTTCAAAATACAAGTCACCGCGAAGTCATGAAGATTTAGATTGGATCCCCGGCCACTGTGGAACATGAATTTTGGCACCGTCGAAGACGAAATGGCAGCCTGCATCGGGGTGCGCAATTTCTTCGATATAACTTCGCGCAGGAAGATAAAAGCGAGGGCGATTCCGGAACCGAATAGCAGGCCCGCAGTCCCCAGCAGCCCCGCTTTGAACCAGCGGCTCTTTTCTCTAACATTGGCAACATGAGGGCTCGCAAAGATCGCTACAGGGCTGCCACATTCAGATGATGCGTAGAACTCCGCATCCTTGAGTCGAGATTCAATGGTCGCTGTGTTACTGACTTCGCGCTCAAAATTTGAGCGGATATTTGCCGTCGAAATCGCCTGCTCAGATAACGACGCTGTCTCCGCATCCGCTTGGCCCATCATTCTTTCGTATTCTGCCAGGCTGGTTTCGAGCGTATGGATTTCGTCCACCTGCGCTTTTGCCTGCGAATACAGCGTTGGCGGCAATTTTGATGCCAGACTCGCCAGCTGAATTTTGCCATTGGCTACCGCTTGTAGCTGCTGATCAATTTGATCGATCTCCTGCTGCTTACGACGCACGGCGGGATGCTCGTCAGTTTTACTGCCGCGCAATAGTGAGATCTCCTGTTGCAGCGGTTTTAAAACGGCCTGCCTGAGGTAGACGTCCAGGTTTTCCTTCTTGGTAAGAAGTGTCACACGCGTGTCTGACCTCTTGGTGCGCAGGTTCTGGACTTCGTTAAAGTGTCCACCGATCTGTTCGCCGCTGAGTAATCCATGCTGCTCAGATGATCCTGCCCGTAGCGCATCGCCCGCCGCTGTCATAGCTTCGCGTCGATGGCTCAACTGGGTGCGAAATACTTCCGCCGCCGCCTTGGCTTCATCGCGGCGTTTCTCGGTAGTCTCATTGACGATGGCCGCCGCGTAGGTAGCGGCCAGCTTCAGGGATGCTTCATCCGACTCCTTTGAGTAACCAGTCACTTCATAGATATCCTCGCCGGATCCACTTTGAAATGTCAGCAGGCCTTCAACGTCCTCCAGAGACAAACCACCCATCATTTGACCCGTTCTTTCGAACACAGCAGGCGACTGCGCGATAATCTCAAGTGCTTCGCCTGTCAGTGGACGTGGCCGATAAGGAGCATCCTGCTCCAGCGACCAGTAAAGCGGCGCACTTTCCTTAGCCAGTTGGACGGGTGCTGTGTAGCTGTCCCCCAGGACTATCACTGCTGCTGCGATGCCTGCCGCGGCACACAACAGTCCTGCGGTCACCCACAGCCAGAACTTTTCGATGCCAGCTAGAACTAGCCGAAATGGGTCAAAAGGGATGGGGAAATTGAATCGGTTTCCGTTCATATACTTGGTCTGCCAGATGTTAATGAAAATTCTCTATTGAAGCGGTAAATGTGGTGAATTGCTGGAAGTGTGGTGTTAGCTGTAGCGCCGCCACCAGTCTTCATAGACTGGCTGCCAATCGTGGGCTTTCGGCAGATCATCGGGGTAGATGCGCAGCCCGGGGATCAGCTTTTTCAGCGCCGCAGTGCTGTCATCGTCGTAACTCAGCAAATAACAGAGCGCCCGGATCAGTGCCCCGCGTGGATAGTCAGAAACGGGACGCAGGCACGCGCCATGCAGCAAAGAATCACGGCACGCCAGGCTGAGCGCTTTCCATCGAGGCATGCGAGGAAAGAGGCGACCCTTCTGATTTGCGTAATCCGTGAGCGACGCAAAATGACAGCCGATACGACCTCCTTCTAGCTCAAGAAATACCATCTTCCATAGTTCGGTTAGTGCCTCGTTCTCCGCACGCATCATTTCCCAACTCATCACCCGAAGGTGAGGCCGCATCTTAAAATCGACAGCTTCCTTATAAATCGGAAGCAATACGTTGAGCCATGGATCAGACGCAGCCAGTTCTTGAAAACGCGAAAGCCGTTCTGCTTCGGCACTGATGTATTTTCCTCTGGTCGCAAGGATCGCATCTCCCAGTGCAAGTGCGCACTTTTGATGATTGCGCTGAATGAAGTTTATGTCGCGTCCAAGCTCAATCGCGCACTTCGCAAAGTAGAGCCCTGATGCACGATTCCATAACAACCGTGTCGCTTCCTCCTTTGAAATCCGCGCAGGATCCATCTGGCCGACAAACCGGCGAAGCACATCGATGCCCCAGATCATCTCATAACCCAAAATCAGATCAAAAAACATCATGCTCTGGCTTGGATCAGTTCCCAGATCGCTTTCAATCAATCGAGTGATCTCTACATCGATCCCAAGTCGCAGCGATTCGCGTTTTTCAATCTCGCGAAGTACCTCTTCGGTCGCGGAATCATTCTTGCGACGGCAGAAGGCGACGTAATTCAGATCGTTGTAAAGTGACCTGCTGCCCTCACTATGTTGTAATAGCCCGCCTTCTCCACGGCCGTAGCTTCCACCCAGTGCGATACCAACAATGTTCCCTGCTGCCAGTGGTCGCGATTCCAACACTTCCCGTAGTCTCTGGAAATGTTGCTGCAACTCATTGCGCACGGGCTCACAGTCTTCCGCAAAGTAGCGGCGGCTGCTTTCGTCTGTTGAACGGTTGTCTATCAGTAGCGTAGGCATAATTCCTGGGTCGCAAAATTGATTAAGTTCCATTTATAAAAATTTGAACTCTTACTATTACTCCCCTACAATATGATTTTTATAGTATAAGTTGCAAACTAAATTATTAAGAATTAGACTCTCAATAGAAAAAACTATCATATTTTTCACAAATGAGAGGATTCCAACAAGATAAACTCGATTTGTTCGTCT
Source organism: Verrucomicrobiales bacterium (assembly GCA_051270635.1). Taxonomy (GTDB): domain Bacteria; phylum Verrucomicrobiota; class Verrucomicrobiia; order Verrucomicrobiales; family DEV007; genus JAGROY01. The sequence goes on along the minus strand of JBNMNB010000007.1, from coordinate 43,902 downwards.
TCGTAGACGCGCTGGGCTGGCGTATTGTCGAAGAATACGGATTTATGAGCGATGCGCTGCCGAATCAGCAGTCTTGCGATACTATCTTTGGCTACTCATCTGCCTGTGATCCTTCCATTTTGACCGGCAAGCTGCCGCAGGAACACGGCCACTTCTCTTGTTTCGTGAAGGCCCCCAGTAAAGCAGCGAGTCCCTTCTCAAATCTGGCAAAGCTTGGATGGCTCCCAGAAGCCGTGGCTGGCCATCCCCGAATTCGCAATCGGGTGAGCAGTATGCTGGCGAGAAAGCTGGAGTACACTGGCTACTTCCAACTCTACAGTGTGCCCTTCAGCCGCCTCCCTTACCTCGACTACACTGAGAAATACGACATCTACGCACCAGGTGGCATCATCAGCGGAGACCCGACTGTATTCTCTCAATGGCAAGCCAGCGGAATGCCCTGGTTTCGCTCTGACTGGCATCAATCTGACGATACTAACATTGCGCAGATCCGTGAGAAGATCGATGCGCAATCAATCGCTCTCGGCTATCTCTTCACCTCAGGACTGGATGCAGCGATGCATCGTCATGGCACAAAGGCAGCCGCTACCGAAGCCGCCATTCGTAAACTTGAAAAGCAATTCACTGATCTCTTGGACCTGGCGCGTGACCGCTATGAAGAAGTCCGCTTCCATGTTTTCAGCGATCACGGCATGACAGACACCGTCGACACATCCGACCTGATGCCGCGCTGGGAGAAAGAGACCGGACTGCGCTACGGAGAAGACTACGTGGCGGTGTGGGATTCGACGATGGCGCGCTTCTGGTTCGACAACGATCTTGTTGAGGAACGCGCGATCCGCAGACTTGAGCAGGAGAACAATGGTTCAATCGTCACTAAGAATCAATTGAAACGCTGGGGATGCGATTTCAAAGACAACCGCTATGGTGAATTGTTCTTTCTTCTGGATCCCGGTGCCTTATTTGTTCCGTCCTATATGAATCAACGCTTTGTCACTGGTATGCACGGCTACACGCCTGAGCACGCTGACTCAAAGGCCTGCTGGCTGACAAACGCCCACATTCAAAATCATCCTGAATCCATCGATAAGATTTTCGACGTCATGGTGGACAGCGCAGGCCATACGCCCATGGCAGCGGCCCCCTTTGCATCATCAACCGCCACTGCACGCATCTAATGAAACGAGCACTGATCGATTTTGCTAAGAATTGGAGCAGCCCGATTTTGCCAGATGCGGCTGACGCTGAAGCACCACTCACCGACGCTGAGAACCGTATTCTCTGCGCGCTTTATCGCCTCGTCACCGACTGCCATGACGCTACCGACACAGCCATTCTAGAACTCGTTAAGAATAGAATCCAAAGCGATGCGCGCTATTGTCCCGTCTACCGTGAAACTGCGGATATGCTGGAGCTGGCAGCGACCGAGTTGGGTAGCACTGCATTCTACAAACTCTCACTGGACACTCAAGATAAAGCAGTTGGCCTGATACTCAAAGATTACCCCCATCCTGATACGGAACCAACCTGGAAACGCACAGCGCGCTTCACCGGCCTGGCAAAGGAGCAACTCTTCGCCTCATCAAAGAAGAAACGAGTCCGCAACTTCGTGGTGCGTGAGTTCCTGCATCATCACTATAGCGGAAAGACTGGCTGGGATCTAGTCGGCTACGATAGCCGCCCCGGATCACCTGAGGAAGAACTGGCCGAGGTAGCGCTCGAGAAAGTCGAGCGCCGCAATCATTCAATCGCACTTCAACTGAGCGATGGCACAGTAGAAGCCTGGTCGCACGATCAATTCATTAAGTCCTCAGCCAAAGGAGTGCCTGAACGGATCACCGTGAAGTCAGGAAGACAAGTCGCAACGGTTGGTGAAAATGCCAGTGGCCAATGGCTCAAAGCGGCCACAGCTTGTGCTCAGGATTCCTCAATTGGCCAGAAAAACCGCCCGACTGAAGTCGACTGCGTGATCGTCGGATCAGGACCAGTAGGTGCTGCAGCGGCAGATGTGCTGGTAAGAGCAGGATTAACTGTCGCAATGTTAGAGTCCGGCGATAAGCCAGAACGTGATCGCTTCAAAGTGATGGCGCGCTCACTGGATAACAACGTCGCCTGGGATTTTTCGCCCTGGGAATATGAGATGCATGGCGATGATCTCAACTTGAATACTTTCGCGGTGCGAAAACTGGGTGGCAGCTCGCTCGCCTGGGGAGCAGTCAGTCCTCGTTTCCTTGAAAACGATTTCCGCCTTCAGTCGCTTTATGGAGTCGGAAAAGACTGGCCACTCGACTATCAGGGACTATCGCCCGACTACCTTGCAGCAGAGAATTTCATGGGCGTGTCTGGACACGACGACAATCCCTTCCTGCCAAAGCGCGAGGCTCCCCTGCCCATGCCTGGTTTCGAGATGAGCGATTCCGATCTGCTGGTAAAAATGGCCTGCGAAAGACTGAACATTCAGCTGCACTCGATCCCTACCGCACGAAACACCCAGACTTATCAGGGAAGGTCCAAGTGCATTAACTACTCACTGTGCCGTGCCTGTCCGGTGGGTGCCATGTATTCAGCTGATCAAACGGTTGATCGCCTGCGGGAATTCGACAATTTCCACCTCATCACGCAGGCGCATGTGCGCAAAGTAGTGACTGGTTCGGGAGATCGAATCGAAGCTGTCCGCTACCACGACGCTGAAGGTCGAGAGCACACCCTGCATGCCGAACACGTCATTATGGCAGCGCAGGCAATCGAGAACGTCCGCATTTTGCTGAATTCGTCTTCCAAGCGCTTCCCAAACGGTGTTGCCAATGGCTCAGGACTTCTCGGAAAATACCTGACCGAGCACATGAAATTCTACATCATGGGTCGAGTTCCTCACAAGCTACACCCGCATCTGCGTGGCTACGAAACTGCGGCTTCGCAACAATTTCAGGATCATCCAGATCGTCATCGTGCAGCTGGTGGTCGCATCATCGTGCGTGAGAACGCGGGCCCAGTTCCATTGGACTTGGCAACTCGTTCAGGCAAATGGGGCCGCGCACTGAAGGACGAGCTGACCGACACGTTTGGTAGCTTCGTCACACTTGGCGCATTCATGGAACAGCTGCCCTACGAGGACAACCACGTCGACTTGTCGCCGACGAAGAAGAACGCCTTTGGCGATCCGGCTGCCCGCATTCACTTTGAACTCATGCGAAAATATGAGAAGCGCGGGTATCGCATGATGAAAAAAATCCTGACGGACATCCTTCGCGAACTTGACGCTGAGGACGTGCGCGAAATCATGCCACCATCCGTGGGTGGCCACTACATGTGCGTACATCGAATGGGTGACAGCATCGAAGACTCGGTCGTTGACTCTCATTGCGAGACGCACGATGTGCATAACCTCTATCTCGCAGGCAGTGGTTCCTTTACCACTGGCGGCGTCAGTAACCCCACACTGACTGGCGTGGCGCTCGCGCTGCGAACTGCCCGTAGAATCACAGAAAAAGCCAGTGCGCCAGCCTCTGCCGATGCTATCCGACAACTCGCCACTGCATCCTGTTAACGACCTCCTACTCACACATCTTATCTCTCTTTCATAGCATCCGCATGTCTGACACATTAGCAATCCAAGGCGGCCCGCCAATTAGAACCGAATCGTTCCCCGAATGGCCTATATTTGGCGACGTCGAGCGGCAGGGACTGCTGCAGGCTCTGGAAAGTGGACACTGGGGCGGCGAAGGCCCGATGGAAGCAGAGTTCTCGCAAAAGTTCGCTGAATTCTGCGGCGCTAAGCATGCACTCTGTGTTTCGAATGGCTCCGTAACGCTCGAACTCATCCTCAAGGCGCTCGGCATTGGCCCAGGCGATGAAGTGATCGTCCCGGCATTGACATGGCTGGCGACGGCCTGGGCGCCGATTCAAGTAGGCGCCACACCCGTCTTTGCAGACATTACCCATGGCGACTGGTGCCTCGACCCGGCAGACGTTCGCCGCAAGATCACCAGCAGAACCAAGGCCATTATTCCGGTACATCTCTACAGCCAGATTGCCTCTATGACCGAGCTCATGACGATCGCCAGAGAACACAAACTGTATGTGGTTGAAGATTGCGCGCACACTCACGGCTCCGAGTGGGAAGGAAAGCCAGTCGGCGCGATCGGCGATGCTGGATCCTATAGCTTTCAGGGCAGCAAAGGCATGACCGCTGGTGAAGGTGGCGCCATCGTGACAAATAGTGATGCAATTGCTGATCGAATCTACGGCCTCAAGAACTGCGGTCGGCTTCGCACTCCGGATTCGCCTTACACATTCGGCAGCAATAACCGAATGACAGAATTTCAGTCAGCAGTATTGCTGGGGCAGTTGCAGCGCCTTCCTGCGCTCATGGAAACCCGCGCCGAGAACATCGCCTATCTGCGTAGTGAGCTGCACAAGATTGAAGGTGTCCATGTGTTAAAGCCAAAGAAATCTGTGACTCGCCAGGGGCTCTACTGCTTGTCAGTCACCATCGATCCTGCTGCTTTTTCCGGCATGCCCCGCGATCTATTGGTCGACACTATGCAGGCGGAAGGCATTCCAGTTACTGCGCCGTATGAAGTGGTCTACCGCTCGGTTCTGTGGAAGCCCTCAGAAAAATACTGGGCATTTGCAGACGATAAAAGCCCACGTCAAGAACTCGGACTGGATGCGAAATGCCCCGTCTCCGAGGAAGTTGCCATGCGCACTGGACTGGCGTTCAATCACCGCCTGTTCCTCGGCACGACCAGTGACATGGACGACATCGTCGATGCCTTTCTCAAAATACAGAGAAACGCTGGAGCGATGCGCTGGAAGTCACTCAACAAGAAGCTGCGGATTGTTGCCCGGAAAGCACTGCGAAGAAGCTAACAATCGTGAAGGCCTGCACCTCATCATTGCTGTCCTGTCTGCTCAGCTTCAGCCTTTCGACTCAGCCTGTCGCTGATGCCGCTCCTGTGGAACCGATCCCGGCAGCGGATTCGCATTGGCTTAATGCTCTATCACCAAAAGTGCTGGAACTGGGATGCATATTCGCGGTGGGCGAAAAGGAAACGAACACCCGCGCGTGGAGGTTCACGGATCAGCTTCCCCCGGCAGACGCATTCGACGTCATCATCGATGGGGTTTCCCTGCCGGATGCAGTCGCGAATGTCGGCTTTCGACGCCGCCCGCGCTATGCCCCACTGGAAAAATGGGATCTTCGGGTTGAGTCAGCGATCTACTTGCAACTGAAATCGCCGATCGCGGCAGAAGCCAGGGTCAATGTGCGCATTGCCGAAAAATGGCGACCCTTTAAGGACGCCTCATTTGCCACAAAGCTAGTGCCGAGTCGTCACTCACCTGTCCTCCACACCAGCCAGGCAGGCTATCAAATTGATGCTCCCAAAACGGCGCGTGCTGGTTACTACCTTGGCACAATAGGTGAACTGGATTTAGCCGGTCACAGCGAATTCTACCTACGCGACACCACTTCCGGAAACATCGTATTTCGCGGCCCTGCGCAGGCTTGCGTGGAAGAAGGATTCACTTACACGACGCCTCACTCGCAGCAGGTGAAATTACTCGATTTTTCTCAGTTCAATCGCGCTGGAACATTCACACTTGGGATGAATGGAATCGGCGAATCCTATCCCTTCACTATCAGTCACGGCTATCATGCCTGCCTTGCCCGCACCTACGCTCTCGGCCTCTACCACCAGCGCTGCGGATACCTTGTAGGCCTGCCCTTTTCGCGATTTCAACACGCCCCTTGCCACAACGGCGCGGCAAAGATTCCTGATGCAGGTGATCGGGTTATTTGGAAACGGATCAAAGACATTGCCGATAACAATCACGAGGATCAGACGGCACCTTCACTCGACAGCGCTGTGGATGCACTTTACCCATTCCGCCGTAAAGGTGAGATTAATGTAAGTGGCGGCCACCATGACGCTGGCGATTACAGCAAGTATGTCACCAATTCCGCTCAACTCGTGCACGCATTGACCTATGCTGTCGATTCCTTTCCCGGCGTCAGTGAGATCGATAACCTCGGCATTCCAGAGAGCGGGAATGGCATACCAGACGCGCTCGAAATTGCTGCCTGCGAAGCGGCCTTTCTGGCCAAAATGCAGGACTCCGATGGCGGCTTCTATTTCCTGGTCTACCCACGCGATCGCGCCTACGAGACAGACGTGACGCCCGAGAATGGTGATCTTCAAACAGTTTTCCCAAAGAATACAGCTGGCACAGCCGCGGCAGCTGCGGCGCTTTGCCAAATGGCTTCATCACCAGAGTTCCGTCAGCATTTCCCGCTTCTTGCCGACCGCTACCTGCGTCAAGCACAGATCGGCTGGCGCTTCATCATGCAGGCACAAAAAACACATGGCGAGGTGGGAGCTTATCAAACCATCAGCCACTATGGTGATCTGTTCATGGATCGGGATGAAATCATCTGGTTGGCCACCGAACTCTACCTGGCTACGGGTGAAGAACCCTATCACCAATTCCTGCTGCGGAAATTTTCACCAGGATCAGCCGACACGGCCCATTGGGGATGGCTGAAAATGCAGGACGGTTTCGGCGCGGCTGCCAGAAGCTACGCGGCAGCGGAAAAGTCTGGTCGATTGAAGAAGTCAAAACTTCACGCCGACCACCTTCGCGCGTGTCACAATGCGATCGAGGAATGGGCAGAGCAACTGACGACCTACACAGCTGGATCGGCCTATGGAGTCGCCTTCCCGTTTGAGTCAAAACGCCACCGTGGCGTCGGCTGGCATTTTGCGACAGCAAACATGTTTCATCTGGTATCGGCGATGGACGATCACGGGCAAATCCCTCCGCCTGTCACTGCCGCCATTGCATCCAACCTGGCCTACGAAACCGGAGCCAATGCGGTCAACGTCTGTCACCTCACGGGACTCGGATTCAAGAGGCAATTTGAAGTCGTCCATCAGTGGGGACTCAACGACCGCGAACAACTTCCATTGACTGGTATTCCGTTGGGAAGCCTGCAGTCAGGATTTCGCTGGAACCATCGCTATGAAGCCAGGGAAGGAAGTCTTGTCCATCCTTCGGACGGTGACCAGGATGCCCCCTACCCGTTCTATCATCGCTGGGCAGATGGTTACAATTTGTCGACCGAATTCACAATCTCCCAACAAGGCAATGCCCTCGCCGCCATGCTTGGGCTGATGGCCCAGTCGCGGGTGCGGGACGAAAAATGGAGCGCACCGGTGGCCGCGATTGTTAAGTCTGCTGAAGGATTTACACTTACATTGCCTGAACCGAATAATTTAAATCTCGACGATGCGTTGGTGATCTGGGAGGCGAAGCACTTGTCCATCCCTCACACTGGCACTACATTACCGCTCACAGACAGGGCCACAGGATGGATCTCTGTCGAAGCACAATGGCCAGACGGCAAACGCGCCGCCGCCATCCTGGACACTCCTTAAATTCATATCGTCACTTTCGATCATCGAACATGGAATGGAAGAAACGGTTCGCCGCCACCACAATCACCAGCTACGTGCAAATGGGGCTGCGCATGGTCACCGGACTGGCCATATTTCGCACGATGTTCGGTTCGTGGAGCTCAGTAGAATTCGGATTCTGGGCATTCCTCTGGTCCGTCCTCGCATTCGGTATCCTACTCGATTTTGGACTCGGTATGACGATCCAGAAAACGGTTGCATCGCGCACCGAGAACGATGACATCGACGGTGTTAATCGGGTAGTCAGCACCATCTTCTGGACATTTGCTGGCATCGGCATGCTTATCTTTGTTCTGGCCATTTTGTGTCGGCCACTTCTCTTCCAGGCCATCGATGTCCCGGTCGATATGGCCGATCGTTTTACGCCTGCCTACTTCTACTTTTTTATTGCTATTGCGCTGACATTTCCTCTCGGAATCTATGGAGAAGTCCTCGCTGGAATCCAGCGAGTCGACATTTTCAATATCATTCAGATCGTGTCGACGGTGGCGAATACCATTGCAGTGTTGTCACTGCTTTACCTGGGATCTGGCGTCGAACACGTGATGCTGGCCGCCTGCTCAGTCCTGCTGGCCACGAACATCGCGTGCGCACTCTGCGCGCATCGCCTGGCGAAGGGACTCAGCATCCGTTTTCGATTTTTCGATTTTTCGGAAGTCGGAAGTCGGATCAAGTTTTCGATCGCTGCCTATCTCGTTGTCTTCAGTGGCATCGTCCTCACCAAGACCGACCAGGCAGTCATCGCTGGCGTCCTTGGTCTGGGATCGGTCGCTCTCTATCAGGCTGCGGCCAAGGTCAGCGAAATCTTGAACATGCTGGCAACGCAGTCGGAGAATCTCATATCACCGGCGGCTGCTAACCTCCATGCCCGCGGGAATCGTCGCGGACTGATTGATCTCTTGCTCAAGAATTCACGCTTTCTGTTCACTATTACCACTCCCTGCTACATCCTCGCCGCCTTCTTTTTAAAGGATCTGATCTGCCTGCTCACAGGAGAAGAGATACTGCCAGAAGGCGCATTTCTAACTGGCCAGTTACTCCTCCTTGCAATCTACATTGGCACTGTTACTTCCAGCTGCGGACGACGCGTCATGGTCATGTGCGGAATGGAGAACTTACTGCTCAAGTTCTCATTGACTCAAGCAGCCGTGAATCTCATTCTCAGCGTCGTCCTGGCGCGGGCATGGGGTGTTCCCGGCGTTGCCGCAGCCACGTTGATCACCAGCACTCTCTTTGGCTTTGGAGTTTTCTTACCCACCTTGAAGCGATTCTCTGAAATCTCCGCGACCGAATACATTCAGTATCACTTTCGTGGAAACATGCTGGGCCTCGCGGTAATGGCGATCGTTCTCGCAGGCATTCTCACCATACTGCCATCGCATTCAAGCACACTTGGGTTTCTCGATCTGATCTGGCGTGGAGCCCTCGTGGCGCTTTCCTACATGGCCTGCAATTTCCGCCAGATCCGTGCCACATGGGCTCCAGAGGCTCCCGACGGCCATGCCTGACTCCACTACTCAACTTGCACTCGTGAGCTATCCACGATAACAAGCAGGCATGAACAACAGACGCCTAGGCAAAAGTGGACTCGTAGTTTCGGAAATCTGTATGGGCACAATGACCTTTGGTGCACAGGCAGATGAGGCGATGTCCTTTCGCATTATGGACATGGCCTACGAGGCTGGCGTGACATTCTTCGATGCCGCAGAAATGTATCCCGTACCGCCCTCGGTTGAAACCTTTGGTATCACAGAAGAAATTGTGGGCCGCTGGATAAAAACCAAGCCGCGCGAGACCGTCATCATTGCAACCAAGATCACCGGACCGGGCCACGGATGGTTCACGCCCCCAGTTCGCTACGGCATGACCACCCTCGATCGTCATCAAATCATGCGGGCTGTTGAAGCCAGTCTGACACGACTACAGACCGACTACATCGACCTCTACCAGACGCACTGGCCCGACCACGACATGCGGCAGGAAGAGACGCTGGCTGCGCTGACTGAACTCGTTCAATCCGGGAAGGTGCGAGTGTTAGGCAGCAGCAATGAAACCAGCTGGGGGCTAATGAAAAATCTATGGGAATCCGACGTGCATGGGCTCGCTCGTTTCGACACAGTGCAGAATAATTTCTCTGTTCTCAATCGACGCTGCGAGAATGAACTGGCCCAGGTCTGTCGTCAGGAACACGTCAGCCTGCTACCTTATTCGCCCCTGGCTGGCGGAGTGCTGGCAGGAAAATACAATGGCGGAGCCGTCCCGGACGGTGCCCGCTTTACTGCCTATCTCGCCCATGGAAATGATCGTCAGAAAAAGATGGCGCGTCGCTTTGTAAACGAAAGAACGCTCGCCGCGACCGAGTGCTTTATGGATATTGCCCGCAAGGCTGGAATTGCACCCGTCACTCTGGCCACAGCCTGGAGCAAGCAACACGATTTCGTCGCCTCCACAATTGTCGGCGCGACAACCATTGCCCAATTGGAAGAAAGTCTGGCTGCTGCCGACCTCACGCTGGATGCCGCGATTCTGGAGAAAATCGATCAAATCGAGGAACTTTATCCGAACAGCTTTCACGAAGACGGACTGCGGCGGCAATAGCTGTGCCATAGTTTCCAAGTTTTTCTATTCCAAGAAAAATCACCGTGACAGTTAAGATAGTTGAATTTCTAAGACTAGCCGCTATTATGAGGCTGTATGAAATCAACAATCACCATGGGGTTTGCTGCCGGGGCAGCACTGATGTTCACTGTGCTTAGCGCACAAGACATTCACGCTCAGTCTGTCTCCTGGGGTAGCGCGGTTGGCAGCGTGCTGCAGGACTCCAATGGAGATTCACTTGGAAGCGATTTCAGATTTGAGCTGGGAACCTTCAGTGCTGGCTTCAATCCCGCAGAGAATTCATCTTCCCTGTGGGCTGCTGACTGGCACGGATTCGATATGGCAACCACTGAGAATGAAGGCTTTGCATCAACCTTTGGGTTTTTCACTAAATCTGCGGCCATTGATGAAAATGGCCACACTACTTCGAATGCATTTGCGCCCGCAGTTGAAGACTTCGATTTCCGCAGCAGCAAACTCTATATCTGGGCCTACCGCGACAATAAGAGCGTCGATGGAGGAAACGAATTTGCCTTGATCACTGACACCGACTGGAAATTGCCGGCAACGGTAAACCCTACCGGAACTCCGCTGAGTTTCCGCCTCGCTGATTCTAATAGCGCAGTGCTGGGCGATTCACAGAATGCGGCTTTCTCCCTTCGCACCGCCGCAGTCGGCGGTGCCGTGATTCCCGAGCCTGGCACTGCTTTTCTAGCAGTAATCGGACTGAGCGGACTTCTGTTCCGCCGTCGCAGGGCAAGCTGAGAATAATTGGAGCGTTGCGCTTATCTTGCAGGAGTTTGACTGCGACTTCATCACAGTCGCGAATTTACTTTGTGGATTATCGTGGAACCGCTAGGGTCATCAAAAAGATACGCAACGGCAGCCACCGATGGTGCTTACAGCGTAAATAATACATAATCATGGATATACAGGTAGCGACCCTTTGCGACAGTGCCACGGACTACAATGGAAAACTTTGTGTTCTGGGCACGTTTGACACCATATGCGCACAGCAGTTTCCAGTCATTCATTCCCAATGTGCACTCGCCCTGAGACTATGCTTTCGCTCGGATGATGAGGGCACGCGCGACTTCCAGATAAAGATCGTCGATGCTGATGGCACGACCGTAGTGGCCATCCCGCCACAGAATCCGGAGAAGCCTGATGAATCCGCCGCCATACGGGTCGACGTCAAGCTCCCGCAGGATGCCTATTTCCTCTCCAGAAACCTGGTATTCAATCTCTTTCGCCTCAAATTCGACCGCCCCGGACAATATTCCATCGACATCACGATGGATGGTCAAGTGCAGGCCGAAATCCCCCTGCGCATCATGCAGCTGGAACAGAGGCAACAACCAACGGCGTGAACAACTCTGCCGTTATTCCAACAGAAAATAGTAACCCGATAAGCCAAAATCATGCAGACAAAGAACGTTAACCTGCCGATCACAGTTACTGGCCGCCACATCGATATCACGGATTCTATCCGCGAGTATGCACTTAAGAAAGTCGAAGGATTGCACCTTGATTACCCGCGGATCATCGAGGCGAAAGTCATCCTCGATGTACAGAAGAACCGCCAAATCGCTGAGGTCATTCTGTTTTGCGCAAATCATATTACGATCGAAGCGAGCACTGAGGGCGAGGACTTGTATGCGTCCATGGATGAGACGATGGCGAAAATTGCGCGCCGCATGCGCAAACACAAAACGCGTCTTCTTAAGAACCGTCCGCGCGAGGGTTCCATTCGGCATTTAGAAGAACACCGTTTCACAGAAAACGCGGTTGAGAGCGATGTGGAAGACATCGAGCCCGTTGTCATTCACAAGGAAAACTTCAAACTGAAGCCGCTCTTCTCAGATGAAGCGATCATGGAACTGGAACTGAGCGAGCTGTCGTTCGTCTTGTTTCTCAACCAGAAAAGTCAGAAAAAGTCGCTACTCTACAAACGCAAGGACGGCGACTATGCCATGGTCGTGGTCGATGATATGTGAGCTGAGAACTGCCGCTGATGCCTAACAAAACCAGGAGACCGACTCACGTTTCTGTCGGTGCCTTCTTCGACGAGCATCATTCGAAGCTCAAGCTGCGTCGTATTGGCGACAAGCTGGGACTTGATAGACGCATCAGCGAGCCCACCGTGAATCGGCCAGGGCTGGCGCTTGCCGAGTTCTACACCTACTTTGCCTATCGGCGGATTCAGGTGTTCGGTCACTCTGAGTTTTCGTATTTGAATAGCCTTACCGCTGAAGTCCGCGAGGCCAGGCTGCGCAGTCTTTTCAAGAGAGACATCCCCTGTGTTGTCATGTCTCGGGGAAGAGAAATGCCACCAGAATGGCTGGCACTCACCGCCGAAGCTGGCATCCCCGTGTTCGGCACAAGCATGATCACAATGAAGTTCATCAATGCTGCCACTATTTGCCTGGAGTGGGACTTTGCTCCGACCTGCAGCGCCCATGGATGCATGATCGATGTAAAAGGCATTGGCGTTTTGCTGATTGGCAAAAGTGGCAGCGGCAAGAGTGAAACTGTATTGGGACTGCTGGAACGCGGGGCCAGTCTGGTCGCAGATGATCTGGTGCATTTTCGAGCCCTCGAAGGACGCGAAGTCATCGGAACAGCTCCCGAAATCGGCCGCTCCCACATGGAAGTGCGGGGGCTCGGCGTACTGAACATTCCCGCAATCTATGGAATTGGCAGCATGCGACTGGAAAAACGGCTCGATCTTGTGATCGAGCTCAAGCCTTACGAGGATCTCAACAAGGTCGAGCGCGTCAGTACTCGAACGCAGTTCCACACTGTGCTCGGAATCAAAATTCCGTTAGTAGAAGTTCCTGTCGCTCCTGGCCGTGATGTGGCGCGCCTCGTAGAGGTGGCGGCACTTGACCAGAAACTCAAGAGCTTCGGTCACGATGCTGCCCTTGAATTCAACAAGAAACTCTTGAAAATGATGCGTAAAAGGCGCATAAACTAGCCGTTTCCCTGTCCGTCAGGTAGTTTTTCTTTCCCTTTTATGATTGCTGAAAAAGAATTCACAATTTCGAACAAGCTTGGTCTTCACGCCCGGCCAGCAGCGCTATTCGTGAAGATTTCCAACAGTTTCGAGTCTGAGATCTGGGTCGAAAAAGATCAGGAAGAAGTCAATGGCAAGAGCATCATGGGGCTGATGATGCTCGCAGCCGGGCACGGAAGTCTGATCAAAGTGAGGGCCGAAGGTGAAGATGCCGAAGCAGCAATAACAGGACTTGGGGAGCTGATCGACAGTCGATTCAGCGAGGAAAGCTGAGCCAAAACGACAGCTACCATTTTTTATCATTGCAATTCCATGCAATTTCCGGGTGGATTCATACTCACGGTAATCTACTTACGTTTTCTCAAATTCGCCCGACATGCAGTCTCAAACCAAAGAGGTAAGAATCAGTGGTATCGGGGTCTCCCCTGGAATCGCGATCGGCCCTGTTGCGTTTCGTGCCTGGGCGGCGGATGCCCCAAGCACTGAGGCCATTGCCCCCGAACAAATTGATTCTGAGTGGGCAAGGCTGGAATCTGCTCTGGATGCGACGCGTGTAGAAATCAGAGCCATTCAAGAGCGCCTCGCCGGTGAGGCTGGAAGCCCTCACGATGGGATATTTGAAGCCCACTTGTTGATGCTGGAGGACAAGTCGGTGCTGTCCGAAGTTCGACAGATCGTGGAGGACGAATTGATTTGTATCGAGTCTGCCTTTCACCAGGTGCTCGATAAGTATGCGATTGCTCTCAGCAAGATTGGCGACACTTACCTCAGCGAGCGCTCGGTTGATGTCCACGATGTCTCGCGCAGAGTGCTGCGCAATCTGTCTGGATTCGGTGCCATGCCTCATTCTTCTGATCCTCATATTCTGCTGGCCCACGACTTAACGCCGTCTGATACGGCGACCATGGACCGCGACTTTGTCCTTGGCTTTGCCACGGAAGTGGGGAGCCCCACCTCGCATACCGCGATTGTTGCCCGCTCATTGGGAATCCCCGCAGTTGTCGGATTGCATCACTTGCCATCCGCTACACTCTGGGGGGGATCGGTATTACTCGATGGATACGCTGGCCTGTTGATTTTCAATCCGAGTGCAGAGACTCTGGCCTCGTACGATGAGATCCAGGCGCGCAAGGCCGCAGCGGACACCAGACTTGCTGAATACCGCAGTCGCAAAAGCCGAACTAAAGACGGTCGACTTATCACCTTGTCCGCCAATATCGAGTTCCTGCAGGAGATGGCGATGGTGAACAAGAACGGTGGCGATGGAGTTGGCCTTTACCGCACCGAGTTCTTTTACCTCAACGACAACGGCAGCCTTCCTACCGAAGACGAACAATCCGCGAATTATACCCGGGTAGCCCAGGAATGTGGCGCTTCGGGTGTCATCATCCGCACATTTGATCTTGGCGGGGATAAACTCTTCGGCTCACAGAGTAGGGCTGAGCCCCAACCCAATCCGTTTCTCGGGTGGCGGGGCATTCGAGTTTCTCTGGACGAACGCGACATTTTCAAAACTCAGCTGCGGGCGATTCTGCGAGCGTCCGCCGGGAACAAAGTCAGTGTCATGTATCCGATGGTCTCATCACTCGATGAGCTGCTGGAAGCCAACCGCATTCTTGATGCCTGTAAACTTGAACTTGCCTCAGAAGACATCGATTTTGATTCTGACATCGAAATCGGAGTCATGATCGAAGTGCCCAGCGCCGCGTTAATCGCCAGGCGACTCGCCCGGGAAGTCGACTTTTTCAGTTTTGGCACCAATGATCTGGTGCAGTACACGCTGGCGGTTGATCGGATCAATGAGAAAGTCGCCCAGCTTTACCAGCCGGCCCATCCGGCGATTCTCCAGCTGATGAAAATGGCCATCGATGCTGGCCACGATCAGGATGTGTGGAGCGGAGTGTGCGGAGAAATGGCCAGTGATATTTCTATCTTGCCCCTGCTGGTTGGCCTTGGGGTCGATGAATTGAGCGTCGGAGCGGTGCAATTGCCGATGGTCAAATTCGCTATTCGGCAGCTTAACTATCAGCACTGCGCTGCCCTTGTGGAGGAAGTGATTGAACTGGGCGAGGCCCGAGAGATTCATGAAAAAAGCACGGCAATGGCCAAAGGATGCTACCCTGAGCTGTTCCAGTAGCCCGTCAGACCCTGCCATTTTTTCTCTAATTGTCTTTTGACGAAAGGCTGCCGGGCATCCCTAGTGTCCCAAGCCACCAATAACGCTCCCCACATCACCCATCAATGGAAGAAGAAAACTACATCGTCGAAGTCAGCGACAAAGAAATCCGTTGCCACCGCCCGGATGGCACGCTGGATTCCCTGTCGTGGAAAAATTTAAAAAGAGTCGAGGTAGTCGTGACATTTGATGGCGATTTTCCAGCCACGCTTTTTGCACTTCATGGGCCAACGGCGGCACTGATTGTTCCGGAAGGCGCGATGAATGCAGATGCCCTGAGTGAACGACTGTTCGAACTCGAGGGTTTCAATGCCGAAGTTTTTGTTGATTCGATGTCAGCACAAAAGCCGAAAACTTTTCTCTGCTGGGAGAAGAAGTAGCTGCGGTTTCAGGCCAACACGGGAAAACGGAAGAACGCTTCAGCTGTGGCCGTTGTTTCGGCGGCAAGCGTCTCGGAATCGATTCCTCTCAGTGCCGCGATGTGATCAGCAGTGTTGCGAGCGAATGCTGGTTCGCAGCGCTTGCCACGGTAAGGCATGGGGGCTAGATAGGGAGCATCAGTCTCTACCATGAACGATCCCACTGCAACTGACTTGGCACACTCTTGCACATCAGCGGCATTCTTGAACGTGACGATTCCAGTGAACGACACAAGGTGATCGTTCGCTTGTAAAACAGCTGCTTGTTCGGCGCTTCCCGTGAAACAATGGAACACGGCACGCAGTTTTCCATTGAACGGCTGCACCGCAGCCACAGTTGCCGCGTAACTTTCGCGCTGGTGCACCACAACATTGTAGCCAAGCTCAGCCGCAAGCTCTAACTGTTGTCGAAAAACTTCCGCCTGTCGGCGATGATAGTCATCGACAGTGCCTTCAGCAGGAGGATGAAAGTAGTCGAGTCCAATTTCACCAATGGCGACCACTTTGGGATGCAACGTGAGTTCTCTCAACTCGCGCAGCCAATCCTCACCGGGTGGTAACTCAAGAACATCGGTTGGATGGATGCCTACTGCTGCGTAGACTTGTTCATAACGTTCAGCCAGGGCAACGTTGGCGTGACTGTCTTCCAATGTCGTGCCGATCGCAATGATACGCGTGACTCCGGCCTCAGTGGCGCGCTTCACGATTTCGCCGACTTCAGCAGCAGCAAACTTGGATGACGCTAAATGACAATGGGTATCGATCAACATCAGCGCGCAGGGAGAAATTTCACACAAACCGGATTAGGGCAGGCCACTTTTTGTCCTGTCGGCTCCAGTGCACCTGATTCCTCATCCACCGCGAAGACAACGATGTCGTTACTGTTTTGATTCGCTGCCACGAGATACCTTCCATCAGATGAGATGCCAAAATTTCTCGGTGTCTTGCCCATGATCGATTGATTCTCGATGTAGGTTAACTCGCCGTTCTGCGGATGAATGGCGTAGGCAACGATCGTGTCATGGCCGCGGTTCGAGCCATACAGAAACTTCCCAGAAGGGTGCACCTCGATGTGCGCGGTCGATTGTCCCTTTGCCACCGCCTCTCCTCCCAGCGTAGAAATCGTCTGCAACTCTAACAATGTTCCTTTCTCCGCATTGTAGTTAAATGCAGTCACGGTCATCGCCATTTCGTTGATGACATAAGCAGTCTTCCCATTCGGGTGAAACGCGAAGTGCCTTGGCCCTGCACCATCGCCCACTCGGGCACTGGGTGTTTCGTTAGGGCTTAAAGTTCCTGTCTGCGCATTGAATCGATAGGCCATCAGTCGATCGATCCCCAGATCCGCAACAATGGCAAAGCGGGCAGCAGGGTCGAGATTAATGGAATGCGCGTGCGGCGCTTCCTGCCTGCGCTTATCCGCTCCGTTCCCTGCGTGCTGCATGAAACCTGACGCTTTTCCCAGCCCGCCATTCGGCTGCACAGGAAAAACACTCACATTGCCCCCCATATAATTGGCTACCAGAACATTTCCATCGGTTGGATCGACCATGATGTGACAAGGTGCGCCGCCTCCTGACGGCTGAGAATTCAATTCAGTCAGATGACCCTCTTTTCGATCGATCGAATAGGCGGTCACTCCACCAGTTCCCTTTTCCCCCTGCCACTCCATCGTCTCATTCGCTGCATAAAGATACTTTCCATCTGAGGAAAGCGCTAAAAACGACGGTTGCTCCGACTTTGCTGCCAACTGCCTGCTGCTGAGCTTTCCGTTTTTCGGATTCATACGAAAAACATAGATCCCTTCGCTGTCGCCTCCCGTATAGGTACCAATATAAACAAGCATAGGAGGTCGTTTCGTTGATTGTTGCGCCACGGCGTCGCCAGCCAGCCAGCCAGTGATACAGACGGACACAATTATTCTGGAAATGATAGGAGAAATTCTCATGAGTCTATGAAATAGTAGTTTGCCATGCGATCGCAAGCCTCATCGTCCACTTCCCTGCCCCTGATTTCGATGCTGATCGGAGGATTGCTGCTTTTGCTCGCTCTTCCGGGAGTAAGCAGCGCCGAGGAGGCTAAGAAACCTGATACCTTACAGATCGCTGGCGACCTGCGAACGTTGGTGGTTCAGGACATTGACGAAAACTCGATTTCGCCCCTGGCCCCCCCTGACGGACATTATTCGCTGTTGATTTTCACGGCGACTGAATGCCCGATCGCCAACGCATTCAGCCCTGAGATTTCGCGTATTTCCAGTGAATTTGAGGACAAAAACATCACCGTCTTCCTTGTCTACACTGATCCGGAGTTGGACGCTACCATGGTTCGCGCACACATCGCGGAGTATGAGCTCAAACCAGTCGTGCCCATTCTCGATATTGCACAAGTGCTCGCTCAGGCAACTGGAGCGACGCATACTCCCGAAGCAGCAGTGATCGACAGCACGGGAAATCAGCTTTACCGAGGTCGAATCAACAATCGCTATGCAGCGCTGGGAAAAGCGCGCCGAGTCATCACCCAACATGATCTGCGAAGTGCCCTTGAATCCATCATAGCAGGCAATCCCATTCCGGTCTCGCGTAACGAAGTCATTGGTTGCTACCTTCCCACACCTCCAGCTCCGTAACACCCTTGGCATCTTTCCCAAAACTATGCGCAATTTCCTCTTCTCCACTCTTGCACTCTGCATCGGAGTGACCTCACTGCCTGCCGAAGTCGTCACCTTCTCAGAGCACGTTGCCCCCATCATTTTTCAAAATTGTACGAGCTGTCACCGCCCGGGAAAGTCTGCACCGTTTTCGCTGACCAACTATGAAGAAGTCCGCAAGCGAGGAAAATTTATCGTTGAAGTGACAGCCGACCGCTACATGCCGCCGTGGCACGCGATGCCCGGTAGCCCAGCATTTAAGGACACTCGCCGCCTGAGCGATGTGCAGATCAAAACCCTGGCAGACTGGGTGACCGCCGAAATGCCAGAGGGAGACAGCGCTGAGCTTCCTGAGATGCCCCAGTTCACGGACGGCTGGATTCTTGGAAAACCCGACATGATCGTGGAAATGACAGATAGCTATGATGTCCCAGCGGATGGCCCTGACATTTACCGAAACTTTGTCGTCCAGTTGGACTTACCAGAAGACAAGTGGTTGAAGGCGATCGATTTCAAGCCCTCTGCTCCCTCTGTAGTCCACCATTCGTTGTTCTTCATTGACCAAACTGGCGAAGCTCGCAAACGCGATGCCGAGAGTTCGACTCCAGGATTTCGCCGGATGCCGCAGCGCCTGGAGCGTGGTGGTTTCGTCGGTGCCTGGGCGCTGGGTGCCAATCCATTGATGCTGCCAGAAGGAATGGCAGACAAACTCCCCAAGGAAGCCGACTTCGTTTTCTCCACGCACTTTCATCCATCAGGAAAGGCGGAGAAAGAAAAATCCGTCGCTGCCCTCTATTTCTCTGATAATCCTCCGACGCGTGCCTACTCGAGCTTGCAATTGCCACCACTGTTCGGTGCACTGGCGGCGATTGACATTCCTGCGGGCGAAAAGCGCTACTCAAAAAAGGACTACTTTGAAGTTCCAGTCGATGTCCATGCCTTTGCCATAGGTGCGCACGCTCACTACCTGGGCAAGGAAATGGAAATGACTGCAACATTGCCTGGCGGAGAAAAAATTCAACTCCTGCGCATCGACGATTGGGATTTTTCCTGGCAGGAACAATACGCATTCGAAGAATTTGTCTTACTGCCTAAGGGAACACGCATCGACTGTGAAGTCGTGTGGGACAATTCATCTGAGAATCCACGCAACCCTAACAATCCTCCCGTACGCACAAAATGGGGACTCGAGTCCACCGATGAAATGGGCTCGGTGACAATCGCCATCACGGCGGTAGATAACACGAAGAGCGCCAAACTTGAAACTGCAATCGATGAACACCGGCGAGATTTCGCGTTGCGTTCGTTCCTGGAGAATGCCAACAAGTCCAAGGAAGGAAGAGGCTGGATGCAGCGTGCACGGCAGATGTTCGACAAAGATCAGAACGGCGAATTTGATGCGCGAGAGAAGAAGGCGATTCGCGAATTCATCAAAGGGATGGGGCTGTAATCAATGGCTACGCTCGTTCGCCCACTTGCAGTCAAGATTCTCCTGTGCATTTTTATAGCCGAACTTCTTGGCGGACTCGGCGCAGCCACCACCGTTGGCTCAATATCTGATTGGTATCGCGAGATTCAGCCCCCGCCTGGCACGCCTCCGAATAGTGTCTTCGGGCCAGTGTGGTCGATTCTTTACGCCATGATCGGCAGCTCGTTCGCCATTGTCTGGCATCGCGGTGGATTCGCTCGCTCCGATCCAAAAGGGAGAAAACGGTTGGCTATATTCACCTGCCAGGCCATTCTGAACTTCGCATGGACTCCCCTGTTCTTCGGCTGGCATCTGATGGGAGTCGCACTGCTCAACATCATATTGATGATCATCGCGATCGCTTATTGCATCCGCTGGTTCGGCTCTTCCAGTCGCGTTTCCGCATGGCTGCTCGTTCCCTACCTCGCCTGGGTTTGCTATGCGACCTATTTAAACGCAGGATTCTGGTTCTTGAATCGATCGTGAGGTGAGGGACGGCTGCGAAGATTCATGCGGGTTTCAATTTGGACATCAGTCCGGAGATTAAACCGACTCTTGA
Source organism: Verrucomicrobiales bacterium (assembly GCA_051270635.1). Classification (GTDB taxonomy): domain Bacteria; phylum Verrucomicrobiota; class Verrucomicrobiia; order Verrucomicrobiales; family DEV007; genus JAGROY01. The sequence continues at coordinate 23,538 of JBNMNB010000007.1, read as the reverse complement.
CGACCGGTCCCGCTCTCCAACTCCTATTGCCACTGCCATACAAGATTCGATCTAGAACTTCGCTTCTGCAACTGGCCCCTGAGAACCTGCTAAAGTCTCTACCAGATTGCGTCTAAGGTCACTTTAACGCTAAAAACCTGATTGCAGTCGAGCGGACGATCATTAGTGTCGAAGGGTCAAGAGACCTTCGAACCGCTCCACTGCGGCGAGATCCAGAAAAGATAAACCCGTTGATTCACTGAAATTATGCGTAAGCGCATTTCCTCCATCGCCTTTTTGGCGAGCACCGTCCTTCTTTCTCAACTGAGCGAAACACTAGCCGGAGACTGGCAGTTCTGGCGCGGTCCGCTGGGCACTGGTGAATCGCTGGAATCTTACGAGAAAGGCACACTGAATCCGACACCCGTCTGGACCCACGATGCCTTCGGTCGGGGAACCCCCATCGTCGTCGGTGGCAAGCTCTACGCTTACGCTTACAGACCAGGGACATCTCCTACGATTCGCGACGCCAATAAACTCTACGATTACCTGCCCGAATTTCTCCTCTGCCTTGATCCGGAAACCGGCAAGAAAGAGTGGGAAGTCCAGTTCTCTGAATACATCAGCGACACAGTCTACAATCGCTACGGCATTGGTGCCCCAGGATACGATCCTGAGACGGGGAATCTTTACCTCCTGACAGCAAACGGCAACTTTTCCTGCATCGACAAGAGCGGAAAAATTCTGTGGGAGATCTCGATGATTGAGGAATTCGGCAGCTTGACGTTTCCGAATGGCCGCACTGGTTGCCCTATCATCGACGGCGATCTGGTCATCGTCCGCCGCATCACGACCAACTGGGGATCACAAGGGCCCGCGCGGGACAGATTCTATGCCTTCGACAAGCGCACAGGAAAGCACGTCTGGGCATCGGAGCCTGGCACAGCACCTAAGGACAGCTCGTTTTCGACGCCATTCATTGAGACTCGTAACGGTCAGCGCATCATGTATGTCGGCACTGGATGTGGAAACCTGGCAGCAATGAATGTGCTGACCGGTCAGGCCCTCTGGCGTTACCACATGAGTTATGGCGGAGTGAATTCGTCACCCGTTGTCTGGAAAGATCGAGTGATTGCCATTCACGGTAAAGAGAACCTGGACACGTCTGAGGAAGGACGAATGGTCGCTATTCGCATCCCCACCGAGCCATTCGGCATGAAGGATGAACAGCGAGTGATGACTAAGGAGGACGAAATCTGGCGCCTGCCATTGAATTCTTTCTCGAGTTCACCTGTTCTGGTCAATGATCGCATTTATCAGGTAACCAAGACCGGATCACTGGTTTGCGTTGATCCCGACAAAGGAAAAATCCTCTGGGAAGAGAAGCTAGCCACCGACAATTTGGGCCACGCATCCCCTCTCGCCATCAACGGCCTCCTGATTGTCCCTCTCCTTGACGGCAATGTATACGTCATCAAGCCAACTGATGAAAAGGCTGAGATCCTGCAGACAATTGACCTCGACGGTGCCTGCAACGGAGCACCTGCGGTCGCTGACGGCAAAGTGTTCATCGAAACGACCGAGAAGATTTACTGCTTCCAGTTTGATACTGGCAAGATCACCTACGCTGAGGCTCCTCAAGAAACGAAACTGGTTCCTGGTGATCCAGTAGCACTTCAGGCAGTTCCTTCAGAAGTTCTCCTTCACCCAGGCAGCATGGAGAAGGTTAACCTTTACTCGATCGACAAAAATGGTGTGCGTGTTGACTCTGTTCCCACCGCCGAGTGGGCCAAATTCATTCCACCGACCGCCAAGGTAAAGGCTGAAATGGATGCCGACTTCCGCGCCGGAATGGTCATCGAAGCAAAAGACGACGCGAAGGAATCTGCCGGAGCATTTAAGGCGACAGCGAATGGCCTTACTGGCGTCATTCGTGGACGAGTGATCGAAAATTTGCCATTCGAGGAAGACTTTGAGGCGTTCGAGTTGACCGTTGATGATCCTGCCGATGGAGCCAAATTTGCCTATCCTCCATTGCCTTGGATCGGTGCCCGTTTCAAGTGGGATGTGCGCGATCTGGATGGAAACAAAGTCTTGGCGAAGACACTGGATCGAGTGTTGTTCCAGCGCTGCACAACCTTTATCGGATATCCGGGTTCCAGTAACTACACAATCCAGGCAGATGTCATGACCGACGGCAACCGCCGCATCAAGTCCACTGTGGGCCTGGTCAACCAGCGCTATATCGCGGCACTCGAAGGCAACCGAAACTTGCTCGAAGTCACATCAAATCATGAACGCCTGAAAGTTTCTGTGCCGTTTTCTGTTTCAGCCAACAAGTGGTACACCATGAAAATGCGAGTAGACGTTGCCGCAGATGGCAACGGAATGATTCGCGCCAAAGTATGGGAGAAATCCACCACTGAGCCAGGAGCCTGGACTATCGAGGTTCCACACGAAGATGCCCACAAGCAAGGCGCACCAGGAGTGTTTGGTTACGCTCCACAAGCTCAAAAGCGTATCTACATCGACAATATCAATGTCAGCCCCAACGAGTAACCACTCTTTTTCCTGAAGATCATGAAGAATTACACCCGAATTTCCCAATGCCTCACGGCAGCGATCGCCGCTGTGACAGTGAGTCCATTGATACCATTGAGCCCGGTAACGGCAGCCGACTCCCCTCAATGGGGTGGCACGCAGAGTAAGAACATGGTGTCGAGCGAGAAGAACCTTCCGGCAGATTTTGCCGCAGGCGATCGCAAGCGTGGCTCCGATGAGATCGACATGGACACGGCCAAGCACCTTAAGTGGGTGACAAAACTGGGCTCTCAAACTTACGGAACCCCAACCATTGCAAATGGTCGTGTGCTGGTCGGCACCAATAATGAGACGCCTCGCGATGAACGCCATATTGGTGACCGCGGGATCGTAATGTCTCTTGACGAAAAGACTGGCGCCTTCCAATGGCAGCTTGTCGTGCCTAAGCTTGGCGCAGGAAAAGTGTCTGACTGGGAATTCCTGGGAATTTGTTCTTCAGCTACGATCGATGGCGACCGCGCTTACGTCATCACAAACAAGTGCCAGGTTCTCTGCCTTGACGTCAAAGGCATGGCAGACGGCAACCAGGGATTCGCAGATGAAGCAAAATTCGTCGCTGATGCGGGATCACCTCCGATCGAGTCGAAGTCCACTGATGCAGACATCATCTGGGTCTACGACATGCGTAGCGAACTGGGAGTATTCCCACACAATATTGCCAGCAGCTCGGTTCTAGTCGTCGGCGACAAGGTCTTTGCGACCACTTCGAATGGCGTCGACTGGACGCACCTGAACATTCCAGCGCCGCAGGCACCCAGCCTGATTTGCCTGAACAAAAACACGGGGGAGTTGATCGGCGAAGAAGCCGCCGGAGTCAGCAAGCGAGTCCTTCACTGCTCATGGTCATCCCCCGGATACGCAGATGTCAAAGGCACGCCGATGGTGATTTTTGGCGGTGGCGACGGCTGGTGCTATGGCTTTGGACTCAACACCAAAAAGGACGAGGAAGGATTCGACGTTTTAGAGGAATACTTCCGCTATGACTGCAATCCTCCTGAATATCGAGTAGGAAAAGACGGCGTCAAAATCAAATATGCTGAGCCCGAAGGCCCGAGCGAAGTAGTAGGAACCGCAGTCACTTACAATGATAAGGTCTTTGTCTGCATCGGCCAGGATCCTGAACACGGCCCCGGCTTGGGAATGCTCAGCTGCATCGATCCCACCCAACGCGGTGACATTTCGGGCAAGGCAGTCTGGACATTCAAAGGCATCGAACGCTCAATGTCGACACCGTCCGTCGTGGGCGATCTGATTTACGTCTGTGACTACGCAGGCCGTGTCTATTGCCTTGATTCTAACAATGGCAAACTGCACTGGCAGTTTGACACCAAGGGACACATCTGGGGATCGACCCTTGTCGCCGATGACAAAGTCTACGTGGCAAACGAAGAAGGCGAAGTCTACGTCCTGGCTGCGGGCAAGGAGCTGAAAGAACTCGCTGTCGTTGAGTTTCCTGCTCCTATTTATTCGAGCCCGGTGGCTGCCAATGGAACACTTTATGTTGCAACTCAATCGCATCTCTACGCCTTCGCAAAGGAAGAAGAAGTGAAGTGATCACCAGTTAACGACGTAATCGTCCGAACCTTTTCCTGCAACGGGCTGGCCAGGCGTCAGCCCGTTGTGGCATATTCAAACTAGCGCATCTCCATGAAGAACCTCATCATCGCCCTCGTGATTCTGCTGCTCATCTTACACAACGATGTGTGGTTTTGGGACAATGACTCGCTGCTTTTTGGCTTCATGCCCATCGGCCTCGCTTACCATGCTGCGTTCTCCATCAGTTCGGCAATCCTCTGGTGCATTGCCTGCAAAGTCGCCTGGCCACATCGTCTCGAGGAATGGGCCGATAAGGAAGAATAATTCCATATAGGCAGCCGCCTATAAGCTGCCAGTAGTTAACGTTTCCCTGCCCATCGATATTCTTCTGACTTTCACCTACTAGCCTAATCCATCATGGTTCTTGTTGTCATCGTTTGTTACATGTTCATTCTGCTCGGTCTCGGCCTGATGAGCGGACGAAAATCCAGAGGCACCAGCAAAGATTTCTTTGTTGCCAGCCATTCAATCGGCCCATTTCTACTGCTCATGTCAGTGTTTGGCACGACGATGACTGCCTTTGCACTGGTCGGCTCCACGGGCAAAGCATTTGAGCGAGGCATCGGCACTTACGGCTTGATGGCATCCAGCAGCGGCCTGGTGCACGCCGCTTGTTTCTTCCTCATCGGAATCAAATTGTGGTCGCTGGGGAAAAAATACGGCTTTGTCACGCAGATCCAATTCTTCCGCGAGCGCTATGAATCCAAGGCCTTCGGATTTTTTCTTTTTCCTGTTCTGGTCGTCCTGGTGATTCCCTACTTGTTGATTGGAGTGATTGGTGCAGGCAAAACGATCCAGCCAGTGACGGCTGGAATGTTCGAATTTTTCAAGGATCCCAATCCCATCATGGATGGCGGCGTCCCGCCCTGGCTGAGTGGACTCGTCGTCTGCCTCGTGGTGCTGGCTTACGTTTTTGCAGGTGGATCGCGAGGAGCCGCCTGGGCCAACACTTTTCAAACACTGGTATTCATGGTGATGGGCGTCGTTGCTTTCGGCTTTATTGTCAAAAGCCTTGGCGGCCTGGAGAACGCTTCCAATGTTGTCCCTAGAATCACTGACAAAGGAACCGTAGTACAAGAATATGCGGTCAACGCGGAAACGCATAAGGTCGAGAAACTGGCTGAGCCCAAAGTGGTCGCCAGTCTGGTTGACAAGTCCCGAACAGCTGAACTGGCAGGAACCCAACCGCACTTCACACGCGGCACGGTAGAAGTTGCTTACAAGAAAATGGTCGACGGTAAGCTTATGGATGACAGACGTGAACTGGGAATCCCACTCTCCATGTTTCTCAGTTACCTGCTCATTCCACTGAGTGTCGGAATGTTCCCTCACCTGTTCCAGCACTGGCTGACGGCGAAAAGTGCCAAGACTTTCAAGCTTACTCTGGTCGCTCATCCACTGTGTATCATGGTTGTATGGGTTCCCTGTGTGCTGATTGGAATCTGGGCCGCTGGGTTAGTGCCCTTTGGCATGAATCCCAGCGCGGTGCTGTCCAAAGTGTTGAGTGATTTGGTCGCCAGTCCGGTGCTCACTGGCTTTCTGACTGCCGGAGTCCTTGCAGCAATCATGTCCTCGCTCGACTCTCAGTTCCTCTGCCTTGGAACGATGTTTACCAACGATATTGTCCTCAACGTCACCGGGAAGGATCGCTTCACCGACAAGCAGATCATTTGGATCGCACGCTGGTTCATTATCGCAATTGTCATCATCACTTACATTGTATCAATGATTGCGATGAAATCGAATATCTTTGACCTGGCCGTGTGGTGCTTCTCCGGATTCGCGGCGCTCACGCCGGTCGTTATTGCGGCCCTCTACTGGAAGCGGGCTAACAAATACGGCGCATTTGCTTCTGTCATTGCGGTCGTCGCGACGTGGGCATTCCTATTTTCCAAAGCTTATCAGGAAACCGGGCAAATTGGTGGTGAATACACCATGTTCGGCGGCGTCATGCCAGTGACCTTTTGCTTTCTGGCAGGTGCGATCGCCATGTTCGTAGTTTCTCTCATAACTCCGAAACCAAGCGAAGCTACCATTCGTAAGTTCTTTCCAGAGTCACTCTGATCGTAACAATCATTTCATAATCACCCTTCTCCTTCCCGATTCCTCTGCATGAGCGCCGAAACTGAAGCCAACGAGCAACTCGATGCCCACCTCCGCGAAATGATCGCGTGGCACTTTTCACCTGAAACTGGTTGTCCCTTCTGGCTCGACTGGGCAGCCCAACAGGAATGGGATCCGCGGGAGAAAATTCAGACATTCGCAGACATTAATTTGTTCCCGCATTTTCAGGATGAATGGCTGCGGGATGAAAAGAACGAGCGCTTTGTGCCAAAAGGATACGGCAACCGCCCATTCAACATTTTTGAGACTGGCGGAACCACTGGCCTGCCCAAGCAACGGATCGGCTGGGACGACTACAAAACAGATTACGAGATGTTTTCCGATCAACTGGAAGACGAATTTTTCCCCCGTGGTGCCAACTGGATGATGGTCGGCCCGACCGGCCCGCGTCGCCTGAGACTCAGCATCGAGCACTTGGCCAATCACCGTGGCGGCAGCTGCTACTTCGTTGACATGGACCCACGCTGGGTGAAGAAACTCATCGCTCGCAAGCAAATCGATGAAGTCGAACGCTACGCCAAGCATATCGTCGACCAGGCGGTCGAGATCCTCAAGCACCGTGATATCCAGTGCCTGTTCACGACACCAAGAATTCTCGAAGCCATTGGTGAACGCACATCTGTTCCTGGCCTTGGCATCAAGGGCGTCTTCTGCGGTGGCACCACGATGACTCCGCAAGCAGTGCGATTCTGGGTGGAAGAAGTTCTGGAAGGAAAAGCACGACTTGTGCCAACTTACGGTAACACCCTGATGGGCCTGGCCTGCAGCGTGCCTCTTGATGAGACTTACAGTGTCACCTATTACGCCCCACAGCCTCGTGCCGTGCTGCGTGTCGTCGACAGTGAAAAGACAGACCAAGTCGTCGCTCGTGGCGAATACGGCCGCGTGGAACTGACGACCCTGACAAAGGAATTTTTCATGCCTCGCTTCCTGGAAAGAGACGAAGCAATCCGACGAGAACCCCGCGGCCGGTATGCCTGGGATGGAGTCGGCGATGTGCGGCCATTTGGTGCACTGGAAAAGAAGATTATCGAAGGTGTCTACTAGTCCTCATTTTCATCCTGAATCCGATTTCATCCATGCTTCCTGAGATCCCTATCCTGCGACTCGGCAAAGTCTACGAGAGTCTCGACTTGCAAGAGGTCACCGCCGTTGCCACCGGTCAACCTGTGGCAAAGGTCTCTTTCGCCAATGATGGCCTTGTCAAAAATGACCTGAACCGAATGGGCGAGGCACGCGATATCCTTCGCGAAATTCCCGTCGCCGACCTGCTGGAGATCACTAAGAAAGCGGGGGGAATTTTTCTCAATGACACGCTGCCGTTGGGGGCCGATGGCTCAACACAGAGTCCTGACGACTACCTGCACCAACTTGCAGCGACAAGCGGCCTTCCGCACACCTTGATCCGCATGAATCTGCAGCGGCTGGGGAACATTTTCGGTGAAGTCGGAACCATTCTGAAAGGACTGACCAGAGGGCTCGACCCAGCGGTTCTGGACAAAGGATATGGCGAACAACTTGGCGTGCCGGTGAGCTTCAATGCCGTCACCGATTGCCTCGGCGTCATCATGCCGAGCAACTCGCCGGCGGTGAATGCGCTGTGGATTCCGTCGATCGCGCTGAAAATTCCCGTGATCATCAAGCCCGGTCGCGAGGAACCGTGGACACCATGGCGCGTCATCCAGTCATTCATCAAAGCTGGCTGTCCACCTGAAGCCTTCAGCTACTACCCGACTTCCCACGCTGGATCAGGCGCAATCATCAGACGCGCCGGACGCGTTCTATTGTTCGGTGATGACAGCACCGTCGCCCAGCACGCCCACGATCCTCGCATCGAAGTGCATGGCAGCGGCCGTAGCAAGATTCTTATCGGCGAAGACAAAATTGAAAACTGGCGCGACTATCTCGACATTCTTGTAGAGTCGGTCAGCGCCAACAGTGGACGCAGCTGCATCAACACTTCTGCGATTGTTGTTCCTAAGTATGCAGATGAGATTGCAGCCGCGATCGCAGAAGCGTTATCGGACATCAAACCACTGGCGACGGATGATCCGACTGCCAGGCTGTCAGGCTTCGCCAATCCTCAGTTCGCGGAATGGATCAGTGAGGCCATCGATAGCGACCTTGAATCACCCGGTGCCAGCGACATCTCTGCGATAGCGCGTGCGGAAGAACGTTATCAGACACGCGACGGCATGCATTACCTGCTGCCCACGATCGTTCGTTGCAACTCATTCGAGCATCCGCTTTCCAATAAGGAATACCTCTTCCCGTTTGCCAGTGTGGTAGAGCTGGATCAAGCGAGCATGCTGGATCAGATCGGCCCGTCGCTAGTGGTCACGGCAATTACCGAAGATCAGAAATGGATCACGCGGTTGCTTGAATGCCCGGACATTGATCGCCTGAACGTTGGCCCCCACCCCACCAATCGGGTGCAGTGGAACCAACCGCACGAAGGAAACCTGTTCGAATTCCTTTACCGCCGCCGGGCCATTCAAGTGGCGGTATAGATTCCTATGGCACAGGGCGGTCTTTCCATTGAGTCGATATTCGACTCTTCAGACTTGGATGATGTCCCGGAGTTTGTTCGGAACTTCGAGCACACTCCCGGAACACAAGTTGATTTTGGGTGCGGCGCTGTAGAGCGGCTCTGCAAGCATATCAGCGACTTAGGCTCAGCGCATGTTCTTGTCGTAACGGATCCCGGCATTGCCAGGGCGGGCCACCTGGACAGGGTGACCAGCCTACTCAATGCGGGCGGTGTCCGTTCGACATTGTTCGATCAAGTGATCGCAAACCCAACGACAAAGTGCGTGAACGCCTGTGCTGAAGTTGCACGAAATGCTGGCATTGAACTGATTATCGGTCTGGGTGGTGGCAGCAGTATGGACACTGCAAAAGGTTGCAACTTTATCCTGACCAACGGCGGCCGCATGCACGACTACTGGGGGCACGATAAAGCGACTAAGCCGATGCTGCCGATGATCGCAATTCCTACCACCGCAGGAACAGGCAGCGAGTGCCAGTCGTATGCGCTCATCTCCGATTCTGACACACACGCAAAAATGGCATGTGGTGACAAAAAAGCTGCCGCTCGTGTCGCCATTCTCGATCCTGAGCTGACCATCACGCAGCCACGCCAAGTCACTGCACACACCGGAATTGACGCCATTGCGCATGCACTTGAGACAGGTGTCTGCAACAAGCGCTCCGACATCTCCACCGCCTATGCGCGCGCTGCTTTTCGGATGATGTTCCCGGCTTTCCCCAAAGTCCTCAGTTCACCTGACGATATCATCGCCCGCAGTCGCATGCTGCTGGGTGCTGCACTTGCTGGAACAGCGATCGAAAACAGCATGCTCGGCGCAGCGCATTCCGCCGCCAATCCGCTGACCGCGCACTTTGGAATCGTCCATGGTGAAGCTGTCGGCATCATGTTGCCACATGTCATGCGCCTCAATGCCAAAGACCCAGCAGTGTTCGCAGTTTACCGTGCGATGACGGGCATTGCCAATATTGAGGAACTGGCAGACGCATTCCTGGCCTATCTCAAATTGGCTGGGATGCCTGAAAATTTGAAATCATTCAACGTTTCGGCCGAGGATATTGAGAAACTTGCGCCAGAGGCAGCAGGACAGTGGACAGCACAGTTTAATCCCGTGGCAGTCGATGCCAGCGCCTTTTTGGAACTGTATTCTGCTGCAAATTGATCTGACGACTCATTTAACTGAGTAAATTTTTCATGATTTGAATAAATAAGGAAAATACTGTATATTCCACATAGAAATGTGTTCTATGTTGAGGGATAATCAGATTCCAATTGCCAGTTCAGAATCCGGGCGGGATCTGTCGTCTGGTACTACCAGTCCTTTACTGGCCGCCTGGTTCCAGAATCTGGCCGCAGCCCCGGAATCAATCGCTGTCTCAAGTGATTCGGGCGACGTCACTTTCGGAGAACTCGATACTCGGAGCACCGTTTTAGCTGGCCGAATAGCAGGATTTCGAAGCAACGAAGAAACTGTTGCAGCGGTATTTATCAATGATCGGTGCCATCTTCCCACGGCTCTTCTGGCCTGTGCCAAAGCAGGATTGATCTATTTGCCGATCGATTCCGCTCTCCCAGTGCTGAGAATTCGGGCGATCCTCAGTGAGGCAACGCCAGCTGTTCTTTTAACCGATCAACCATCTGACACCAGGGAATTCGCCAACTTCCCAGTGGTGAATATCCTTGACTCAACTATTGCCAGCCAGTCGGCACATCATCTACATGTCCCTTCGCCGGACGAAATCCTGGCGCTATTGTTCACATCGGGATCCACAGGTAGGCCAAAAGGAGTAACCCTTACTCACGCAAATATTGCCAACGAAGTCATCGGCATCGCTCAGGCAACCAGGATACAATCAGGCGACAGGGCGATCCAATTCGCATCGCCAGGATTTGACGCCAGTATCGAAGAGATCCTCGCTCCACTCATCTCAGGAGCCACACTTGTTCCGAGACCATCGGAAATTTCGGCAAGCTTCGTTGACTTCGATGCCTTCCTCCGAAAAGCACATATCACCATCGTCAATCTGCCGACGGCCTTCTGGATCGCATGGGTGAGCTGGATGCAATCAGAGAAAATACGTCTGCCAGAAAATGTGCGCTGCACGATCATCGGCGGTGAGCAGGCTACGGCCAAGGCCGTTGCCGACTGGATGCAATGTGGAGGTGACACGGTGCAGCTTCTCAATGCCTACGGCCCAACCGAGGCCTCCATTGCCGCAACTGTCCACACTGTCAAACATTCAGAAAACAATCCTCCGATTGGCCGACCACTGCCAGGCTACAATGTGCAGATCGTTGATCAAAACGACGACAAAATTGAAGCAGCGAACGTTGCTGGTGAACTCTGGATCGGAGGCGCGGGATTGAGTCCTGGCTACTGGAAGCGGCCAGACCTTACTGCCACGGCATTTCATCAACTTCATAACCAAAGATGGTACCGCACCGGTGACCAGGCCAGATGGAACGAACGCGGAGAACTTGAGTATCTCGGCAGGATTGACGATCAAATCAAAATTCGAGGGAACCGCATCGAGCCCGCTGAAGTGATTCATGCAATACAGTCATTCCAAGGAATTGCGGCTGCCCATGCAGGGACAATCGCAACTACCACGGGGCAGGTTCTCGCGGCATGGGTAAAATGGAGATCACCTGCCCCGGCCGACTGGCCAACTCAACTGGCTCGACATATTGCTAGCCAATTGCCAGCAGCTGCGGTCCCCGTACTGTGGGCGGAGGTCGATCAGTTTTTCCTCACCGAGCGCGGCAAATTGGATCGCCACCGATTGCCGACGCCATTGCTCACTAGCGCAAAATCGAGCAGTTATGGTGTAAGCGAGCCTCCTTCTACAGAGAGCGAAAAGCTGATGGTCAAGATCTGGATTGAATTGCTCGGTTGCGGCCCCGTTGCGCGCAGCGATTCATTCTTCGAGCTCGGCGGCAACTCACTGCTCGCACTGCAACTCTTTGCCCGCATCTCAGCAGAATTTGGAAAAATTCTATCCATGGGGTTGCTCCTCCAGAAGCCTACGCTCGAGTCGCTTAGCGCTGCAGTCGACGACACGTGTAACAGCGACGCAATACCTGGCACCAAAGATGTCATCCCCGTAAAAGAATCCGGAACACTTGCGCCACTTTTCTGTATTCACGGCGGCGATGGCGGCGTCCTCTTCTATAAGAATCTGTCCAATCATCTAGACGACCAACGACCACTGCTGGCGATCGAGTCCCCTATCCTCGGAATCCAGGGCAAACTTCCTGAGGTCTCCATTGAGAATACAGCGACGGACTACATCGAAAGTATTCGCTCTCACCAGCCACGGGGCCCGTACTACCTGTGCGGTTACTCTTTTGGCGGTCTTGTTGCCTATGAAATTGCCCGGCTGCTCGTCGATCAGGGCGAAGAGATTTCTTTTCTCGGCATCTATGATTCACAAAATCCTCAAGCCCAGACGCGCCCATACACTGCCGCCGAGCGCGTACAGGTTTACTGGAGGCACTGCACTCAAGGTAACCTCCTCGCCCGGTCATTGCAGGCAGTTTCCCGCGTGAGATCAGCTGTGCAATTGCGTCGGGAAATAGAATACACCCGGTCATTGCAAGACACCGATCCCTACAGCAATGATCGCGCCCTACAGGTTCGAGAACGAAATGCCGCAGCTTACGATGCCTACATTCCCAGTCTATTGCCTGTCTTAATGACCCTGTTCAAGACGACGGAAACCGACGACAAATTCGCAGTTCCCTACGACTACGGCTGGCAACCACTGGTGAAGTCACTGCAGATCATTGAACTCCCAGGCGAACACCTGACGATGTTCGATGATCGAAATGTCTCCGATCTTGCTTTAGCAACGAATCAAGCACTGGCACGGGCGGAAAAAGGGGAAGCAGCCCTTATTTCCTGAGATAAGTCCTATTGGCATTTCCGCTTTGACGGTCAATGAGTTCATGCCATTGTAGCTAAGTTCTTGTTACCAATAATGGCCTCACCAACTGCCTTCATCCGTCGATCCAGCATCTTCGCCATCGTCGCAGCTACCTGCGTCATCCTGGCAGGCTGCCAGTCCTCACGCCTTCCTGCTTACAAGTCCACTACGCAACCTGCATGGCAGCAGTATGGGTCAGGGCATTCGACAGCGAATCAAAATTACCGCCCTCCGGCGCCGACGCCACCAAGACCCCAGGGCCCGGTATCAGATGTTCCCTTTCCCGCCACCTTCCAAGCACCAGCAAATGCTCCTACCATTCGTGCGCAGTCATGGGTTCTCCTTGATGCCCGATCAGGACGCACTCTGGCTTACAAAAATCTGGATGCCCGGCGGGCAGTCGCCAGCACCCAGAAGCTGGTCACTGCTCTAGTCATTCTCGACAGTGGTAACCTTGATAAGCCGATCACGATTACGTCTGCCGACACTAAAGTGGAACCTTCAAAGATGTACTTGAAAGCAGGGCAACGTTTCACCCGTCGTCAGCTTCTCAGCGTCTTTCTCGTCAAGAGCGCCAACGATGCTGCAATGGCGCTTGCCCGTGATCATTCTGGAAATACTCACGCGTTTGGCATCGCGATGACGCGCAAGGCGCGACAACTAGGTGCCTACCAGACCTCCTTCAAGAATCCGCACGGACTGACAGAATCAGGGCAGTATTCCACCGCACGAGACATGGCGAAGATTGCTTACTTTGCTTACCGTCACAGCTTCATTCGCAGTATTGTCGGCCGCCAAAAGTACACCCTCAACTGTGCCTACGGCGTGCGCCACTATAACAATACCAACAAACTGCTGGCACGAATGCCTGGCTGCAACGGAATGAAAACCGGCTACACCAACGCCAGCGGACGCTGCCTGATATCATCTGCCTCACGCAGTGGTCGCGATGTCATTCTCGTGCAGTTGGGCACCAAGACTGAGTATATCTGGGACGACGGCAAGAAGCTCATGGAATGGGGACTGCAGCGTTCCCGGTAGTCCAATCAGAAGCAGCACTGCACTGCACTGGTCAATGCGCATCCAGCCAGGTAGCACCTGTTCCTGAATCCACGACGATCGGCACCTTCATAGGAATCGCGTTGCTCATGCATTCCGTCACCAGCGTCTGCAAGGCATCAACTTCCGCGTGTGGCACTTCAAAGACCAGTTCGTCATGCACTTGCATCAACATCTTCGCCGCGAATCCTTCTGCTTGAAGGCGCTTGTGAATTCTGATCATTGCGATCTTGATCATATCGGCAGCAGTCCCCTGGATCGGTGAATTGATGGCTTCACGTTCGGCTGCGCTCCGCACAGAATTGTTGGCTGAATTGATGTCCCGCATATAGCGACGGCGCCCGGTGATCGTTTCAACATAACCGCTGTCGCGACACTCCCGGACGATCCGCTCCATGAAGTTGCTGACCCCATGGTATTGCTTCTTATAGTCGTGGATGATCTGACCCGCTTCTTTCCTCGGAATCCCCAACCGCTGCGCCAATCCAAATTGAGTGATCCCATAGATGATGCCAAAATTTACCATTTTAGCAGTCCGTCGCATTTCCGGTGTCACTTCCTCGATCGGAACTGCAAAAACCTTTGCAGAGGTCGCCGAGTGAATATCTTGACCCAATTGAAACGCCTCAAGCATGGCTTCGTCACCGCTGAGCTCCGCCATCACACGCAATTCCACCTGCGAGTAGTCAGCAGAAAAGATGACCGCATCTGGAATTCCGGGGATGAATGCCTTGCGGATCTCACGTCCCTGCTCCGTGCGAACAGGAATATTCTGCAAATTTGGGCCGTGAGATTGTATCCGACCAGTCGCAGTCACCAGCTGCAGATACGTTGTGTGTACCCGGTTCGTCTGCCGATTAATCGCGTGAGGTAGAGCATCGACGTAGGTGTTTTTCAATTTCGACGCCTCACGGAATTCAAGGATCTTGCGTGCGATCGGGTGCTCACCAGCAAGCATCGACAACACTTCCTCATTCGTCTTGTACTGACCGGTTTTAGTTTTCTTCGGCTTATCTACCAGCTTCAGTCGATCAAACAATACCTCCCCCAGCTGCTTGGGAGAATTCAGATTAAACTTATTCCCCGCAATCTGATAGATTTCCGCTTCAAGAGTCGTCATCGATTTCTCAAGTGTACAACTGAACTCAGCGAGTGCCTTAGTATCCAATGCCACTCCCGTCCTTTCCATTTCCACTAGAACAGGAACTAATGGACATTCAATATCATAGAATACCTGATCCTGCTTCTTCTCCGGGAGTAATTTTTCTAACTTATCAGCAAGTTGCCAACTAATATCTACCTCCTCCATTACGGGATTCGACTCTTCCTCAAGATTCTCCTCTGTGGCAATATCCAGCATCATTAATTGACCATTCGAATCCTCTGCCGGCTGGCCTTTCTCAACAACGATGGGCGAGTATCCCAAATATGCTTCCGATAAGAATTCGATCGAATGCTGCTGATCAGGTTCGATCAATGTATGCGCAATCATCGGATCTATGCACGCTCCACTCACACTAACACCATTCCAGGCAAGAGTGGTAAGTGAATTCTTGAGATGGTAACCGATTTTATCGATCTTTTCCTCGCCGAAAAATGCTCGAAATTCTTTCAGCAGTGCTGTTACCTGCCGGGGCTGCGCAGGCATTGGCACATAGGCTCCGTGGTGCGACTGCCAACTGAATGCCAGGGCAGAAATTTCATGCCCGCCACTCGTCTTGACGGCGAAAGCAACCGATTTCTGTTGCAGCATTTCCTTCAGCAATACAGCACGGGCCGCAGCATCTTGAACTATGGTGTAGCTGTGTTCCACCTGCGAAATCGTCTTTAACTCCGCAAACAATTGCTTCTCGCCTGAGCTGGATTCTCCGCCTCCACTTGCTCCATCGGCAGTTGTCCCACCTCCCTCAATTCCATGCCCGCGTCCTGCCTTGAAATCGTCACCAAAGAGTCGATTCCCGATATTGTTGAATTCAAATTCCACAAAGATACTTTTCACTTTCGGCTCATCCAGGCTGCGCACGACTAAGTCATCCAGGGATACTCCTATAGGCACATCAAGAATAATTGTCGCCAGTTTCTTCGATAGCCGGGCCTGATCCGCAAACTCAATCAGGTTCTCTTTCTGCTTCCCCTTCAACTTATCCGTGCTCTCCAGTAGAACTTCCACACTGCCGAATGCTTTCATCAGTTTCTTGGCCGTCTTCTCACCAATTTTCGGCACACCCGGAATATTATCTGAAGCATCGCCCCAGAGACCAAGAATATCAATTACTTGCTCAGGTCGTTCGATTTCCCATTTCTCCAGAACTTCAGGAACTCCAATGATTTCCGGTGAGCCTCCGCGATAACCGGGCTTGTAGATATGAGTGTGACTGTCTACCAATTGCGCAAAATCCTTATCGGGAGTCACCATGTAAGTCTCAAATTCTCCCGTTGCTTCAGCTTGTTTCGCAAGCGTTCCGATAATATCATCAGCTTCATAGCCATCCATAGTAAGAACTGGAATATTGAAGGCTTCGCACAGTCGCTTCACATGTGGGATGGCGACACGCAAGTCGTCAGGCATTTCATCGCGCTGCGCCTTATACGCAGGAAACTCAATGTGCCTGACCGTCGGAGCCTGTGTATCGAAAACCAGCGCCAAGTGGGTGGGCTTCTGCTTTTTCATGAGATCCACCAGCGTGTTGGTGAATCCGTAGAGCGCAGATGAGTTGATGCCGCCAGAGGTGAAGATCGGGCTGTTGATCAGCGCAAAATGCGCGCGATAGACGAGAGCCATTCCATCCAGGAGGAAGAGGCGGTTCTTTTTGTTGCTGGCCATCCAGCAGTAAACGCACGGATTCCAGCAGATCGCCAGCTTTGACTCCTTGAAATACAGGCTAAAGGAGCCGCCAGCGGTGGATTTTACTGAGATCTGGAAAACGCGCGCTCAGACTTTGTGAAATTTTTCACAAATTCACCTTGCCGGGTAAATCACCGCTGGTCATAGTCAGAGTCTGTAGAAATCCCTCGAAATCACGGAACCCTTAAAACCAACAGGAAAAAGCATTAACTGACTGTGAGCGACAGCCCAGAGAATATGGTCAACGTCCAGATAGATGGCGTCTGGATGCAGTTCCCCAAAGGAACTCGCATGATCGAGGCGTGCCGACAGGCAAAGAAGGACGTCCCTCATTATTGCTACCACCCGAAGTTGACCTCGCCTGGCAACTGCCGGATGTGCCTGGTTGAGATGGGAATGCCCCCGCGGCTCGCCCCCGGTCAAGAACCTGAATTGGATGAGAACGGACGGTCAAAAATCCAGTGGCTCCCTCGCCCTGCGATTGCGTGTGCGAATACCATTGCTGATGGCATGGGAATCCGCACTGACAGCACGTTGACCCGCACCTGCCGCCAGGGAGTGATGGAATTCCTGCTGATAAACCACCCGCTCGACTGCCCGATTTGCGATCAAGCAGGCGAATGCAGCCTTCAGGAATTTAGTGTGGAGCATGGCAATGGCACCTCTCGGTTCCAGGAGCAAAAGGTCAAAAAGCCTAAGAATCAACAGATTGGCCCAAGAATCACTCTCGACGATGAGCGCTGCATCATGTGCTCACGTTGCATCCGCTTCTCGAAAGAGATTACTGACGATGATTGCCTTGGATTCACCGATCGCGGGAGCCACACCGTGCTGACGACGCATCCTGAGAAGGAATTGGCGAACAATTACTCGCTCAACACCGTTGATATTTGCCCGGTCGGTGCCCTCACTTCCACGGATTTCCGCTTCAAAATGCGGGTCTGGTTCCTGAAGGAGACTAAATCGATATGCACCGGTTGCGCCCGCGGCTGCAATGTCGTGATTGGAGCCCGCGAATCAAAAGTGTACCGCCAGACACCACGCGAGAACAACGACGTGAATTCCTGCTGGATGTGTGACGAAGGCCGCTTGAATGTACACTACCTTAACAGTGATGCACGGCTGACTGAACCAATGGTAAAAGAGGGCGTCGCCCACAAGCCAGTTGCTTGGAAGACCGCTATCGACACCACAGTGAATGGCCTTAAGTCTCTAAGCGGCAGCGATGTAGCGATTATTGGATCTGGGCGTATGACCAACGAGGAATTGTTCATGCTGAAGCGACTCGCGGCAAGCATCGGCACCTCTCATCTCGACATCATTCCCCGCACCGGAGACGCTGATGACTACTTGGTCGCTGCCGACAAGAATCCGAACACGACCGGGGCAAAGCTCATCCTTGGCGGCACCCCCGGTGCCAAGATCGATGCCATTCGCACAGGCGTTAAGAATGGCACAATCAAAGGGCTGTTGGTTTTCGGCGAGAATCTGATGAAGGCCGGGTTTGAGCGCGCTGACTTCGGCCAGCTCAGTATCTTTGCTGCTTCTCATATTTTAGCGAATCCTACCGCAGAAGCGGCACACATTGTCTTTCCCGGCACTGCATCGATGGAAAAACGCGGCAGTATGGTGAACATCACTGGCCGCCTGCAACGCCTGAACCGCGCAGTCGATCCTCCAGGAAGCGCCACCGAAGAATGGGAACTTCTCCGAGATCTCACCCAGGCGATCGGCGGAGGAAACGGCATGTATTCAATCGAAGATGTCTTCAAATTGCTTGCCGCCGACGTTAAAGAATTTAACGGACTGACATTCAGTCGAATCGGAGATCTGGGGGTTCCAGTCTGCGAAACATCTGCAAAGATTCCCATGCTGGACAAAGAAGCTGAACGGAAACAGAAAGGCCTGATCGTAGGATAAGCACGTTATGTTCGCTGCCATCGACCTCTTTTTCCTCGTCTCGACACTGATGAAGATCATCTTCTTCGTCATGATCGTTATCATGACGCTCGTTGCCTACACGGTATACGCAGAGCGTCGCTTTAGTGCTATCATCCAGGATCGCGTAGGCCCGAACAGGGTCGGCATTCCGTTTACCAATATCAGCCTGGCTGGCCTTGGTCAGCCGATCGCAGATGGCTTGAAATTCCTGCTGAAAGAGGACTTCACGCCAAAGCACGTCAACACGTTCTACTATTGGCTGGCTCCCGCATTGACCATGGTTCCTGCGCTAATGTCCGCTGCTGTCGTTCCATTCGGCAGTGAGATGGCCATCTCCTTTGGCGACGAAGTCTACAAGATCCCG
This sequence comes from Verrucomicrobiales bacterium, assembly GCA_051270635.1. Classification (GTDB taxonomy): domain Bacteria; phylum Verrucomicrobiota; class Verrucomicrobiia; order Verrucomicrobiales; family DEV007; genus JAGROY01. Next base: position 4,555 of record JBNMNB010000007.1, on the reverse strand, counting down.
CTGGTAATCGCCGATATCAATGTCGGGCCCGTGTTCGTGTTCGCGATCACTTCCCTAAGCGTTTACGGAATCGTCATCGCAGGCTGGGCCTCGAATTCGAAGTATCCATTCTTTGGTGGCGTCCGTTCAAGCAGCCAGATGATTTCCTACGAAATCTGCATGGGACTATCCATCATCCCAGTGATCATGATTCTGGGCGAATTGAATCTCTCGAACATCGTTGAGTCGCAGTCCGCCAATGGCTGGATGCTATTCCCAGCGTGGGGCGATGGTTTGAGCCTTCGATCGTGGATCCTTCTCATCCCGGTGATCGTCTCGTTCGTCATTTTCACCATTTCGATTTTCGCCGAAACCAACCGCCTGCCTTTCGACCTCCCCGAGTGTGAAACTGAACTGGTCGCCGGCTACCATACCGAGTATTCCTCGATGAAATTTGCGCTGTTCTTCCTCGGTGAATATGCAGCAATGATCATTGGATCAGGCGTAATCGTGACGCTTTTCCTGGGAGGATGGAGCCTGCCATTTGGCTTGAGTGAACAATTGCTGGCAAACGAAGGCGGGCTGTGGGGAATCATCACACCGCTGATTCACTTCGGCTGCTTCATGTCCAAGGTGATCGCCTTCCTGCTATTCTTCATCTGGGTGCGGTGGTCGATTCCCCGCTTCCGCTATGATCAGCTGATGCGCCTCGGCTGGGTATTTTTCTTCGAAATCGCACTCGCTAACATCGTTCTCACAGCAATCATCATGGTCGTGCTACGCTGACCGCGAATCTCGGTTTTCACATCCTTATCATGGCAATCGTCGTCAACAGACCCAAGCTCAGCTTCCTGGAAAACACTTATTTTCCTGGGATCATCAAGGGCCTGCTCATCACTATCAAACACGCCTTCAAGTCCATCCGTGGCGAGACGAACGTGACGATGCAATATCCTGAGGAAAAATGGGATGATCAGCTTCCGGAATATTATCGCGGAGCACCAGCACTGGTCACTGACGAACATGAACGCGAGCGCTGCGTATCCTGCCAGCTTTGTGAGTTCATTTGCCCACCTCGCGCCATCACCATTATTCCCGGCGAAATCCCTAAAGAGGACAAATGGGGGAAAGTGGAGAAAGCGCCGAAAGAATTTGAGATCGACATGATCCGCTGCATTTACTGCGGATTATGCGAAGAGGTTTGCCCGGAACAGGCGATCTACCTGCGCAAAGATTACGCAATTACCGGAACATCGCGTGCCGAAATGGTCCACGATAAAGAAAAACTTTACGAGATCGGCGGTGTCCGCACCGGTTTGGTCAACAAATGGAACGAACTTAAGTAGTAGCCGAGCCAGCAACCGTCACCTACTGACACAAGCGGGACTCCACTTCATATGCCTCCAGTCGCATTCATCATTTGCTCAGTTATCATGCTCGTCTTTGGAGTGATGGTTGTCGTCAACCGCAATCCAGTGGCGAGCGCGCTATCGCTCGTCGTCTCATTTCTCGGACTCGCAGCATTATTCATCTCACTCGACGCCTACTTTATAGGCATCGTGCAGATTCTGGTTTACGCAGGTGCTGTGATGGTGCTGTTCCTGTTCATCATCATGCTTCTCGACCTCAAGGCAGAGGCTCGGAGAAAAATCAACCTTGTACCCATGGTCGGCGGCGGAGTTTTGACGCTCGCGCTGGTGGTGCAATTAATAGCAGTGCTCAGTTCATTCGAGCCAGGCAAGACATCGTTACTCGAAGTGCCCCTCGACTACGCTGCGGCGATTGAAGCTCGCCCCGCCCTCCCCGAGGGAGCAACGGATACTGTTGCGCGTGACCTTTCGGAAGAGAAGCTCCCTGACGTCCGCTTACTTGGAGAGCTTCTTTTCACAAAATTCCCCTTCCACCTTCAGATTGCCGGCGTTCTGCTGCTGGTCTCCACGGTGGGTGTTGTCATCCTCAGTAAACGCGAACTGAAATAGGCCCCCAGGACTGCAACAACTAGCATGGTTACCCTTAACGCATATTTACTCGTCAGCGGATTGCTCTTCGCCACCGGCTTTGCTGGCGTGCTTCTGCGCCGCAACATCATCATCATCTTCATGTGTCTGGAGTTGATGCTGAGTGCTTCCAATCTATCACTGGTCGCCTTCTCCAGATTCAATCTTGTCAATGGACTGCCCAACTACAACGGACAGATCCTGGTCTTCTTTATCATCGCTGTCGCTGCCGCCGAAGTAGCGGTCGGCCTTGCAATTATTGTCGCCCTCTTCCGTGCACGCCGCACGACCCACGTTGAGGATCTGAATTCCATGAAAGGATAAGCTGCCGATATCGCACACATGCCATCCACGCCCGCCATCATCCTTTTCCTCCCGCTCATTGCTGCCGCCGTCATACTGGTGGCGAGCAAGGGATTCAAATTAAGTGCAACCATTTGCGCTCTACTCTCGACAGGATCTGTCGTGATCACTCTCTGCCTCAGTCTTTTCCTCATTGTGAACACAAAGAGTGGCGCCGCTGATGAGGTCGTTACTCTTTTTACATGGGCGGACTTTGGCTCTCTTCAATTAGAAATCAACGCGATGCTCGACCGACTCAGTCGCGGCATGTTGTTCGTGGTGACCTTTATCGGCACTCTGGTGCATGTCTTCTCGCTTGGTTACATGAAAGACGACGAAGGAAAGGCGCGCTACTTCGCGGGACTTTCGCTTTTCATGTTCTCGATGACTGGCATCGTGCTGGCCGACAACTTCGCCATGATGTTCATTTTCTGGGAATTGGTCGGAGTCAGCTCCTACCTGCTGATTGGCCACTGGTATACTAAGAGCAGCGCTGCCGAAGCCGCAAAGAAAGCGTTTCTGACCAATCGAATCGGCGACTTCGGTTTCATGATCGGCATCCTGATCCTGTTCGGTGCCACAGGTGCCATTACCTTTGCTGGCGTTGAACAAGGGATCGCTGGTGATGCGCTCACAGGCGGTCTGCTGACAGCAGCGACACTTTGCATTTTTTGCGGAGCCGTCGGCAAGTCAGCGCAGTTCCCCCTGCATGTCTGGTTACCAGACGCAATGGAGGGCCCTACTCCTGTTTCGGCATTGATCCACGCTGCAACGATGGTTGCAGCGGGTGTTTACATGCTGGTGCGTGTGATATTCCTGGTCGAAGCAGACGCAACGGCCGCAACGGTCATTTCCTGGATAGGCGGAATCACTGCACTGCTTGCCGCTCTGATGGCAACTCAGCAGGATGACATCAAGCGTATCCTCGCTTACTCCACGCTTTCGCAACTCGGCTACATGGTCATGGCTGTCGGACTGGCCGCCGGGCAAGCCGCAATGTTCCACTTGTTCACGCACGCCTTTTTCAAGGCTCTGCTTTTCCTTGGATCTGGTGCCATCATTTTCGCCTGCCATCACGACCAGGACATCTGGAAAATGGGTGGGCTGAAAGATAAGATGAAGGGAACTTTCAGAATGTTTGCAGTCGGCACCGCAGCATTGATCGCCGTGCCTCTTACCAGCGGATTCTTTTCGAAAGAGCTCATCCTGGAAGCAGCGCACCATGAGAGTTCCCTGTTGTTTGTGATCGCTTCAGGAGTCGCACTACTGACCGCCTTTTACATGACCCGACTGTTCGTTGTGGTATTTTTCGGCAAGCCTCGCACAGACCACGCCAATCATGCCACCGAGGTGCCGACCATCATGCTGGCACCGCTCGGAATTCTCGCAGTCTTCTCGATTGCTTCCGCCTACCCAGCACTCCTCTCACTTGCCCCCGTCGACGCAGTCTGGGGTGAAGCTACAGAATCACAGCTGGCTGTCGGCATCCATTTCGGATTGGTTTTCTATGTTTCGCTTGCTGCTCTCATATTAGGGGCTGGCAGTGCCGTCCTGCTCTACAAAGCCAGGGACAAGGAGCCGCTCAACATTGGAATTTTCCGCAACAAGTTCTACTTCGATGAACTGTATGCCGGCATCATCAAGCTCGTGCAGGATAAGTTCGCAACGCTCATCAGCGCGCTCGACAACCTGCTGATCGACAGCTTTTGTGTTAACGGCCTGTCCCGCGCAATTGGCGGAGTCGGCTCCCTCTTCCGACGTATGCAAACCGGCAACCTGCAGGGCTACGCCTTTGGCTTTGGGCTGGGCATTCTCGTCATCCTCTACATTGCGCTGATTAATACCTGATCCGTGAGTAACCTGCTCTACATCCTCATTCTTCTTCCGATCCTTGCGTCGATCGCCATTGCGTTAGGCGCTCCGGCACGACTCACGGCGATCGGGGCATCGCTGCTCAATCTTGCCGCCTCACTTTTCCTCTTTGTCTCGTTCGATGCGGCACAGGCAAGTTATCAGTTCGTTGCCAGCATACCCGTCCTGCCGACTCCGGAGATCAATCTCTCCGTCGGCCTCGATGGAATGAGCCTGGTCATGGTGTTATTAACCACGATTGTCACCCTGTGCGCCGTCTGGGTCAGTCCTAAACAAGTGGAAGGCAGCCTGCGGCTTTATTATATTTCTTCGTTGCTCATCGCAGCCGGCGGACTTGGCGCATTCTGTTCCACCGACCTCTTCTT
>JBNMNB010000006.1:0-80315 GCA_051270635.1 Verrucomicrobiales bacterium | reverse complement strand
ACAAAGGACAGAACTCAGTGATTTGGCTTAAATGGCGACTGAGGGAGGGCAACTTGAAGTCCCTCGGCAGTGATGAGTTTGAGGGTGACGGGGCGGCCGCTGCCGTCTGGGAATTGCGGCGAGTTCTCGTTCCAGTCTCGCAGGTAGTTTTCCAGGTATCGCCGGATGGCCCGGGGGTAGTCGGGCTCAAGCAGGATGTGGCAGGTCACTTGGTGCTCGTCGGCTTCGATCAGCCCGCCGCTGGTGGTCAGGCTGCGGAAGATGACGTGGTCGTCCCGGTAGTTGTCGTAGTCGGCCTTGAAGGGGCCTAACATGATGTAAAAAATGTTGCGCGCAAGGATCTTCAAGGCGTCCATCAGGCGCTTGCGGCTTCCTTTCATCTTGACTGCTTCGCGCTCGATCATCTGCTCGAGGCGCGATTCTTCGGCGCTGGTCTCTTCAAGCTGGCGATTGATCTGATCGATCTTTTCATGCTGGGTCTTGATTTTGTGTTCCCATTTCTTGATGTTGCCTGCGGCGCGTTTCTGCTGGCCGCGCTGGGATCCTATTTGTTTGCGCAGGAGGGCGGTGGCTGCTTTAGCGGTGCATTGGCTTTGCTCGTTTTGTTGGTCTTCTTGTTGTTGCTTGAGCTGGGCTTCGAGGTCGGTGATGGCTGATTCGCGCTCTTCTTCGCGGCGTTGTGCTCGCTCGCGCTTCCAGAGCAGGGTCTTCAAGGTGCTGGTTTCTTCTTTTCGTTGTTTTGTCAGGGATCGATGGGCGGTGCTGAGCATGTTTTTGTCGGTGATTTCTTCGGCAAGTTCTTTGTAGGACACGGCCTGGTAGCTGGTGATCTGGTCGATCCCGAAGTGTTTATCGAGGTATTTAAAGTCGTTCTCCTGCACCCAGCGGCGGAAGATGAGCAGGATGATTTCTTGTGCGGGGCGGGTGTTATCGGTGGCGAGGACGGCTACTTCGATGGTCTTTCCTTTTGGGTTGGTGGCGCGTACGATGATTCTGCGCAGGCGGGGATCTTTGTCCGAACGCTGGTCTTGATAGCTGAAATGGTAGGGCTTGAGATCACGACTGTGGTTGCGGGTGCGCTCGAATATGAACTGGCCGTCTTCGGGGTGGTCGGCTTTCCAGCCGTCTTGGCGGTAGTCTTTGTCCCAGGTGATGAGGTGCAGGTGGGGATGGTCGATGAATTTGGCGAAGGTCTCGGCTCCGAAGATGCCGCGATCGATCACGACGGTGAGGGTTTTCGTTTTTTCGAACGCTAACTCTATGCGAAAGCGCTCGAGAAAATCGAAGGTGCGCTCGCGCAGGTCGAGGAAGTTGTCGGTGGTTTCGAAGTAGACGGGGTGCCCACCGACGTTGTGAATGAAGTCGCTGTGCATGACTTTGTCGATGCGTCCGATGCCGGAGCACCAGCCTTTGAGCACGTTCTTTTCCCCGGTGTAGTGTTTGGTGTGGGGATCAAGGTAGAAGTCGCTCTGGTCGGTGAGATCAAGGTGGCGGGCGTTGGTTTGCAGGACGCTGCGGATGATGTCGTCGGTGGCGAGCTGGCCGAGCCATTGGCGTTGCTGGCGGAGGTCTTTGTAGAGTTCGTCGCCTAACAATGTGCTCAGGTGGCCGGTGTTGAGCAGTTTGCTTTGTTCGATGTTCACGGCTCCAAGAAGTATCTGCGAGAGCCATTGCCGCGGGAGCATGTTCGATGGGCTGCGCGGGGTGTCTTCTTCGGCGGTTTCGCCTGGTTTGCAAAGGGTGTTCAGGGCGGTGCTGAACAGTAGCAGGCCGACGTGGTGGTTGATCTGCAGGGGGATGGGACGCGCGGGGAGAGGGGTGCCATCTGCGCTGATTATTTGGGGTTTTAACTTGCGTGGATCGGAGCCGCAATCACTGAATGGGTCTGATTGTGCATTTTCACCTAAACATCCAGAGCCCCTTTTTTAGCCGAGGGTTGCTCTGCTTTTTCGGTGCCATCGGGGGCATTGTGGGCACTCTGTTCATCGGGCGCATCCTCCGTCGGTGGAGACTGCGGCGGCGGCGGATCCTCGCTTTCGCAGGATGTTAGGGGCTCCTTTTCGTTTTGTGCAGCGCGCTGGTCGTGCGCGCCGGATTCGTGCTGGTGTTGAGCTTTGAGTTCGTGGAAGTGCAGACGCAGGCCTTCGCCGGAAATGCGCACATTGAAAATTTCGAAGATCTCCTTGCGCAGGCGCGAACTATAGTTGTGTGGATTTTCTTCGTAGAGGATGGGGAAGCGACGCTTGATGTAGGCTTTGATCTCGGGCGTGAGTTTGCGCGGGCCGCGCCCTTGAAGGGCTTTGATCAGGGTTTCGGGATCGCCACTTTTCAGTGCGCGCCCCCATCGCCGCATGAACTTCGGATCGACCTTGAAAACCTCCACCAGAGTGATGCCCTTGACGCCCGCGTTGTAGAGCTGTGCAACCATGAGCTTGAAGCGCGGGGAGGTCTTGTCATCGGGCACGACCTCCAACAGCTCAAAGCCATAGTAAATGTGCAGTTCGCGCTTTTGCTCATCGCGGTAAACCGCGAACATGGGATTCTTTTTGTCAGTGCCGAGTATGGCCTGCAGACCAGAGAATGAGTCGCTCATTCCATCGCTTTACCACATTTCGTCAGCGCCGTGAACCTCCCAATGTGAGCCTGAATCCACTCGAATTAGGAACTTTAGACCTGCTGCCTTATTTGCGTCTTTTCAGGGCAATCACTGAGTTCTGTCATGTCTACTAACCATACGCATAGAATTAAAAGTACAAGTTATAAATTCAATAACATCCGCCTTCCGGTGCCCACCGCTTTCATTCACACCCCGTCAGAGCTGGAGGCTTGCTGAAACATGGCAGATCACTTATGGTCGTGGGATGCAGAAAGTTCGCACATCTTCCTCCCTGTTTTTTCGCGCTGTCACTGGCATTGTTCCACTTGTTGGTCTGGCAAGTTTGGTTACGGCTGCGCGGGCGGATCGTTTTTATGGCGATCCACCGGATGCGCATCACCCGTGGGCGGTGCATGACAGCAATCGTCCGCAGCCACCGCGTGTGGAGCCCGGGACATTCAGCACTCAGGAGGCACAAGGCGCTGCCCCTTCGGATGCGGTGATCCTTTTTGATGGCGACAAGGCTGGTCTGTCGAATTGGACTTCGACTAAAGAGAAAAAATGGGTGGTGACCGAGGCGGGCGCGCTGCGCTGCACGCCAGGTGCAGGTGAGATCAAGACGGTGGCCGAGTTTGGTGATTGCCAGTTGCACATCGAGTGGGCGGCACCCACGGAGGTCAAAGGTGACAGCCAGGGCCGCGGAAATAGTGGTATCTTCCTGACGGGCTCAACCGAAATTCAGGTGCTGGACAACTATGACAACCCGACATACGCCGACGGCTTTGCCGGATCTGTTTATGGGGTGAACCCGCCGATGGCCAATCCATTGCACAAGCCCGGCGAGTGGCAGGTCTACGACATCGTGTATCGCCGCCCGGTTTATAAGGACGGTGCGGAAATCGATCCCGGCTATGTCACGGTCTTTATCAATGGAGTTCTGGTGCAGGACCATACCCCGCTGGAAGGCGGCGGCGGACACAAAGGACGTTCGAAATCGAAGCCATTTCCAGAGGCGAGTAGCCTGCGCCTGCAAGATCACGGCAACACCGTGCAGTATCGCAACATCTGGTACCGCCCGCTTACTGCCCGCACGATCGAAGGCGGCACCAATGGTCGCCTGAGTGAAGAAGCGGCAATGGCAAAGCGTAAGGAGATCGCGGCTTCTATTCGCGAGGATGCGGCCGGGCTACGCGGGCGTGAGAGACTTCTGCGGACAATGGAATCGCTTTGCTATGAACAACACGAAGAAACGCTGCAGCAAATCACGGAGATGGGCAGCCGCATTTCATCGATGCTCGAGGAAGCGACATCTGAACAATTGGAAGAACGAAAAGACCATATGCTACAGATCCGCAGCGCTTTTCGTTACATGCTGAAGCACCATCTCCTGCCCGAAGACTTTGCTGCCGCACCCGTGCTGGAAGAAGTGATCGAGGCGCAAGGCTGGAACGAAAAGAAGTAGGAGGATCAAAACCCGGTGTTCGACCGAGTGGATCCAGGCAATTCCACCAGAAACCTGCAAGGCACTAAACGCTCGCGAGCGACTTCAGCAAGAAATCCAGACGATCGCTGATACTTTCCATTTCCAGCAGTGGCTGGCGTGTGTACGGGTCGGGAATCAAGTGGTAAGCCAGTATATCCGCCATGACTTCTGCAGAAGATGTTGCCTCAAGTTGCTGCATTATTTGAGAATCGGTGTCCATTCCAGCCACCGTTTCTCTGAGCTGCTGCTGCAACCTTTCTGTGCGATCAGGATCGGGATCAACTGCGTGGATCGGCTCTGCTTTGACAATGCGAAAAGGTTCCTTCTGCACCCAATCTCCAAAGCGAACCCGATGCAGGCCCTGAAGGATCAAATTTGACGTTCCGTCTTCGCCACGTACGCAGGCACGCACCAGTCCAGCCGTGGAGTAGGGGAATACTGCGTCGTCGTCATCCTCCGCGGCATCTGGCAGGCGGGTGGAGACACAGAGAATGCGCCCCTGTTCCAGTGCATAGTCCACCATCTGCTGATAACGTGGCTCAAAAAGATAGAGCGGCAGCAGCCCGTGTGGAAACAGGTTGCACTGACCGAGTGTGATCAATGGGACGCTTTCTGGTAGTGTAATTTCGCTCATAGATGATCGCCGCTCGCACTGCATGCGTGCCGACATGACCCTGATACGTTCGAAACCCAGCAAGAGCTACGGCAATGATCTTGAATTCTATCAGACTGCTCGCCGAGCAAAAAGTAGCAGGCATTTTCGCGGCCCAGTTGCACCAGTGAATTTGCTCCTACACCTGGGGGTATGCCCCAGAACTCCGGCGCAGATTCAACTTGCAGTGGATGCGTCTCCGTCCGGGCGATCCGCAGTCACCGATGATGCGACCCAGTCCAGATAATCGCTAAGACCACTCAGCGGCGACAATTTCAATATCTCCGGGACATCGTAAGGGTGTAGCGTATTTAGTCGAGCTTCAAGAGTCGGGTAAGCCGCGACAGTGGTTTTGATCCATGCAGCGACCTCGCTCGTCGATTCGGTAGCCCCGTGCCATCGGTAGATGGAAGTGACGCCAGGTAACAAATTGACGCAGGCAGCCAGGCGCTCGTCCACCAGAGTGCGGGCGATCCTTTCGGCTGTCTCGCTATCGGGAAAATTGGATATGACAATGAGGCAGTCCATTATCCATTCGGTAAGTATAACTGAACTATGTTAATTGTGTAAACGGCGTAGCCCTTAAGAATAGCTATGCCAGAAAGAATCGAAAATGAAAAGGGCGGTCTTCATCGAAGGCGTCCAATCAGTCCAATCGCGAAGAAATTCTCGATGAGGTGCTCAGCGGCTACGAGAAGCGGGACGATTTGCTCGCCCGAAACAAAGAATGAGTGCACCCTTTGGTGAAAGGATCTAGCCTTCTAGGTACATGGAGATTTTCCCTGCAACCCGCTGGAGCCTGGTGCTTTCTGTTCGAGAAAAAGGTGCACGGGAAATGCGGGCTCTGGAGGAATTGTGCAGCAGCTACTGGGTGCCGCTTTATGCCTTTGGACGTCGTCAGGGTTCTAGTCCCGAGGACGCCGCCGACCTGGTGCAGGGGTTCTTTTTAAAGATTATCGAAAAGGACTACTTTGCAGATGCGGATGCAGATCGCGGACGACTGCGCACTTTTCTGCTGGCCGCCTTTAAACACTACATTGGCAACGAATGGAAAAAAGAGCACGCAATCAAACGCGGCGGCAATCGAACGATTGTCTCGATTGATGCTGATGAAGCGGAGTCCGTATGTGCGTCGATCGCCACCATGGAAACGCCCGAAACTGCCTATGAGCGGCAATGGGCACTGACAGTGCTGCGATCGGTGATCGTGAAGCTCCGAGAAGAATATGAAGCTGCCGATCGCGCAGAAACTTTCCGCGTGTTGCGGCCTTTTCTCTCGTGGAACGAAGGCGAGGGCTCCTACGCAGAGGCAGCGGTAGAGCTGCAGGTGAGCGAAAACACCATCAAGAGCGGCGTGTTTCGACTACGGCAACGCTACCGAAAGGCGCTGCGTCACACCATCGCCGATACATTAAAGACGGAATCCGATGATGAAATCGATGAAGAGTTGCGTCATTTGATGCGGGCTCTGGCCTAATTCACAGGGAGTTGCATTTTTTATCCCGCGGGGTGCAACCATTCTGCAAAAATGTTTCAGGAACCAGTGAAGCACCAATTCTAAAATGACCGATACCGACCCACCACTCATGCATCCTGGCGACGACACCGACAACACCCAGCCGATCGAAAAATCGGACGAGCTTCAGGGGCTCGATCCAAAGAATCTGATCGCTAAAGGATTGCGGTCGGACAGCGGGCGCGCTGCCACGAGTGCAGGCGGATGGCAACCTCCAGAAGTGGCGGATCTGGCCGAGCTTTTCCCCCGCTTTAAGATCATCAAGCTCCTTGGGCGCGGTGGTATGGGTGCCGTCTACCAGGCGAAGCAGACGGGACTAGACCGACTGGTGGCGATCAAAGTGCTGCCGCCTCAGGCCTCTGAGGATGCGCAATTTACCGAACGTTTCAGCCGCGAAGCCAAGGCACTGGCAATGCTCAATCACCCGCACATCGTCGCGGTGCACGACTTCGGTGAAGCAGCGGGAATGTTCTACATTGTCATGGAATATGTCGAGGGCGCTGATCTTCGGCAGACGCTGAAAGCGGGTAAAATGACACCTGCAGCGGCCCTGAACATTGTCCCTCAAGTCTGCGATGCCCTCCAGTATGCACATTCAAAAGGCCTGGTGCATCGCGACATTAAGCCCGAAAATATTCTGCTCGAATCATCCGGCAACGTGAAAATTGCTGACTTTGGATTGGCGCGTTTGTTAGGATCGGAGATTCCGGAATGGACATTGACCGCGACCGAGCAAGTGATGGGGACGCTGAAGTACATGGCGCCCGAACAAGTGGAAGGTGCGCAGGGCATTGATCACCGCGCGGACATCTATTCCCTGGGCGTCGTCTTCTATGAGATGCTGACCGGAGAATTGCCGATCGGAAGGTTCGCATCTCCCTCTGCGAAAAGCACTGTCGATAAACGTGTCGATGACGTCGTCTTCAAGACCCTGGAGAAAGAACCCGCCGATCGCTATCAGGATGCCAGCTCGGTAAAGTTGGATGTCGAGAATCTCTCCAGTGAGCCGCCTCCGGTTCCAGGAATCGATTGCCCAATCGATACGCCTCCGGACACTCCAGCCGTTTCACCTTTGGAATCTTCGACCAGTGTCCCACTTGAAGTGAAATCCAGGCTTTCCATGCGTGCGATGATCGGCGCGATCTGGGCACTGCTGGCCATCCCGAGTGCCATCCTGCCAATTCTCTTCATTACCCCAATGGCTGCCGTCTCGAGCGCCAATCCAGTTCTACCTTCCGCTCAATGGCACAGTGGCTCGATGCTCCCTGTTGCCCAGGCGCAGAGTGTCAGCATTGGCTATAACTATGGAATGATTTTCATTGCCCTTATCGTGCTGGTCATCGGATTTTCCAGCGTCATCGGCACTCCGATCATGGGAAGGCTCGCCATCCGGGACATCCATCACTCCAATGGTAAACTCTTCGGTCTTCGTCTCGCTTTGGCCGATTTGTTAGTCTTCCCCTTGCTCTTCGTCGATTTGTTGATGGTGCTCCTCTTCTTCTTCTTCGCGAAATTCTTCGTTGGCTACATCAACGGATCGATAAGTGGTATCGTTCCCATTCTGCTCCTCGTCATCGGCCTGGCACTGATTGCTGTCGTCGATTTTTTCATGATCCGCTGGGCATGGAGAAGATATCGTCTGCCTGCGGATTCCGCCGGTGCTTCTCATTCTTGAACAGCACATCATACCAATAGTCCGGTTGGTCATCTGATCTTGCTTTGGATTCAGCTGCCCGTATGCTGTGGGCGATGAGTTTCCCTTCCTCCACACGTAGTTCTGCGTCGACTTCACGGCGCAAATTTATCAAAGGTGCCGCTGCTCTGTCAGCAGCTCCGGCATTGATGCCTCAGTTGCGGGCGCAGAGTCCGGGCGAGAAACTGAGCCATGCGGCGATTGGCGTGGACGGGCAGGGCTGGGGTGATCTGCAGGCCATTGCGACTCATCCATCGGTCAATATCACGGCGATCTGTGATGTCGACACGGCACGGATGGCCAAGGCGGCAAAGAAATTTCCCCAGGCGCGCAAATACCAGGACTGGCGCGAACTTTTGGAAAAAGAGGGCGACAAAGTGGACTCAGTCAATGTGACCGTGCCTGATCACATGCATGCACCGATCGCGATGGCGGCCATGGAGCAGGGCAAGCATTGCTACTGCCAGAAGCCACTTTCCCATCAAGTGAAGGAAGCGCGCGACATGCGCCTGCTGGCAGAAAAAAGCGGTGTGGTCACCCAGATGGGCAATCAAATCCATTCGTTCTCCGAGTATCGCTCTGCTGTTCATGCTGTGCAGCAGGGAGTCATCGGTAAGATCAAAGAAATTTATGCCTGGAGCGGTGCACGGTTTCCTTTCGATGGACGGCCAGACGAGTCGGATCCCGTACCTGAAACACTGGACTGGGACAAGTGGCTCGGCGTTGCGCCTGCGCGGCCGTATAAGAAAGGCCTTTACCACGACTTCAATTGGCGCGGCTGGCGCGACTTCGGCGGCGGTGGACTGGGAGACTTCGGCTGCCATATTCTGGACTCGCCATTCAAAGCGCTCAAGCTCACGGCTCCTACTTCAGTGAAGGCAACGGTGGACGCCGCGTGGCTGGCCAACGAAAAACAACGCGCTGAGAATTTTCCCGACTGGGAGAAAATTGAATACGTCTTCCCCGGCACTGACTACACGCTTGGCGAAACCATCAATGTCACCTGGTTCGATGGGACAAAACAACCACCACGCGAGGTGTTCGATTTCGAAAGTGCGAAGCGGAACATTCCTGGTGGCGGCTCGCTCTTCATCGGCGAAGGCGGACAATTGCTGCTGCCTCACTTCTCGTTTCCGAAGCTCCTTCCTTACAAAAAGAACAAAGAAATTAAGATCGAGAACGTCGGCCAGCGCGACCATTACCACACATTCGTCAATGCCTGCCTGGGCAAGGAAAAGACCACATCTCACTTTGGATTTTCCGGGCCGATGACGGAGGCTGTTCTGTTAGGGCACGTCGCGAATCAGTTTCCTGATCAGCAACTTGACTGGGATACAGAAGCGATGAAGTTCACTAACTTCGCAGCTGCCAACGCCTGCACCCAGCGCGAGAATCGCACGGGCTGGTGATCGTTCTGGCCTGACATCCTTACCCTATCCTCCGACTTTATGGCAGGCAAATCATCCCGAAGAGGAACTGGTGCAGGTGCCAGTGGTGCTGGCTTTCGCCGCACTGGCACTCAGCCAGGTGCAGCCCGCCGCGGCGCATTCATCGTTTACACGGACACGCCTGATAACATGGTCGATACCATGTTCCGCCTGCGCTGGAAGCTGGCATTAGTATTCACTATTTTTGTCCTGATCGGTGTCGCCATCTTCATGATGCAGATGGGCACCGAAGAATCGTCGAATGCACAACTGGTTGTGCCCGAGGAAGTCAATGAAACAAAGGCCGTGGCAAAATTTGAGCCGCCTGCGCTGGCGGTCGATTTTCTGCGGGCCAACACATTACCAAAGAAGCTCGCGCTGATTCGTGATCCGAATGCGATGGCGGATCATATTATTCAGTATTACAACGGCAGTCCCAACCGGCCGGAACGCTACAGTTCCATTACTCCGATCACCGATACTTACCCCACACAAGGGGTCAAAAAATTCTATGTTACTTCCGATGGTGACCAGCGAATTCTCGCAATCGTCGACACTTCAGAAGGGCCAAAAGTGGACTGGCCGACCTACTCCAGGATGAGTGATGTCGACTGGGAAACATTCCGCAAAGGCGATGATTCACGGCCTAAGAAATTCCGCGTTCAAATCACTGAACTCGACTACTACGCTGGCGAATTTGCCGATCCGAAACTTTATAAGTGCTTCCAGATCAGTAGTCCAGAACTTTACCGTGACCTCTTTGGCTACGCTGAACGTGGAAGCGAAACTGAGAAAAATCTCAGCAATTTTTCAGCACTTGTGAAGCGCCGATGTGTTCTGGAACTGGCGCCTCCGGCGTCGCCTGATGCCAGGCAGCTCCACATCACGGGACTGGTCACTCAGGATTGGGTCGTGATGCCGTAATTCTGCCGCACGAATTTTTCACCCCTCTGGTGAATGATTTTTCAGCGCATGCGTCCAACGATTATGCGCTCGATATCTTCTGCAATCGCCGCCAGCGGGATTCTTTTCCTGTGTGGTTTCCTGAGTTCCTGCACGACCTACCCGGACTACGGCTATCAGGAGCCTGGGATTCACACCCGTACCTACAGCGGATCTAGCGCAACCAACAGAACCGTCTACGCCCCGTCGTATTCAGGTTCCAGCTACAGTGGTGGTGGCTATTCTTCCTCTTCATCGTCTCAACCCTACTATTCAGACGACGTCTACTACGATGAGGATCCCTATTACGACGACCACTATGTTGCGCCTGCGCCATCCTTATTCGGCGGATTGTTCTTCGGTTCAAGCAGCTACTACTACGTAAATGAGTGCCGTCACTGCGGACAAACCCATTGCAGCTGCGGGCGCAAGGACTACGTGCGTAAAAAGAAGCAGCGCGCGCACTCCCCGCATTCCTCACGTGGCCAAGTCTCATCTAATAAGCGCCCGTCCAAGAGCAACTCACAAGCAAGTTCCAGCGATCGCAGTCGCAGTAACCGCAGTAGTTCGTATGCCAGACCATCGTCTTCATCCAGCTCCAGTCGCGCTTCTTCGGTTGCGTCACGTTCGCGATCCCAGCCTACCAATCCTCGCGGACTCAGTGGTAATTCAAGAAGCCGGAGCTCAAGCAATAGCAGCAGTAGTAGTGCCGATCGCAGTCGCTCAAAATCACAGGCGACCTCCACCCGACCGCCGTCCCGGTCGTCATCCACAGTTGCTTCGCGCTCAAGTTCTCAGCCAAGCAATCCCAGAGGGCTAAGCAGTAGTTCGCGCAGCCGAGCATCCTCCTCCAGCGCTAATCGCAGCCGCTCTAGCGCTACGGCAAGCCGCGCCTCATCGCGTCCATCGTCGTCATCTTCGGCCAGTCGAGGCAGAACGTCTGCCAGTAACTCCAGTTCAAAGAGCCGCCCGAGCAGCAGTGCGCGCTCCAGTAGCAGCAGTCGCAAGCCATCAGCTTCCTCCTCCTCGGCCAGTCGAGGCAGGACGTCTGCCAGTAACTCCAGCTCAAAGAGCCGCCCCAGCAGCAGTGCGCGCTCCAGTAGTAGTAGCAACCGTAAGCCATCTGCTTCCTCCTCATCTTCACGTTCGTCGCGCCCATCCTCGTCTGCATCCTCCAGCAGTAGAAAAAAATCCAGCAGCGCCTCCTCCAGCAATCCACGCAGCAGTCGAGGTAGCAGCAGCGCTTCCTCCAACTCACGGAGCTCACGCGGTTCATCATCGTCCTCCTCCTCGAGATCAAGAGACAGTAGCAGCAGCAGCAGTCGATCAAAATCCAGCGACTCGGACAACAAGCGCAGTCGTCGGTAGCAGGTCGGTAGGTCTGCCTGCAAGGAGCGGCGACATTCCTGTCGCCAGCAAAGAATAAGAACAAAGCCTCCGGAAGCGACAGGAATGTCGCAATTCCTTGATCAGCACTATGTGTCTTAAATAACACCTCCCACCATCCGTTTTTTCTTTTTACGGAGGTCATTTGCGGCGGTGCTCTTCAGGGTTCCAGCAGGGAATGAAGCTGCTTAAGGGCCTGTTCGGAAATAACCTGCACAAATCTGCTTGCCTTTTTGGCCATCACCCGCGTTGGATTTCAACTTAGATAGCTCGCTATCATCGCTGAAATCCGCCTTGGTGCTGACAAAAAATCCTGCGCATCTTCGCACAGTTAATTTCCGAACAAGCCCTAAGGCGAGAGTGTTGTCGTCAAAGTCACGGCTACTCGCGCAGACGGTAGAAGCGCTGGCTGGCAGAACGTAACCGTTCCCCACGGCTGGAATACAGGCGAATTCCTCTTCCGTCGTAAATTCTGACTTGCCCAGACCTTCTTACGATTGAGGGAGACTTTCCGAAGAAGTCGTAATTTCCAGAATTCCACTTGGCAACGGAATCGCGCAATGATACAATTCGCTCGTTCTTTCTGGAAACGAGAACATTCGCAAAAATGAAACACAACTTTACGAAACCGGGAATCGGTGGCGCTGACCCTTGTGCCCTGAATGAAGGGAAGAAGAGCCTTCCGATTGCCGCTGTAGCGCATTCGAGAAGTAGTGTGGCTCTAACATTAATCGCAAATCTCTGAGGAAATGGTGGAGCTTTTCGTAAGAGAACGATTTTTCAGTGCAGCATTCCTGCCTGGTTGCGTAGCCATGCTGTTACTCACGCTGGCAGGCGGACTGAAGGCGCGCACCTTTTGTGTCAACTATTCGCCTGAGCCGGACGCAGAGGAGTTGCTCGCGTATGACATAGGAATACTTGGTGCCCAAACCAACGCGGATCTCGCAGCGGGACAGGCGCTTGGACGGCAGTATCTGGGCTACATTAGTCTGGTGGAAGTAGCCGACGGTGCACATTTAAAAGCGGCCCGACAGGCAGGGCTGCTGACCAAGGCAACTAACCCGGTATGGAAGGGTGCGGTGGCCGATGTGACGAATCCTGCATGGAAAGAATTTGTTCTGCAGCAACTGGCGAAGCCGATTGCTGCGCGTGGCTTCGATGGATTCTTTCTCGACACTGCCGACAGCGTGGCTCTGGTGGCGAAGTCCGCAAAGGATCGCGCGCGCTGTGCCATGAGCCTGGTGGACATCGTGAGGAGTTTGCGTGCGGCCTATCCTGACAAGCAGATCGTGATCAACCGCGGGTTTGACCTCCTGCCGGATCTCGGCAAAGCCATCGATGGTGTGCTGATCGAATCGGTGTTCCGCAGCTATGACTTTAAGAAAAAGGCTTACATTCCCACCGCGCCAACCGATAGCAAAGCGCTGGTCGAACATATCCACCGCATCAAGGCCACAGGCCGTGAGGTGTATGTGTTAGACTATGTGGCAGAAGACGACAGCACGGTCGCCAGTGAAACGCTTTCCCGCATCGTCGAGACCGGCGCAAGTGCTTACCTTGCCACGCCCAATCTGGATGGTACTACCACCGGGCCAGTCGTGCCAGAGAGCCGTCGCATTCTTGTGCTGTTCGGCCATGTTGAAGAGGAAAGCGAAGGCAGCCAGGTCTGGGCGGCTGACACGATGACTGCGGAGCGTCTGCAGATGCCGCTGGAGTGGCTGGGCTACGAATTGGAGTATGTCAACATCGGCAAGGTTTCGCCTCCGGAGACACTGGGGCACCGGTTTGCGGGAGTCATTTTCGATGCGGAGCTGCAATTGCCCTACGCCGGCGAAGCTTGGTATGTCGACTGGGTGTTGAAACAAACGACGCGCGGCAAAAAAGTGTTATTCGCTGGCGAGTATCCATTCCAGCGGGAAGTCGAGCGCGCCCGCTTGTTTCAGGGACTCGGCATCTGGGGATCATTCAATCAAGTAAAGCGCCCGAGCAATGTGAAGATCAATCGCATCGATGAGTCGATCATGAACTTCGAAGCTCCCGTGACTCCGCATCCTGTTGAAATCACGGACCTGCGCGCGCCGATAGGGTCGAATGTTTTCCTTTCAGTGTCCTGCTTTGATGAGCGCGCCAATGCGGTCACGTTCGACGGGGTTTATGCAGCGCCGTGGGGCGGTGCCCTGCTTGAACCCTACTTTACATTCCAGGCGTCGTCAGACGATACCTTGTCGCTGGTGGATCCGTTCGGCTTTCTCACCAGCCTGTGGCCGGAGGGACAGTTCCCAGCACCCGACACCAGCACCCGCGCCGGTCGTCGTATCTTTTACAGTCACATCGATGGCGATGGTTTTGCCGGCTACTCCTACTTCAATGGTGACAAGATCTGTGCCGAAATCGTGCGCGATGAAATTCTCAAGAAGTATCCTTTTCCGATCACTGTCTCAGTCGTTGAGGCGAATGTCAGGGCGATGGAAGTGGATCAGGATCCAACGCAGCGAGAACGCTACGAAGAAGTTGCCCGCACCATATTCGAGATGCCGCAGATCGAAGCTGCGTCGCACGCATTCTCCCATCCGTATGTATGGATTGCGGATGACGAGGGTTACATCCCGCTTTACGATCGCCGAAATCTGAAGCTTCAGGCAACGGTCGACTATCCGGAGATCGGCCTCGAACGCGAAATCGCGGGTTCCATTTCCTACATCGAAGAACAATTGCTGCCCGCCGACAAGAAGGTCAAAGTGATGCTGTGGTCGGGCAATTGCCGCCCCGGCGCCGAGGCCTTAAAGATCACCCAGCGGTTGGGCATTGAAAACATGAATGGCGGCAACACCGTGGTTTCGCGCAAGCATTCGTGGATCGCAAATGTTGCGCCGCGCGTCATGCTGTGGGATGGCGAGCTGCAGATCCATGCGGCCAATCAGAACGAATTCGTCTACACCAATGACTGGAAAGGCCCGTTCTTTGGTGGTTTCAG
The DNA here is from genome assembly GCA_051270635.1 of Verrucomicrobiales bacterium. GTDB lineage: Bacteria > Verrucomicrobiota > Verrucomicrobiia > Verrucomicrobiales > DEV007 > JAGROY01. Next base: position 65,646 of record JBNMNB010000006.1, on the reverse strand, counting down.
CCAGGTCATCGATACCTTCGAGCGCACCGAAGGGCCGCGGCGACTGAAGCCGGCGAACATTTACTACCACTTCTACAGCGCCTCTCGACTGGGCGCATTGAGGTCGTTGCAGAAGGTCTACAACTGGTGTGTCGAGCAGGACTTGCATGCCATCACCGCGAGTGAGTTTGCGCAACTCACACGCGACAGTTACCAGACGCAGTTGTTCCGTGCTGGTGAGGATCGCTGGGTGATCGTCAACGACGGCTTGCAGACAACCTTTCGCCTGCCAAAGGACAAAGGCGTTCCAGACATGGCTGCCTCACGCGGAGTGATCGGATACAACACGCACAACGATTGGATCTATGTGCACACTTCAGGGACGCGCTGCACAGAGTTAGTGCTGGGGGATGAAAATGCTGCCGTGCCGAACCATTTATACCTGCGCGACAGCATAGCGCCGCTCAATTTTACGCAACTGAATGCGGAGTCCGCGGAGTTCATCAGCGACGATCTGCGCGAAAATTATCAAGTCAATCTGGCTGGCGCACAACCTGGCAGCCACTGGAAAATTATCATCAATGGCAAGGCTGGAACAACCACTGCCAATGCAGAAGGTGTATTGCGCTTCCTTCTCACAGGTGAATCCACCGTCAGCGTCACGCTCGCCCGCTCGCAAACTTCCATCACCCAGAACCGGAATCTCTGAAATATGAAAACTCCGCACTCTCACACTGTCACCACAAAGTCGAAGGCCACCATTCTCAGCCCGCTGATGGCAGGCATGGTCGTGCTATTTTGCCTGGTAGCCGCGCTGCTTCTGGTGCCTCGTGACCAGGAATTGATCGAGCGCCTGCTGGAAGACGGCAAGCACCGCCGCGCACTTGAAGTCGTCAAGCAACAGGAGGGCAACGAAGTACTGGAACGTGCCCTGGCTGAGAAAGTGGAGACGCTTCCCATTGCCGCTCCTGCCTACGTGCTGGAAGCACCCGTGCTCGAGGTGTTGCGTGATGCCGTTGAGGCTCTTGCCTCTGAGAGCCCCCAGAGCCCGCCCGATGCGGGCGACGGCGTCCCACTTCTCACCAAAGCACTTGCCGCCATCCGCGCCGCCAAGGCCGACGAGCTTACCGCTGCTGCCGCTGTGCTTGCGGGCAACGACCACGAAACCATGCCAGATGAAGCGCGGATCGAAATCTACCGTGCCCTTGGCCAGCGTGCTGTGGGTGAAAACCAGGCCAGGCTGGCGACAGGAATTTATGGAACTTTCTGCGGCACTGGCACCCAGCCCAGTCCGGCAATGCTCAGCGAAATGATGGACGCTGCCGGATACGCCGGCGCCCCAGAAACAGCGGTAGGCATTGCCGAGGCATATTGCACCGCAAAAGGAGTATCGCTGGCAGAATTGCCCGACCCAGCACGCACCAAATGTGTCGCCATGTTGCGCGCCACCAACCGCCCGGGTGATGCGCTCGACATCCTGATGGCCGAATTGAAAATTCAGGCAGCAGGCCCGGAAGGCATTCACGAAGACTTGCTGCAAACGGCCGTGGAAACCGCCGGACACGCTGATCGAATCACCCAGATGGTTCCGCATCTAGAGGCGTTCGTGGAGAACCTGCCCGAGAGTCAGATGAGCCTGGAAGAAACCGTGCGCCGCCACGCCGATGGATCACTGAAACTCAGCGAAACCTACCGCCACTACAGCAGCATGCTGGCCCGATACTCGGAGTGGAGCGATCGCTTTTCACTCGCCTTCGACCACTACATTCGGCTCGCAGTTGCTGGTGACAAGAGCGCGTTCGATCGTATCGCCGAACTCTATGATGACCTCAATCGTCAGCATGAATTCATGCTGCTGCTGCAGTGCGTTGTCCCCGTGGAGGGAGAGGAAAAATTCACCCGATTACTGGCACTGCTGCTGGGCGATTCCGGGCTCTACGTTGAATCCGAAAAATGGTACCGCACCTGGCTCGCCGAACATCAGGACGACGTCATAGCGTGGTTGCAACTCGGCGCATTGCTTGAAGAAGAGGCCAACTTGGAAGGTGCCCTGGCGACCTTTCAGGGAGCTGCAAAGTTGATGGAAACCAGTCCGCCAGCCAAGCGATTGCCGCTCGGCAAACGGATCGCTTCACTGCAGATCGCGCTGCGAAATTTCGATGAACCCTTCGCCTTTTACAACAAACTGGAAGACGACGAACACGATGCGGTCACGCTTGAGAACTATGCTCTGCTGGCAGAAGGCATGGCGGATTACGAAGCCTACAATCGTGCGCTATTCCTGCGTCACAAACGCCTGCGCAAACCCAAGACAGAAGACTTCGTCGAACTTGCCCGCAGCTTTGCCATGATCAACGATCACACCAACGAAGTGCGCGTGCTCGCCACCGGGTTAAAGGCACTTCCGCAGAGCAAGCTGATGCACATCGAACTGGCTAGCGGACTGCGTGAAATGGGACGCGAACAGGAAGCCTATGACCTCCTGGCCAAGCCGATGCTGCGCGACAGTATGCAGGCCATGGGAATCCTGATCGAAACTGCCAGCTCGCTTGAGAATTGCCAGCAGGCGATCGGTTTTCTAGGCCGGAGTGTGGAAAAAGAATTCGCCTTCTCGCCGGATGTGCGACTTGATCTGGGACACATTTATGAAGGAATCGGCATGCTCAGCTCAGCGGAAAAATTGTATGCCTCAGTGCCCGGCAGTCCGCATACTTGGCCGCTACTGGCCAGCGCCCGCTTCAAACGCGGCGACTACGCCTCTGCCGAAGACTTTCAGAGGAAACACCTCGCGGCACTTGCAGTTCCTGATCCAGAAGGCTGGATGTTTCTCGGTGATATTTACCGTTACCAGGGAAAAGAAGGCGAAGCAGAATCCGCCTACAAGCGTTCACTCTATCTCATGGAAGCAAAGATTCAGATCGCTCAATAGGGAAGTGATATGCTAAAAAGCGTGTTACGAGACAGCTTCAGAATAATCAAACCCTGACGCCATCGGTTGGCTGGTGTTCGCGGTCGGTGGGGCCGAGTCGGTTGTTGACGCCCATGCCTTCGATGACGGTGTTGTAGACGTCGAGACCTTCTGCGCCGACGTCCATGATCTGGCCGGTTTTGAAGCGACCGTTAGCGCCGGTAATGGCGTGGAAGACTCCTGATAACTCGCGTTTGACATCATTGTGACGACCATCGCCGGACTCGGTGGAAATGGTGATCAGTGAATTCTCGAGGATGGATTTACCGTTGGCTTCTTTGGAGTCCGCACCGTCGAGGCGCTGCAGGAAGTAGGCAAGTTCGCGCATCTTCATGTGAGCGTGGGCGCGCAAAGATGCGTTTTCATTATCAGGGTTGAACTTGTGCCACCATTCGTGGCTGCAGCCCTGATCGCCTGATGCGTTCAACTGGCGGGAATCATTGAAGTCAAAAACCTTGCGCCCATCGTATTCATACGAACCGGTGAGGCGGATGCGTTCGCCAGCGGCGAGGAATGTGAGCGAGCCGAAGCGTGTGCGATCAGTCTGAATGGCGAGTGCATAGAGGTCTGCCATGAGTCTCCACTCGGTGGTCAATTCCTCTAGAGTGATGTCAATTCCCTGCCCGCCGGGATCGGCAATTCCACCATGTAGAAGCTTCGATGGAGGCGGGGTGTCCGGCGCGTTGGGATGCTTCTCTTTCATCTCGAATGCGCGTTGTTCGAATTCACGAATGCGATCCAAGTGGTCTTTGACGCGTGACTTTGATGCTGAACCCAGTGGCGAGTTTGCACCGGTGAAATGGCGATACTGGTCGACCACGGAATCCAGCACACTGCGCTTTAGACGCTCGCGGCGGACGTCCTTTTCATCACCAGAAATTCCGACAGTGCCGAAGACGCGTTGGAACAAATCGCGTGGGAGTTCCTGCATGGTGGCAGCGACCGTGCCGTCAGGATTGTAACTATGCACGTAACGGCTGACGCGACTGCGGCGGAAAAAAGTGCCACCGACCAGGGTGGGCACCATGCCGGCGGGCATCCCGTCTGCATAGTGGCCGTGGCGTATGATTTGATCAATCGATGCACCGCCGGAGCGCGCTTCACCATCTGGTGGTGTCGCAGTGAAGGCACCGGATGCTCCATCGAAGTGGGCATTGATGCCAGATTGATCACAGCGTACCTGATCGACATTGCGCATGATGAGCAATTTATCGCCAAGCGGCTTCAAGGGCTCTAACACGCCATCAAAACCTTCCGTCTGCAGGGGCGACGGAATCCCGAGTCCGAAGAACAGATTGAAGGCTCGCACGGGGACGGCCGCTTCTGCAGGTGCAGCGAGCGCTTTGGTCATCGCCATCTCTTCGAGAAATGGCAAGGCAATGATCGATCCTCCCAGGCCTTTGAGAATCGTGCGGCGACTAAGCGTTTTCTTCATAACGGGAACTTACGGGTTAGAGACAAAGGAATATGGGGGAATCTGAGGGGAAGGTCAAAATGGATTTTTGAGATCTACTGTTGTGCGAGCTCCGTTCGCGTGAGCTGCACCAGATCACTGAGGATGATGGCGGTGACAGTCGCAGCGTAGGTGCCGCCTTGCGTTTTTGCTGTCTGGTGGATTTCTCCCAGTGTGGTGGCGTCATTGCCTCCCAGCGGCCGACCTAGTGCAAACTGCGCGAGCTTCCAGGTAATGTTTTGCTGTACCCGTTCGCTCCTCGCCAGCAGCTCCATCAGCTCAGCTGAAGTTTTGAATGCAATGGGGTTGGGGTCGCCGGGGAACAGAATTTGCCCATCTTCGCGCAGTGCATTTCCATGCTCGTCCAATTCGTGGAAAGCACCAAGACCATCAAATTTTTCCAGGCCAAAGGCGAATGGTTCGAATTTTGAGTGACAACCGCTGCATGACTGGTCAGCGAGGCGAGTTTCGGCAACCATCCTTTGCGTCAGCCCGGGCTTCGTGGGCACTGACGTTGTGTCGGTACCGGGCGGTGGATCTTTTACCACTGCCCGCAGCAGATCGTGAAAAATGAAAAGTCCACGCGACACCATCGATGCCTCATCGCCGCCGACGGTAAGCGCGCTACCCTGAGTCAGCAGGCCACCACGTTCAGGCACGGAGGTAAGATCATACTGCGTGAGATTGCTGGAAGTTTCATCGACCTCGACTACTTCCAACCCGTAGTGCCGGGCCAGACGCGGAGTGAGGAAGGTGGCCTGCGCATTGAGCAGGTCTGCCATGGGACGCTTCTGCTCCCAGACGACGTGCTTAAAAAAGGCGAGCGATTCCTCACGCATGTCAGCTGCGAGCGCGGGATCCCAGTCAGGGAACTTTTCGCTATTCGGTCGCAAGTTGCCGAGTCGGCCAAGGTTTAACCACTCGGACGCGAACAACAGCGAGCGCTCGACCGCGCGTGGATCCTTGAGCATCCGGTCGATCTGTTCTTTCGTTGCCTCGGGATCATAGAGCTCGCCGTCTTCCGCTGCCGCCAGCAGCTTTCGATCTGGCGGGCCACCCCACAGAATGTAACTGATGCGAGCGGCCAGCTCATACTCGCCTGCTGGGAAAGCTTCACCATTGCCGCGCTGGATCTCCACCCGGTAAAGGAAACGCGGCGACTGCAACATTGCTCCAATGATGTAGCCTACGGCTTCGTCATAACTGCCGCCAGCGCTGGCGACAGTGGTCGAAATCCCACGATAGGCGATGATCTCGCGCTCTTCGACTGGCCCACGCAGCATCCACTTGCCCATCTTCGAAATCAGCTTGCCCATGTCATCGTCAGTGAACTTGCGATTCTTCTCGAAGCGATCGGCGAATGCTTTGACGTCCATCCGCTGCACAATGATTTCGGCCAGTCGTCCATAGGCTTCTACGCGCTTAAGATCGACATTCAAATTGTAGGCGGTATTGCTGAAGCCATCTGCTCGCAGCTCAGGAGGCAACAACTCGCGCGCTTCTTTTGCAATATCAACACCGACAGTTGCCCGCACAGTGGCAACGTATTCTGGTAGTGTAAGTCTTTGCACCCAGACATCGCTGGTATTCCCGTGCGCATAGTCTGCCGGGTCGATGGTTTCTTTTGACCACACGGCACCGTCTTCGATCCATTGCCTGACCCATTGCTTCTCTTCGTCGGTCAGTGATGTGCGATTCTTTGGCATGTCATCGCTTTCAACCGACTCCCAGAGGAGGCTATCCTCAAGGCTTCCCGCAACCAGCACTGGGCCTTCATCGTTGCCTTTGAAAGCCGTCAGCTTGCGCGAAAAATCGAGCTCACCTTCGTTCGTCACCGCATCGTGACATTCCAGGCAATGGTTCGCCAGCAGTGGAGCGATCTTCTGTTCAAAGTGGGTCACCTTGGGATCAACTGCAGGAATATCAGGTGCGGGGGACACTCCTTCAGCATCCGGGCCAGCATTGAAATGACGCCTCACTTCTGCCGATGACAAATCACGACTGAAGATCGCGACAAGGTGATACGATCCCAGCCACACGCGATCTTTCGAGTGCTCGTTTCCTAAGGCCAGCGTGTAACTGGATGCCCAGTTGGAAAGTGACCCGGCCACCTTACCCTTGGTCACTTCTTCGCCATTCAAATAGACCCGTGCTGTGCCGCCACGATTGCGCGTGTAGACGACGTGTGTCGGCTCCATGGTGAGGCTGCCATCGGGCGCGCTCACGGAAGGGATGCCGTTGGTATTGGTTTTCGTGCTACGCAGGCGCACGTCGAATTTTGCCCCATCCTGCCCCAGTGTTACGTTACGCTCGCTGCCATTCCTGGACAGCGAGATGATACGCGCCGGGCCATTTTGATCCGTCTTCGCTGCCGTTACCCATGCTTCAATCGTTAATTCCCCCGAGCGCTTGATGGCAGCGTTCAGTCGTTTTGCTGGTTTCTCGGAGCGAATGATGGAATTGCCTATGACTGTCAGCGTCCCGGCTGCGCGCGTCACCGCACCCAAATTCTCAATCTTCAAGTCCAATGCGTGGACTCCACCAACACGGTCGTGGACGAGCGAACCCTCTATTTCGCCAAAGTCATAGAACACTTGCAGCCCTGCATGTGATCGAGCCTTGGCCGTCTGCTCTGCCACTGACAATTCAATACTAAATGGCAACAGCCCGCCTAGTAACACCAGGGCGAATAGACATCGATCAACACACAAATCTGTTTTCATCGCCTACAGCATAACCCGCCAGTTCCGTTCGTAAGAGGGAAAATTTCGTCATTCGTGCTGGCGGACACGTCAGCGTCATTCAATCCGATGGCAGATGACAGCGCATCAAAGAGGTGTAACTTTATCAACCTACCCCAAAACGAGAGAAGGAAATGAGCCTGACCGATCGCGCCCAAGGATCAACACCGATGCGGAGACTGATGCTTTACATCGTCTTCGTCATCGTTGCTTTTGTCTACGTCCTCTTCGATGAATCGTTCTGGGACATTGCAGGAAAAGCGCAGTCAGCGGTCGATGAACGCAATGCTCACAACCTGGTAGACATCTACCGAGCTGCGGCGATCGCCAAGCCGGACAAATTTGAATCACTCGACGGCGATGTCTCGGCGACCGTGCGCTTACTGGTCGATGGAGTGGAGGGAACGGGAACCTTTGCTGATATGACCTTTAGAGTTCCGCTCGATGCAAAGGAAACGGCGCGCGCCGAAAAATACCTGCACTTCGAGCAAGACGAACTGCAGTTTCGGACGCCGTGAGTTTCATTGGCCATATTTGTCGATCTGGAATTAGAAATGTACAATCAGGCGTGACGACTGGCTGGCATTTCCTACACTGACTGCATGAGTAAAGTTGTTTGTATTACTGGCTGCACGCGTGGACTTGGGCGTGCGATGGCAGAACGATTTGCTGCCGACGGCTGGACGGTGGCGGGCTGTGGGCGCACGGAGGAGGCGATCGAGCAGTTGCGTGATCGTTTGCCGGAACCGCATTTGTTTTTTCCGTGCGATGTTTCGGATGCAGAGTCCGTTGCGGCTTTTGCCGAGAAGGTTTTAAATTCGGTCGGTGCTCCGGATCTTCTGTTGAACAATGCTGCCACGATTAATGCCAACGCGCCGCTGTGGGAGGTGACCGAGGAAGAATTCGCCAGGGTGATTGACGTTAATATTAAAGGCGTCCATGCGGTGCTTCGAAAGTTCCTGCCGTCGATGATCGAACGTGGCACTGGTGTGGTGGTGAATTTCAGTTCTGGCTGGGGACGATCGACATCGCCTGATGTTGCTCCCTACTGCGCGACCAAGTGGGCAATCGAAGGCCTGACGCAAGCGCTCTCTCAGGAGCTGCCAAATGGTCAAAATGGCCTGGCAGCGGTGGCATTGAATCCCGGGATCATCGATACCGATATGTTGCGCAGCTGCTTTGGCTCAGGAGCCGGGGCGTATTCCAATGCCGTTGAGTGGGCGCGCACCGCTGTGCCGTTTTTGCAGAAGTTATCGGCCAAGGACAATGGAGCGGCACTGACTGCGCCTTGAAATGGGTGGGATTACTTCGCCACCTGTTTTACCAGACGCTGGCGCACGCATTCGAACAGGCAGACGCCAGTGGCGACACTAACATTGAGGCATTCTACTGATCCTGCCATGGGAATGCGTACCAGAAAGTCGCATTCTTCGCCGGTGAGGCGGCGAACGCCTGCGCCTTCGGCTCCCATGACGATGGCGGTGGGGCCGTGGAGTTCGATGTCATAGATGGACTGGGTGGCTTCGTCGGCAGTTCCGACCAGCCAGATGCCAGCTTTCTTGAGATCGCGCAGACAGCGGGCGAGGTTAGTCACGGCGACAAAGGGAACGCTTTCTGCCGCGCCACAGGCGATCTTGCGGACGGTTTCCGTCAGCTGAACGGCGCGGTCTTTTGGCACAACTACTGCGGCGACGCCTGCGGCATCGGCAGAGCGCAGGCAGGCGCCGAGATTGTGTGGATCTTGCACTCCATCAAGGATCAGCAGGAGCGGCGCTTCACCTGCGGCCTCAAGAATCTTGGGCAAGTCTGATTCGTCATGAACTGCGGTGCCTTTCGACATGTCAGCGTGCCGGTTTTGCCGCGCTCCGTCGCGCTCCCGGGAGCGGCCTCTGCCGCGTTCTTTTGAATCAGATCGACCACGCGATGACGAGGACGGGCGTGAGTTTGAGGAATGGTGGGATTTGCGCGGTTGCACGAAAAAAGCAGGAAAAGGATTTCTGAGCCAGTAGACTGGGATGCTAGCCCATTCGCGACACAGCACCAGCAGAGATTGAGCAGATGAATCGGAAATGAAAAGGTGCATTTCCTGCGATTGTTTCTCCACTGATTAACTGGTAGGGTGACCAGATGAAGTTTGCCCGAAGCCTTGCTGCCCTCGCATTCAACGCTATCGCGTTCTTTCCATTGTCGGTTGCCAGTGTCGCCAGTGGAGAAATCGTGATTAATGAGATTCACTATGAGCCGGTAGATCCAGCGGAAGCGTCTGAGTTTATCGAGTTGCACAATTCTGGTGCGGATACGGTGAACATGTCAGGGTGGAAATTGGCAAGTGCGGTCGACTTTACTTTTCCCGAGGGCACGTCAATCGCGGCCGGGGATTACCTGTTGATCGCGCGCAATCCTGATGATCTTAAAGCAGAATTTGGCGCTGATGCACTCGGGCCCTGGAGCGGAAAGTTGAGCAATAATGGCGAAAGCATCGAGCTGGAAAATGCTGCGGGACTACGAGTTGACCAAGTCGACTACAAGGTGGGATTTCCCTGGCCGACGCTGGCAGCGGGACGTGGTGGCTCGATGGAGTTGCTCGATGCAAGTCTGGACAATGATCTGGGCAGCTCGTGGCGTTACTCGAAGGCACCGAATTCGCTGCCTGAGCAGGTGCTGCTGCGACAGAATTCCGAAAACTGGAAATACCGGCTGGGTGATTCAGAAGCTTCCGATCCGATAGATGCATGGCGGCAGCCGGACTTTGCGGAAGATGCCACCTGGCTCACGGGAGGAACGTCGATCGGATTTGGCGACGGCGATGATGCCACTGAAATCACTGACATGCAGGGTAACTTTCCCAGCATCTTTTTCCGTCATGAGTTCGAGATCGCACCGAACGAAATCCCCGGCAGCCTGGAGCTCGGGCACTACGTCGACGATGGTGTTGCCGTGTGGATCAATGGCACGCAAGTGCTGGCTTTCAATGTGAGTGGCGACGTCACGGTGGCGACGACGGCGGATAGTTCGCATGAAGCAGAGTGGGAAGCAGAAGAGTTGACTGGCGTCGCTGGTCTTTTGGTGGAGGGGCGCAATGTGATCGCGGCTCAGGTCTTTAACAGTAGCCTCGGCGGCAGCGACCTTTCGTTTGATCTTAACCTCACTCGCAAGGCCGCCGCTGATCCGGATCCCGAGGCGACGCCCGGGCGCAGAAATTCTGTCTACTCGGAGTCAGCGCCACCGAATGTGCGCCAGGTCGAGCACTCACCGAATGAGCCGAAGAGCGGCGATGCGGTGCAGGTGACGGTCAAGGTCACTGACCCAGATGGCGTGGGCAGTGCGATGTTGCATTACCAGATCGTTGAGCCCGGCGAATATGTGCGGCTCACGGACGAGGAATATGAAACGGGATGGCTCGACATTGCGATGAATGATAGCGGCGACGGAGGTGACGCGGTTGCGGGTGATGCCATCTATACGGCGACTGTGCCAGCAGAGGTGCAGCAGCATCGGCGGCTGGTGCGCTATCGGATTACGGTGGCAGATGCGGCAGCAAATTCGGTGCGTATTCCATTCAATGACGACACTCAACCGAACTTCGCCTACTTCGTTTACAATGGTGTGCCGGACTGGGAAGGCTCCCTTCGCCCAGGGTCGGAACCTGTGGTGACCTACGCCTCAGAGGCGCTAACGAAGGTTCCTGTTTACCATTTGATCTCGCTGGAATCGGACGTTCTCAGGTGTCATTATTCCGGGCCGATCGATGGCGTTTACCGCTACTATGGAACGTTCGTCTACAACGGCGAAGTTTACGATCATGTGCTCTATCGGATCAAAGGGCGCGCATCGACGCGCACTACCGGTAAGAACAAAACCAAGATCAACTTCAACCTCGGCCACCGCTTTCAGGCGCACGATAATTACGGCAATCCGTACAAGGAAAAGTGGGACAAATTCGCACTGCATACCGGCACCTGTCCATGGTTCAACGGCGATCAATCGACGGGGGGAATGGTGCTCAACGAAGCGGCTGGATTTAAATTCTACAATTTACTCGATGTCCCAGCCTGTAACACCCACTTCTTTCATCTTCGCATCGTCGATGATGCGCTGGAGGCAGATCCAGATGACCAGGATCAAGGAGACTTCTGGGGGCTCTATATTGCAATCGAAGAGCCAGATGCCCGCTTCTTAAACGAGCGCAATATGCCGGATGGCAACATGTATAAAATGAACGGCAGTCCGACGCAAACCAACCAGGGAGAGGCGGAAGAAGTCGGGACGGCACCAGCGCGCAGCTTGTCCAGAGAGCTGAATCGCAATCAGGATCTGGAGTGGTATCAGGAGAATATCGACATCACCGAAGTGGTGAATCACAAGGTCGCCACGACCATTGTCAACAATACCGATGCCCGAGCTGATTGGAATGCTTTACACTATCACAATCCAGAAACGGGCAAGTGGTCGATTTTCCCATGGGATCTGGATCTAAGCTGGGAAAGTAAGAATCACTGGCGAGCCGAAAGCATCTGGGAGAATTTCCAGCGCGTATTCCGTCATGATGAGGCAGAGACAGAGCTGAACAACCGAGCGCGCGAGGCCTATGACCTTCTGGTAACCTCTGGCGAAGGTGCCAAAGCATTCGAAGAACTGGCGCGCATGATCGCTTCTGCATCGGACGACAAGAACGACCTGGTGCACGCCAACCACGCGATGTGGGATTACCACCGCCGCACGGTTAAGAGAGGGATCTGGTATGATAACAATCCCAGGCTGCCCACTGCCGAGCAGAATTGGGACGGCATGCTGAACTACTACAAGACGTTCGTTTCAGAGGACGAGAGTTATGCAGTGAATCGCCTGCTCAACGATAAGGCCAATACCAATGATCCAGTGCCTGACAAGCCCACCATCAGTTACACGGGCGGTGAGGGCTTTCCAGTGGACGGATTAGTGTTTGAGACCTCTGCGTATTCTGCTACTGAAATGGCGACAGACTTTGCAGGCATGCAATGGCGAATCGGTGAGATTACAGTTCCGGATGCAGAAGGATTCGATGCAACGCAGCCCTGGGTATACGAGATCACGCCCGTCTGGGAGTCTGGCGAAATGGCAGAGTTCATCGGATCCATGCAGATTCCTGCCGAAGCCGTCCGTCCGGGAAAGACTTATCGCGCCCGCGTGCGTCATCTTGGAGCATCGGGTCAATACAGCCACTGGTCGGATCCCGTAGAATTCACCGCCAGCGCGCCGGATATCTCCGCATACGTCGGCAAGTTGCTGATCACCGAAGTCCTCTATCAACCAGCGCCACCATCGGCCGAAGAACTGGCAGCAGATGCGACCTACACGGCATCAAGCTTTGAATTCATCGAGATCATGAACACGGGCACGACGATGTTAGACCTGACCAGTGTGCGCTTCACCAAGGGAATCGAATTTAACTTTGCCGATGGTGACCTCACCAACATCGCGCCGGGGCAGCGAGTGGTAGTCGTCAGCAATGCAGCCGCTTTCCAGATGCGCTACGGTGCGCTTGATCCTGCGCCCGTCGTCGCCGGAGCGTTCACCAAAAATTTAAGTAATTCAGGAGAGCGACTGAAGCTCTCTTTTGGTGCTGGCATTCCGTTGGTCGATTTTGAATATGGCGACGGCGGTGCATGGCCTGACGGTGCCGATCGTGAAGGACGGAGTCTGGTGCTGATGCGTCCAGGGGCGACGATTGATTCCGCTCAAGCTGCAGCATGGCGTGAAAGCACAGCCATCGGCGGCAATCCAGGATCTGATGATGCGATCGCTTTCGTCGGCGATCCGGCGATCGATGCAGATGGCGATCAGTTAAATGCTCTGGCGGAATACGCCTTTGGCACCAGCGACAGCCACCCGGATTCCAGTGGTGGATTAATCTGGGCAAGCATAGACCTTTTCACCGATAACATGACCGGAGATCGCCGACCACGGCTCGAGTTGTCGTTCCCCTGGCGCGTCGGTGCAGACTCAGCCAATTACGCGATCGAGACTTCGAGTGATCTGGAAACCTGGACAGATGCCACGGCTTCCATGGCACTTCAGGCGAATGATTCCAATGGTGACGGCACCATGCGGCTGACCTTTCGTCAGAACGAGGAAACGGCTGCGGCAATCGTCTATGCCCGCATTCGCGTCAGTAGCGCTGACGTTGAATAAACCCCTCGACTTGCGAGATTCACACGTCAACACGCAGCGTAGAAAATCGAGCGAGAGATTGATGCCAACTCCCAGGTCTGTTAAAACGATGATCATTCCATTTCAACCATCGTGCTAGCGCGCTCAATTTCACTGTGACCGAAACTTTCGTAAACTTGCATCAGCGACTGGCTGATACTGTGCTCGGGGCCGATGAGCCCGCTTACCTGTTATTGATCGCTCTGCTGTGCGACGGCCACGTTCTCATTGAGGGGACGCCGGGCATCGGCAAGACATCACTTGCGCATGCGCTGGCGCGTTCCATCGATTGCGACTTTAAACGCATTCAATTTACGCCAGATCTCTTACCGTCAGACATTATCGGATACTCCATGTTCCGGCAGGACTTGAATCAATTTCAATTCGTGCCCGGCCCGGTGTTCAGTAATATCGTTCTCGCCGATGAGATCAACCGCACCAGCCCGCGCATCCAAAGTGCGCTGCTGGAATGTATGAACGAGCAACAGGTCACCATCGACGGCGTCACGCGCAAGCTCGAGTCACCGTTTTTCGTGATCGCTACACAGAACACATCTCATGCAGCTGGCGTGTTCCCATTGCCCGAACCGCAGCTCGATCGCTTTCTCATTTGCATCGAGATGACCATTCCCGGAGAGGAAACGGAAACCGCTATCCTGCGTCATCACGCCGATGGTTCGCCCGGGCAGAATGTCGAAGAGCTGCAGCCCATCATGCACGTCGATGAGCTCCTTGAGGCGCATCGCGCGGTTAAGAATGTAGCCGTGGCAGATACCATCTGCAGTTACATCGTGCGCATTGCAAATGCCGCGCGCAGCCATCGCGAGTTGGCCAGTAATCTTTCGCCGCGTGCCTCCATCGCACTCATGCGTGCCGCACAAGCCAGCGCCTTTCTGGAGAAACAAAACGCCGTCTACCCTGACGATGTCAAACGTGTCGCCGGCGCTGTGTTACGTCACCGCGTCTCCGCCGCCACCGGCCCAGAAGCCGCAGGTGTCGACGTCGACGGCTGCATCGGCGAAATTCTCAGACGCACACCTGCGCCCTAGCCCTAGTAGTAAGGCTCGCTGAATTCGGCGCAGCGCCCATTCATTTAATCAAACCATTCATCCTCAGGATCGAATGCCGGAATCGGAACATTCAATATCCGCATTTCAGTTCCTATTGCCCGATGCCGACAGCCCGGCTTGATCATGATCGATGTCATCGGCTGAACTGGAAAGCGTTCGCCATCTAATTCGATTTCACCTTCTCCCTCAAGCACGACATAGATTTCAGTCATGCGCTTGTGGTAATGGGTGCGCGCATCCGTCTTGATATCGACGAGATGCACAGTTGCCAGTTGTTCCGGTTCATCTGCAAAGGCCCGCCGCGCCTGTCCGCAGGGGCAGGGGACAGCAGGGACGGCGTCGAGCTGAGTGATCGTATAATTCTCGGTTTTCATAGGCAGTGCGATTGTTCAATTCTTCTAACTGACGTTGCATCGGGTTTCGATTCGGCTGGCAGTTCAGTCGAAAGTGGCATTGAACGAAGAACAGATTCAAACTATTCACCATCAGATGATGGAAGGGAAGGCGAAGCCGTCGGCCTATCCTGATGGTCAGAGCGTCATCGGAGACAGTGCCAGCGGTGGTATCGTCTATATGCCGCCCGAGGCGAGAGACGTACCGCAACTGGTTGCCTGGATCAAGGGACTATGCCGATAAGACAAAATGCTCCGATGGTTTTCCATTCCATCGGAGCATTCGCAATTAGAAACATTCGCGGGTTGTTAGACGAACTGCCAGAAGGCGATCGGCGCACCTTGTGGGTCAGCAACACCGGCGAATCGGCCTTTGCCTGGGATCTCAGTGATGGGCATGCAGAGGTGCGCACCCATTTCCTGGGCTTTGGCAACAGTGGCTTCGAGGTCTTCCACCGTAACATAACTGATCCACGTTGTCGGCACATCAGGCTTGTCTGCTGGCGGCTGCACCATGCCGGCGATCGGGCGATCACCTGCCATGAACATGTGATACATGTTGCCGCCTCCCATGTCCATGGTCTCCTGTTTCCATCCAAATAGCTCGGAGTAGAATTTGCTGCTGGCGTCGGTATCCTGTGTCACCAGCTCTCGCCAGCTGAAAATTCCTGGTGTCCGGTCTTCTGTTTGGTCACAATCGTTTTCTTCGCTCATATTCAGGTGTTTGTGGTTTTGTTAGTTTAAGAAAAATTGTTCCAACTTGTCGAATGCACCATTCCACCCTTCGCCGTGATGCGCACGAGTTTCATCGACCTCGATGCCGACCTGCCGAAGTTTCAGCAGGCTTCCTCCATCGGGCTGCGGGGTAAAGCGAAGCTCGACGACTGAATCTGCTGAATTTACTTCGGGATTGTTCTGCCAGCGCCAGGTGAAGGACAAATGGTTCGGTCGCTCGATTTCTTGATACTCACCAGTGACTTCCACTTCGCCAATCGAGCCCGTCGTGACACGCAGGAGATAGGTGCCGCCGACGCGGAAATCGACTTTTCCATGAACCACTCGGCAGTCGCCCGGCCTTTCAGGTTCCACGGATCTTATTCTATTTGGTTACAGGTGGTTCTGTCGATTGCAGATAGGCCGCCAGTTTATCAAAGCTGCCCGTCCAGAATTTGCGATGGGATTCGATCCACTCGGTCGCGGGGGCTAGTGCTTCGGGATCAAAGCGGAGATGGTGCTGCCTGCCTGTCTTCCTGCGGTGCAGGAGACCAGCGCGTTCCAGAACTCCCAGGTGCTTCGATACCGCAGGCAACGACATCGCCAGTGGCTCAGCAAGTTCACCCACCGTGCGCTCCCCGGAACCCAGCGCCGACACAATGCGCCGCCGCGTCGGATCCGCGAGCGCGCGGAAGACATCGTCGAGGCCACTGTCGGAATAGTTAACCATATGGTTAACTATTCTATCCAGAAGCGTAATGCAAGGGAAAAAATGTTCTGCGCTGAGGCCGACTACAAAACTTCAAGGGAATCCGCCTCGGTGACTTCAGGCCGAGACGAATAAGCCCTTGTTCTTAATCGGTAATCACCTTTTTGAAGCCAGTCTAGTCTGTTTCCCTTTCTCCTCTGGGGTGTCCGAAAATACGCACCGGTGGCAGGTTTGGGACGCTGCTTTCAGATGGGCGTTAATCGGGTGGGCGGTGTGGGGTGAAGGTTAGTTTCAATCCTTTGCTGCTCCAGAAGATGGTGAGCTGTTGTTGTATGAGAGCGGTTGGTCGATCTTTCCACAGAGGGGATTGATCCAATGCCGGTCGTCCACGATTGCGGCGGGAGCGGCCACTTCTGGTGGAACTGATGGTTGCTTTTGACTCTATCAGGAAATCTCTGAGGCCACCAAGATCGCGCGCGGCAAGCTCGAGGAAGTAATGGGTCAGGAGCAGTGATGCGGCATACTTTGCGTAAGCATTTCCTTTGTTGGTGCGATTGTCGATACTCCACGCGCGGGAGTCGAGTTGCACCAGCGACGCCACGGTGGGAATGGTCATGGTGTTGCGCCGATCGTGCAGCCAGACGGCGCGCAGATGGTTGACGATGTCCCGCTGATTCGCGTTGAATCGATAGCGCCCAGGTGCGAATTGCGCGGCAGAAAGATACTCGGCAATCCCTTCTGACAGCCACAGCGGCAGCAGCACAGCATTCTCAGCCATCGCCTGATGCACGAGTTCATGCACCAGTAGCCGATAGCGCTGGCGTGGCTCCAGATTTGATCCATTGCCTTTGGGTTCGATGAGAAACTCCTTGCTGACCATGACTTCTTTGCTGCGCGCGTTGTAGTATCCACTGGAGCCTACTGGGCCGCCTGCCTGCAGGTAACTCTTCTGGGTCGGAAAAATGCGGATCACATCGCGGTGCCGTTCCCTCAACGTTGGTTGGCGATCCGGCAGGAGATCCAAGGGAAAGCGCGCGAGCGCACCGCGCACGGATTCGGCGACCGTGGCCATCTCATTGACTCTTCCCGCAGCCAGCCGTTCGCTGCTGAGGATGACGTAGGATCTGCTTTGATAAGCAAGACCGTCCGCATAGCTGCCCTCCTTACAGGTAGCCGTCGGCGCTTCATATGTCCCGGGCCAGGACTGGGCCTGTGCGGCAAATGACTGCAGAACACCGGCAGCGGCGAGCAAGCGAACAACCCATTTTATGGTTTTAGTCATCTGGCGAAACATCATCAACTTGACAACGTTTCGTCAACGCCGGGCGTTAGGCAAGATGTCATGGAAAAGTAAGATGAATCGAAAATCTGAAAGTTCCCAACAAGTTTCTCATTATTAAGCGCCTGAATCTGCACTGATCGTCAGCGACTGCCGGAGAGCGGACTGATCGTTCCACCGTAGCCAGTAAGTTCCATGTAGCCACGCCCCGGGTGCGAGCCAGTCACTTCCACTGCGCCTTCCCAGTAGGTCAGTGGTGGAAGAAAAAGTTCCTGCTGCTGCAGCATCTCGGCGCTGAGGAGATCGATGCCCAATGAAGGTACTGCAATTTTCCAGCGCAGCGGATAGTCGGCCTTTGAATTCGCACTTTTCCAGAAGCCGGACTCCTGTGGCCGCAAGGTAAAGTCATCCGATGTGAGATGCGTCGACTTGCCAACGGCATCGATCCAAGTGCCACTGGACACGGGATCAGCACTGCCATCCTTCCTGCGAAGTTGGTAAATCATCAACTCTGAGCCGTCGTCCATCTGCAGCGAAAACCAATCCCATCCCACTTGGTCAGCAGCCAGTTGATTGGTAGCCCATTCCCGATCCAGCCAGGCTTCGCCCACTACCGCGATCGATTCACCATCGATTATCAACGTGCCTGCAGGCTGCATTCGGCTGCAGGAATAATAGTGCGATGCGTTACCTGGCCCCGCTGCTTTCTGACTGGCACCGTCCACGCCATGGAACACAAATGGCTTTTGTGGCACCAGATGCAGATCAAGGGAAACACCATCCGTGGCATTGGTCGTCACACTGTGAAAACCGTTTTCCTCGCGCAATGTCAGGCTCCAGTCATTCAACCAGACAATTCGATCACCTACGGCTCCATCATTGACTGCCCCAGCCTCTTCAAAGGCACCACGGCTGATCGCCTGAGTGAAAAAGAACCGCTCACCAGTAAGATCCGTTAACGCAAAATGGCCGAAGTAAAAGTGATCGCGCACGAAGCGGGAAGCAACTTTGCCTCGGTCTCCCGGTGCCCGCACACCCTGACGAAAGAAGGTAACCTGGAACCCGAACTCCCGACCCTTGCCCCCCTGCTCCTGCAAGTGTCCGGTGAAATACCACCACTCTGTCTTGAAGTCAGGATGATCAAAATGGTCGCGCGGAAAGCGATATTCCCATCCGGGAAGCGCCCGCTGCCAGCCCTGTACCTGTGCCGGGGCCTCGGTGCCGGAAACTGCGAGGTAAGCCAGGAGCACCAGCAGCTTGGAATGTAAGGAGCGGATTTTCAGCTTTGATGCCATCATGACTGATTTACGCACAAAAACCCGGCTGGGATGTCCCAAGCCGGGTTCCTGAAGTAGTTTCAGCAATGTCGTGATGGAGACTGTCAGTCGCCATGATCGCATTGCTACTGAATACCAGTAGAACTAGTAGCCATCGTAGCGACGTACGGGGGGACGGCGATCATCGTTATAACGCTGTTGGTTGCGTTGGTCCTGAGAATTGCCGATGAGAGCGCCGGAGCCAGCTCCGAGTGCACCACCGATGGCTGCGCCTTCAAGGCCACGTCCAGACTGATTGCCGACGATTCCGCCGACTGCGGCACCGCCGAGTCCGCCGAGAACAGCGCCAGTTTGTGTATTTGGTCCGCAGGATACTCCAGAAAGGAGCAACCCTGCTGTTGCGAAGATGAGGATTCCTTTTTTCATTGGTCTTTTTTATAGTGGGCCGCCAGGGAAGAAGTTTCCCCTGCGGGTGATTAATTGTCGTGTAGATTTGACGTCCCGCAACTGCCGAATATTCAATCAAAATTCATGCCCCAGGAAAGCGCCTTACAGGTTCTCCTCTACTACCTTTATTCCCCCATTCCAGATCCGGAAGCATTCGCGGCCGCTCACCGCGAATTGTGCATTCGTCTGGAATTACGCGGCCGCATCCTGATCGCTGCGGAGGGGATCAATGGCACGGTTTCAGGCCTCAGTGCCGCTACGGAAGAATACATGCGCGTGATGCACGAAGATCCGCTCATGCAGGGGATCGAGTTCAAAGTCGACCCTGCTGCTGAGCATGTTTTTCCAAAATTATCGATCAAAGTGCGGGACGAAGTCGTCACGCTCGGGCTGCTGCAAGCGGATTCTGACATTGATCCCAATGAGATCACTGGCAAGCGACTCACTCCGGAAGAATGGAAAGCTGCCATCGAAGAAGGTGACGCCATCGTGCTGGACGGGCGCAATAATTACGAGTCAAACCTGGGACACTTTCGCGACGCAGTGTGCCCTGACGTCGACAATTTCCGCGATTTCCCGCAATGGATTCGCGACAACATGGCAGACCTGAAAGACCGCAAAATTCTCACCTATTGCACCGGCGGAATCCGTTGCGAAAAATTGTCCGGCTTCCTGCTGCGCGAAGGATTTCAGAATGTGTCGCAGCTGCACGGCGGGATCATCAACTATGGCAAAGATGAATCTGCACGCGGCGAACATTTTGAAGGCCAGTGCTACGTGTTCGATCAGCGCATCGGTGTCGACGTCAATCGCTCAGATGATCGCACCATTGTCAGCCAATGCGTCAACTGCGATGGCCCGGTGGAACGTTACGTTAACTGCCGCAACACCGCCTGCAATGCCCAATTCTTTATCTGCGAATCCTGCGAGCAGGAACACGGACGCTTTTGCAAAACCGAATGCGCCACCAGTGGAAGGATGAATTATGAGGGCATTTCTTCGCCCCAAGTCCAGCAGACTCATAATTCATAATTCAACGTTCATCCTTCTATTGACCTTACCCACCTCCATGCCTGACAATCGCGACATGACTCAAAGTTCCGTCACCACCAGTCGCCGTCAGTTCCTCAACTTCGCTGCTGCCAGCGCAGCATTGACGGCGCTCGCCCCAGAGAAATCCTCAGCGTCCGAGCCGCCGCAGCGCAAAGGAAAGCCCTCCATGCGCCTTAGCCTCGCCGCCTATTCGTTTCGCGATTTTTTCGCAGATCCCGCTAAGCTCGATATGCCAAAGTTCCTCAACTACTGCGCCGATCTTGGGCTTGAGGGCGCAGAACTCACCAGCTACTACTTTCCAAAAGACGCCGATGATGCCTACTACATCGCACTCAAGCGTCAGGCATTCCTGCGCGGCATCGCCGTCAGTGGCACCGCGATCGGCAACAACTTTGCACTGCCAGAAGGCGCTGCTCTCGATCAGCAGATTGCCGATGTGAAAAAATGGATCGACCGTGCTGCGGTGCTCGGTGCTCCACACATTCGCGTCTTCGCGGGTGCGCCGAAAGGCATCGAGCACGCGCTGGCGATCAAGAATTGCATCGCCAGTCTTGAAGAATGCTGTGACTATGCAGGCACCAGAGGCATCTTCCTGGGACTTGAGAATCACGGCGGCATTGTCGCCGAAGTCGATGGAATGCTGGAGATTATTCGTGGCGTGAAAAGCCCCTGGCTTGGCGTCAACCTTGATACCGGAAACTTCCACACCGACGACCCATACGCTGATCTGGCCAAGGTGGCGCCCTGGGCAGTGAACGTGCAGGTCAAAGTCGAAATGAAACCTCGCGGAGCAGCCAGTGCTCTCGCCGCCGATCTCCCGAGACTAGGCACTCTCCTGCGCGATGCCAACTACCAGGGATTCGTCGTTCTAGAGTACGAAGCCAAAGAAGATCCCTACAAAGCAGTGCCCGCATACCTTGATCAATTGCGAAAAGTGATCGCTGGTTAGAGCAAGGTGACGCTTTTACGGGTAGCGGCAATGATTGCTAATCACAGCGGATCTGGAAGAATATGAATAGATTCGAAGGCCCCTATTCTGCTCTGCTTTGCTTGCTCTGGAGCTTCAGCTAGACAAAGCTTTTAAATCACGAAAAGCTTCGTAGGTCGTGGGAAGATGCGGATTTTCGCCCCGGGGCAGGGCAGTCCGACGGCAGTGGCTTTAGGGGGGAGGGATGAAGAGCTGGGGTTCTGCTAATCGGCGAGACGCCGATGCCACTTTGAGAGGCCACTTGCTGTCACTTTTTTTGAGCTGAGTTGAATTGAATCCGGTAGTGATCTCCACTGGATCGTTGCGTCTTCTGCGCAGAACCTGACTATGATCTGGATCACCCTGGAACTGGTGTTGCTTGGGAGGAATTGTGTGCCCAGAGGGGGAGGCGGAGCTACTGTGGCCACGCACGCGGCGCTGCGCCAGGCGATGAGTATCACGTTCGTCAGCATTCTGCGTAATATTTCCATTCCTGCTGGGATCGGAAGTCTTCCGGCCAGATTTGACAAATTGAGGGAGACAACCGCCGCGATTCGCGGCAAGTTCCACTTCGATCAAATGAACCCGTAAAGAATTCTATGCGACTCCGATTTTGCCTATTCCTTTCAGCCATCTTCGCTGCTGAAGCTCTCGCCGACACGCCTGAAGGCCCGCCGATCAACACCACTATCACCAGTGTCGAAGAGCAGCGCGCGAACCAAACCCGCCCGGCATACCCGCAGCCTGATCCTGTCACAGAAGCAGAAGCTGCGCCCGCGACCGCATTGCCGCTCACTCCCCGCAAAGGTGAGACCATCGTGTTTGTTGGCAATTCACTGGCAGAGCGCATGGAGCACTTTGGATACTTTGAGATGCTGCTGCACACGCAGTTTCCTGACGCCGAGATCACATTCCGCAACATGGGTTTCCCCGGCCATACGCCGAGCTTTCGTCCAGAAGCTGGACAACCCGATCCCTGGGCATTCCCCGGCGCGAAAGAATTTCGCAAAGAAATCAACGCGCACTACGGCAAGGGCCACTACCCGAAACCTGACGAATGGCTGCGACTGATCAACGCTTCCACTATCGTCGCCTTTTTCGGTTTCAATGAATCGTACGATGGTTTCGATGGCGTCGCCAATTTTAAAGCGGAGCTCGCTGCCTTCATCGATCACACACTAACACGTTCCTACGATGGCAGTGGAAAGGCTCCACGGCTGGCGCTCGCCACCCCGATCGCCATGTCGCAGCACCCGAGTTTCGCATTGCCCGATGCTGTAGAGCGCAACGCGATTCTCTCTGCCTACTCCACCGCAATGATCGAAGTGGCGATGGATAAAAAAGTCGACATTATCGATTTGTTCACGCCGACTGCGGAATGGTTCGCAACCCCTGAGGATAAACTCACCATCAATGGCGTCCACCTTTCCGGTGACGGCTATCAGAAGCTCGCACCGATTTTGGTCGACAGTCTGTTCGGCAAAAAAGCCGACGACTCAAAGGCGTCCGAGCTGCTTCGCAATGCGATTTACGATAAGTCGTGGTTCTGGCGCAATGACTACCGCATGCTCAATGGCGTCCATGCCTACGGCCAACGCTGGGCACCCTACGGAAACTTCAATTACCCTGAGGAGATCGAAAAAATCCGGCAAATGACGGTGCTTCGCGACCAGAACATCTGGGCGATCGCGCAAGGAAGATCCGATTCGTTAAAAGTCGATGACTCCGTGACGCGGCCACTCACTCCAGTGCTCACCAATTACAAGCCATCGGAGAAGAATGGAACGCCAGATTTCCTGATGGAGAAAGAAGCACTGGCGAAATTCACATTGCCTGAAGGTTACGAAGTCTCCGTGTTCGCCACTGAACAAGAGTTCCCGAACCTCGGTAACCCATGCCAGATAGGCTTCGACAGCAAAGGACGCCTCTGGGTTTCCACCGTGCCGTCCTATCCTCACTACAAGCCGGGTGGCCCAATGCCGAACGACAAACTGCTCATCTACGAAGACACCGATGGCGACGGTCGCGCGGACAAAGAAACCGTGTTCGCTGAAAATTTGCACATTCCGATCGGCTTCGAAGTTACTCCTGAGGGTGTCTACATTTCTGAGGAACCTTACCTGACATTGCACAAAGATATGGACGGTGATGATCGGGCAGACACGAAGGAATACCTGCTGGACGGCTTCGATCCACACGATACGCACCACGCGATCTCTGCTTTCGACGTCGACAATGGCGGCGGAATTTTCATGTGCGAAGGCCGCTTCCTGCACTCGCAAGTAGAAACCCCATGGGGCCCGCAGCGCATGACCGATGGCGGCGCATGGCGCTTTGATCCGCATTCGTGGAAAGTCGAGCGCGTGTTCCAACGCGATGTCAATAATCCCTGGGGCATCGCGCATGACGAGTATGGCCAGAGCTTTCTCAATGATGCTTCCGGCGGTGACCAATTCTGGATGCTTGGATACAGCATGAAAATTCCGCACGCCGCAGAGATGCCGAACGTTGGCAAGTTCAACTATGAGCATCACATTCGCCCGACTTCCGGTTCCGAGTTTCTCCATTCCAGTCACTTTCCTGATGATGTGCAGGGCGACTATCTTTACACGAATTCCATCGGATTCCTCGGCATCAAGCAGTATAAGACCATTGAAGACGGCGGTGAGATCAAAGGTGAACATCGCCAGGATTTGATCGTGTCTTCCGACGGCAACTGCCGCCCGTGCGACCTTGAAGTGGGCCCTGACGGCAGCCTTTATTTTGTCGACTGGCACAACACGCTCATCGGCCACATGCAGCACAACGCCCGTGACCCGTTCCGCAATAGCAAGTACGGCCGCATCTATCGCATCACTTATCCGTCGCGACCGCTGGTGAAACCACCCGTCATCGCTGATGCAGGCATCGAGCAACTGTTCGAAAACATGAAGCTGCCTGAGGTCAATGCGCGTAAGCGTTCGCACCTCGAGCTGCGCGGCCGCGATGTCGCCGTCGTGCTCAAGGCCGCTCGCTCCTTTGCTGCCGCGAATGCCAGCGACGAACGCCTCGTTCTTGAATCACTCTGGGCCACATGGGGGCACCAGCAGCCAGACCTTAAACTGCTGGGCAAGTGTCTCGCGGCTAGCGATCATCGCGTGCGTTCTGCGGCGGTTCGCATTGTCCGTCACTGCCTCCACCTGCTGGATCAGCCCGAGCAATATCTCCTTGCCGCTGCTGCAGACGAACGTCCGCGCGTCCGGCTCGAAGCACTTTCCGGCGGTTCATGGCTGGGCGGAAAAGAAGGCGCACGCATCTTCTTGACCGTGGCTTCGAAAGGTAAAGAAAACGACAAGTGGATCCGCAACTCGCTCAACAGCGCCATCGCACTGCTCGGCCCTGATGTAGAAGCACTCTTCACTGATGGAAGTTTCGACCGCGCAGCAATGCCTGAGGCCGACATGCTCATTGCCGGAAAGTTGGAACTCGGCCTTTCAAAGCCCACCAGCAACATCAGCGCCGCCTACGCGCACCTTCTGAAGTCAGATAAGAAGTTGATGAAGAAGTACAACGTGGGCAAGAAGATCTTCCTCAAGGATGGCTCCTGTGTTACCTGCCACCAGGCGAATGGCCAGGGACTGCCAAATATTTATCCACCTTTGGTCGGTAGCGAATGGGCCACAGGAGACAAAGAGCGAATGATCAAGCTGGTGCTGCACGGCATCTGGGGCAAAATTGATGTCAATGGCAAGGTCTTCGATCCTTCCAAAGGTGTGCCGCCCATGACCGCACTCGGCGCCATGCACGATGATGCAGAGATCGCCGCGGTGATGACGTATGCGCGCGCCAGTTGGGGCAATGCCGCTCCTGAAATCACTGCTGACGAAGTAAAAGCCGTGCGCGCCGCCACCAAGGGCCGCGTCGGTTTCTATACGCCAGAGGAATTGCTCAATGATCACCCGATGAGCAAGCCCGACAAGAGCGCCGTCTACTTCAGTCCCAAAGCGATTTCGTCCAGCGACACTGTCGCCACGTATGAGAGCAGACTGGAAAATGTCATCGACAGCTCTGGCTTGAAGAAGCCTGTATCGATGCTGACGGACGAAACAGTGAAGACCGCCGCACACCGCAGAGGCTGGGTGTCGTCGCTGCAGTTCTCGAATGCCCCGCAGGGCAAAAGCGGCGGCCAGAAGCGCGCGACCTTTGATCTGGAGATCGTCAATCCACTCGACGGTGATGCCACCATTTCGCATCTGATTTTGTGGAACTACACTCAGAGTAACCTCTCGAACCGTGCCCTCGGCAACTACCGACTATATGTTGATACAGGCTCAGGGTTCGGAGAAAAGCCTGCGCAGTCCGGCGTCTTCCTCGCTGCGAAAGAGGAGCACACGCCTCACCTTGTTCCCCTGTCGGAGCTCAAACTCAGCAAAGGACAATCGGTGAAGTTGCGCATCAGAGCGCGCAGCCAGGGCGGTGATTCCGTGGGCATCGATGAGATCGCTTTCCGTGCAATCCCTGCACAGTAGATCAAGTAGATCACGCCAATGGATTCCGCGCTCGCCGCCATTCCCGTCGCAAAGAACCTGGTTCTGATCGGCGGCGGGCACAGCCACGCGCTGGCACTGCGAATGCTGGCCATGGAGCCGCTGGTTGGTGTGCAAATCACGGTGGTCAGCGATGTCGCGCACGCCCCGTATTCGGGCATGCTGCCGGGGTTCATTGCCGGATATTATTCCTACGATGAAGCGCACATCGACGTGCGGCGACTGTGCCAGTATGCGGGTGCAAACTTTGTCCAGGCGGAGTGCACGGGAATCGATCTTGAGGGAAAAAAGGTTCTGCTGAATGGGCGCAGTCCGCTGGCCTTTGATGCAGTATCGGTCAATACTGGCAGCACCCCGCGCATGGAAAATGTGCCGGGCGCCGATATCTTTGCCATTGCATCCAAGCCGGTTCCGGAGCTGCTGAAAGTGTGGGATGGCATTGTCCAGGCAGCGGAGTCGACTGACAATGTTCAGCGCATCGCAATCGTCGGCGGAGGCGCAGGAGGCGTGGAAATCGCGCTATGTATGAAGCGGAGGCTCGGTGACAAAGGGCACGTCACTCTGGTGCATCGCGCGACACAGATCCTCGAAACGCACAACCCAAAGGTGCGTGGGATTTTTAAGGAACTCCTTGAGGAACGCGGCATCACCCTGCACCTGAACGAGGGCGTCACGGAAGTGAGCAAAGGGCAGCTCCTGTGCGCATCAGGACAAACGGTCGAAGCCGATTATTTATTCTGGGTCACCAGTGCCAGCCCTGCGCAATGGATCGCCAATGCCGGCCTGAAAACGGACGCGGCGGGGTTTTTGTTAGTGTCGCCTACGCTGCAGTCGATCTCGCATCCGTTTGTATTCGGTGCGGGTGATGCAGCCACCATTGAAGGTAAGCCGCGGCCGAAGTCCGGCGTTTTCGCCGTGCGCATGGCCAAGCCGCTGTTAGGAAATTTGCGGCACTTTTTTAATGGCGAGCCGCTCAGCAATTACCGCCCGCAGAAAGAATTCCTCAGCCTGATCGGCACCGCCAGCAAGGAAGCGGTCGCCTCCCGCAAATTTCTCGCGTGGCGATCGCCGATGATGTGGCAGCTGAAGGATTGGATCGATCGCAAGTTCATGCGTAAATTCGAGGATCTTCCGCCGATGCCGGGAATGGAGGAGACGCCAGAACTCGCCGCAGAATTTCGCACGGACACGCTGGCTGACGAGGTCTCGGAACTGCGCCGCCGATCACAAATGCGCTGCCTGGGCTGCGCTGCAAAAGTGGGCAGCGGCATTCTGACGGGAGCACTCGACCGCCTGCGCAGCGAGCGCTCGAGCAGTCCGGCGCTTGCTCTGCTCGATCATGCAGAAGATGCTGCCGTGTTCTCAGTTCCGAATGGAATGGAGATGGTGCAGACCGTCGATTATCTACCTGCGCTAGTCGATGATCCGCTGCTGTTTGGCCGCATTGCGACGTTGCATTGCTTTAGCGATATTTTCGCCATGGGTGCCCAGCCACACAGTGCGCTGGCCACTGCGCTGATCCCGTTCGCTTCAGACACCGTGGCCGGTGAGACATTGTTCCAGCTTCTCTCTGGAGTCGTCGATGTGTTAGAAGAAACCGGAGCAGCGCTCTACGGAGGCCACACCGCTGAAGGAAATGTGTTAGCATTAGGATTAACGTGCAATGGATTCGCCGCTCCTGGCAGCACAATGGAGAAAGCGACACCGCTGCCCGGACATGCGATCATTTTAACGAAAAGCATCGGCACAGGAACGCTGTTCGCCGCCAGTATGCGACTCAAGGCACGCGGTCGCTGGATCGACTCCGCCATCGCTTCCATGGCGTTGTCGAACTTGAACGCCTCAAAAATTCTGCGCGCCCACTCGGCCAGCGCCTGCACCGATGTCACAGGCTTCGGGCTCGCCGGGCATTTGCTGGAAATGCTGCGTCCTCAGCGGCGCATCGCCCGCCTGGAAATTGCCGCCATCCCGCTGTTGGATGGTGCCATCGAAACCTCAGGTGGCGGAATTCTAAGTTCGCTGCATCGGCAAAACAGCCGAGCCATGCATGGTCTCGAAACGCCGCAGAAAATTGCGCAAGACGCCGCCTTTCCACTCCTGTTCGATCCCCAGACGTCCGGTGGACTTCTCGCGATGGTTCCCCAGGGGCAGGCCGCAGCGTGTGTCGCAGCCCTCGTTTCAGCAGGCTATCCCGATACCACGGTCATCGGCGAAATCGAAGAAGGGACTGCCGCCGCAGACGCGCCACTCGTTCACTTTAATTAATTTATCTCTACGGCTCGAAGGAAGGTGAACGCGCATGCCTGGTCCGTAATTCGCGCAATTCATTCAATAAATCCCTACAGAAATGCTCCTCATTGCCCAACATGACAAAATTGAGGCCAGCAGGATGTTTCTGTTGCTTGTCAAAGCAAAAAC
Source organism: Verrucomicrobiales bacterium (assembly GCA_051270635.1). GTDB lineage: Bacteria > Verrucomicrobiota > Verrucomicrobiia > Verrucomicrobiales > DEV007 > JAGROY01. The sequence continues at coordinate 37,464 of JBNMNB010000006.1, read as the reverse complement.
TTCTTGAGATGCGCCACGTCTTCTATATCATAAAACTTTCAACGATTTGACGTTGAGAAGCATTCAGGAAAAGTATTGTTATACATACATATCGTAAAAAAATGATCCGACTCGTTGGCTTTCTAACCCTAATGACTGCATTATTCAGCTCTGTGAGCTGCTCTGGCGTGCGTTCCCTGACTTCTGGACTTAATGATAGCTCAGTGGAGAGAATGTTTGCCAACCGAAGAGTGGTTACAGACGTTCGGACGACTGCCTATTCGGATAAAGAAAACGAGATGGGAGGCATTTACAAAAACCTCAGTGCCAGTGGCCGTCCACTGAAATACGGCAGACTTCGCAGCGCAGCTGCTGACTGGTCCCACATGCCGATGGGAACACTTTTCCGCATCAAAGGATTGCCCTACGTCTACGAAGTCGATGATTACGGCAGTGCGCTGGTTGGAACCAAAACCGTCGACCTCTACAAGCCTGATCTGAAGACCATGAACGCATGGGGAACTCGTCAGGTGGACATCGAAGTGATTCGCGAAGGTTCTTACGCCAAGAGCCTCGATATTCTGGAAGGTCGACTCAAAGCGCCGCACGTGCGAGAGATGGCGTCGACCATCAAACGCGAAAAGCACCTTTAAGACTCTGCCGCTACGGTAGTCACGTAGTGACACATGACTAATGACGAAAGCGGAGCGCGTAGCTTACGTGAATACTCGGCTTGAGGAATTGTATCCTCAGACGCCGATACCATTGGATCATAAGGATCCTTACACCCTTCTAATCGCCGTGCTTCTGTCGGCACAGTGCACGGATGAGCGGGTGAACAAAGTGACACCCGGCCTGTTCCAACTGGCCGATACCCCGGCAGCGATGGCCGAAGTCCCCGTAGCGGACATCGAAAATGCCATCCGCACCTGTGGCCTTGCTCCACGCAAAGCGCGCGCCATATCGGAGCTCTCTGGCACCCTTGCCGATGACTACAGCAGTCAGGTTCCCGAAGACTTTGATGCCCTCGAAGCCCTGCCCGGCGTAGGTCACAAGACCGCCTCCGTCGTCATGTCCCAGGCCTTCGGCCACCCGGCATTCCCCGTCGACACCCACATCCACCGACTCGCCCAACGCTGGGGCCTCACCAACGGGAAGAACGTCGTCCAGACAGAAGTCGACCTAAAGCGCCACTTTCCTATCAACCGCTGGAACAAACTCCACCTGCAAATCATCTTCTACGGTCGCGAACTCTGTACCGCTCGAGGCTGCAACGGCACCCACTGCGAGATCTGCACCACCCTCTATCCGAGGCGGAAGAAGGCCGTCGTGACAAAGAAATAGCGAAGTGTATGCGATGACTGATCGCGGGAAGCTAATAACGGCGGAAATAGGAGACGTGGCGTAGGCCAATCTGAAAACAAGCTAGCCTCAGTCAAAAGCATCATTATACGGAGGAGAAATGGAGCTGGTGAACTGCTTTCCCTCTCGCCGGTCGTTCACCCTCGGCTGTCGGACTGCCATCGGCCCAAGACCGGTCTGCAGTTCACGATCGGGAAGCGATCCATTACGCACGACAAGGCGTTTGCCTTCGTGGTCACGCTGCCACCGTGCTTGTTCAATGTATTGCTCGACTTCGAGTTGCAGTACCACCTGCAGCATCATCTGGGCTCCCTCACGGGCGATTTGTTCTAGATCGCTCACTGCCGCAGACGACGTTTGCCGCCAGTGATTCTAGTTCGGATGAGGATTCGATCTGGATAGATTTCATGGGTTTGGTCAGGTTCGGTTCGGATTCCCCTGACAACTACCCCCAGCCAACTCTCATCCACAACTTTCGGTCATATCTCGTGGAAATCCTGTCACCTTCGAATAGCCAGAAAGAGATGAAGAGAAGCGTGAATTTTACTTCGATCGAGGGGCTAAGGAGGTTGGGTTGTGTGACGGTGACGGAAAAATGAAGTTTTACTGCCATTCAAAGTTGCTGAGGGCATCAGCAATATTCTCCGCATTCCCGAAAGCGATATAGTTTAGGCCAGTTTAGGCCGGATTTTCGCGATCTACAACGATTGCGCAGGGAAAGACTAATCGGGTTGGCGGGAGAATTGAACTCCTGATGTGGTTTATCGCCCCCGGAGCTCTGAGGTTTGGCTTCGCCGGTTTGCATACGCTTCGCGCCGGGTCAGTCTGTTCGTCGACTGATGTCTTTCCCATAGCCTGCCTCTCCACTTTAAGTCCCGGAGGACTGGATTTTCTTATTTTTCGCGAAGCAAGAACTTAGCCTTCTGCGGGTCGCCAATTCCAATGCCAATTTCAATTCCAATGAGCGTCGACAGTCCGGTATGGAGACACTTTCTCACTCCTTGAGTAGTCGACGAGGAAAGAGTTTTTCGTTGGGATAAGGGTTCACAGTTGTTGATGTCTGTCCTCCCCTAACGGCTAATAAGTGTGAATAACCCCCGATCAATCCTAAAATTTGTTGCGAAAACCGGGTGATAATGGGTGATAATTTTGCAAATATTGAGATTCAGACTTGATTATTGGGTGAAATTAACTATTAAGTAAGGGCCCGCGAGCTATCAGGAATCATATGCTAATTATGGTAAATACAGTTTTTGCTTGAAAAGCATAAATATATGGCTTTTATTATATCCCGAAACACACAAACCTGTAAGGGATAGGTTTATAACAGTGAAAGGAAATCAGACCATGCAAACGGTAAACGAACAGAAAAAAACTGTGAGACGTGATGCGAGTAAGCTCGCTGACTTCATCATGTTCACTCAGCGCTCATTTCTTCTTAATCTCTCAAAAGAACTCAATCGAGGTAATGTCTCTTTTGCCCAGTTTTTCCTCTTAGGATATCTGGCGAACGAGGATTTCCTGACAATGACAGACATTTCCAAGAAGATGGGGCATTCAACTGCCGCAGCTACTGGTCTTGTAGACCGCCTGGAAAAACTGGGCTACGTGCAGCGCCTGCACGCTTCAGACGATCGCCGTAAGGTGATGGTTCAGATCACTCGTAAGGGAATCGATCTGGTGGAGCGCATGCGTGAAGACATCGTCGCCAACCTCGTTGAGGTTATGGATAGCCTCGACGTTGATGAGCAAGGGGCATTGCTCGAAACATATGGTAAGATTTCTAAGGTCGTTCAGGCCTGACTTTTTCCTACTACCCAACCCGACTTCAGTCTCAGCGGATTCCGTCCCTTACGGTCACAGAAACTCACAGAACCTGTTTCCCTGAACTGATCCAATCTTTTTGAAAAACTCCGTTCCCTTCCTGGGGACGGAGTTTTTCATTTTATCCGCAAAATATTCGTAACCATTCAGGAAGGTATGAGTCCGCGCAGTGCTTCTGATGGGTTCCATAAAAGGAACTGCCCATGGATCTCACACTCCTGAAAAGTGTGCGGTATCCAGCGTCTTCCATTCCTTCGGTGCCAGGTACTGGGCAACAACTACTTCGACGTGGAGATCCCAAGGCGCTTGCGGGCAGGAGAGTCGGCTAGATTTTGCCAGACATTGCACTTGGGATTCAACTCGAGATGAACTCAACTTTGTCGTAAATCGAGCGCACGGACAGTTGGCAATCGATTGATTCCAGGTGAATGTCGGCATCCATGCTGTCGAACGAATGCAGCACCCAGGAACCGTCGTCCTGCCAGCGATACACATCGACCCTCACCTCGCCCTGATCAACGAGCACGTATTCTCGCAACGAAGAAATGCCGCGATACAACGCAAACTTGCGTCCACGATCGTAGGCTTCAGTGGTGGCCGAGAGCACCTCAATAATCAGAGACGGGTTCAGCAGTACATCGCGTTTTGCATCAAGAAAATCCGGTGGCCCGCAAAGTGCAGACAAATCGGGATAGTGATGGGTTCCCTCTGCCTCAGAGCGCACCTTCATGTCGCTGCTGTAGGTGCGGCATGGTCTGCTCTTAAACGCCTCATGTATCAGCCCACTACAATTCACCGCTATCAGGCTGTGCTGCTCAGTGCCACCTGCCATTGCAAATATTTCGCCGTCTACGAATTCGCTTTTAACCTCGGCGGTGCGCTCATGCGTGAGGTATTCTTCCTCGGTAAGGCGGGGATGAGCTACGGCTTCCATAGCGGAAACGATAGCGAAACTACCTGTCGAATCAAGCGAGGCGACTGAATAACTGAATAATTAGTGTAAACATTCTGCTCCAATTTCACGGTATAACGCCCGGATCTTTAGAAGATAATGAGTGATTTGACCGGCATCTGATCCGATAGCGACTGCCCACTGTAACTTCCACAATGCTCAGCTGTATTCAATCTTAAGAATTTAATAATCAACAGGTTGAAGGCGACTCAGTGCGGGTTCGCTCTGTCGGTTTCATCTCACGAGTCTTCAAATCGTTGCTCCAAGCAAAGGTAAATGCTTCAGGGAGTGATAGTTCAATGCTAACTCGATGCAATGACCCAATGGCACCGGATCTAACGGGTGATTGAGGGAGAGTTTTATGTTACGATTGCCTTCAAAATCTAAGTGCGGATGGATTTTGCGGAAGGTACTGACCAAGGACGTCTGGCAATGGAAGTACAACCTGTAGAAGTCTGGATCCGTGGCTTTCCAACCCATGCGAATGGTTGAGCCTTTAGGCGCGATATAGCTTGGTTCGCCCCACTTCAGCGATTCTTCTATGTGGTCGATGACGTTTAGCCTCTCTGCAGTTTCAAAAACCAATTTGCGGAGAGCGTGCATCCTGAGACGAACCATTTCCGGGTAGAAACAAAAAGCCATTTCCACCTGTTTATTGGAGAATGCTGTCACTTTTGGTGTAGAATGATGGGGAGTGGATTAGGCTAAACTCTGCGGATCTGGATTGCCTACTTTGTCTGTTCTTTCTCGCCGCGGAACAGGGTTCCTTGCCAATTTTCTGGAGGTGTTTCGGCGAATATTGGCGTCCAGTGGGGGGTGCGGTTTTGCCATTTTGCAAGGATGACACGAATGGTGTCTATGATCAATTCGATGTCTGTGCCGAAGCTGCGGTGTTGGACGTAGTGCAGGTCGGCGAGTAACTTTGGGCGTAACAGGTGGGCGACATAGAAATCGTTGGCAGACTGGCCTGCCGGGGGCTGCAGGTCTTCGTGGAAGACGTAGTAGAGGAGGTTTCCGGGGCAGGTGAGGCCGGGTAAAACGGCGAGGGTTTCTCGTTCTCTGGCGGTGAAGTGTTGTTCAACGATGTCGAGCGATTCCGGGCGCGGGCCGACAACGGACATTTGGCCACAAAGGATGTTCCAGAGTTGCGGGATTTCGTCGAGTTTGGTCGCGCGCAGCAGCTTGCCGATGCGAGTGATGCGTGCATCTGAGCCAATGGTGACGCTGGCGTGTTTGTCGGCACCGGTCACCATGGTGCGAAATTTCCACACACGAATGGGGGCGCCGTTGAGCCCGGCACGTCGTGCACCGTAGAAGACTGGGCCGGGCGATGTGAGTTTGATCGCGATGGCGGTGATGACGAGAACGGGGAAGAGCACAATGAGCACCATCGCCGCCGAGGTGATGTCAAAGGTGCGCTTCAGCATGGCCGTATTATTTTACGATGAGGAAGGAGCCGAGGGCAAGCGCATCGAGTCCAGTGGCGAAGAAGGTGCGAATGGCGTCGTGCGGAGTGCAGACGATGGGTTCGCCTTTGATGTTGAACGAGGTGTTCAGCAGGCAGCCGATGCCGGTAATGGACTCGAACGATTGCAGCAGCGCATGATAGCGTGGGTTCATCTGCGGGGTGACAATTTGCACCCGGCAGGTGCCATCCACATGCACGATGGCGGGCGCCTTTTCTGCGGCCTCATCGGTGGCGTCGAAGGTGATGATCATAAACGGCGCGGTGGTGTAGCGCTTGAGAAAGCGATCAGCGGTAGCTTCGTTCATGGACGGGCAGAATGGGCGCCAGAATTCCCGGAACTTGATGACTGAATTGACGCGGTCGCGTGAATCGACGGTGCGCGGGTCGGCGAGAATCGATCGGCATCCAAGGGAGCGCGGCCCTGCTTCCATGCGGCCCTGGAACCAGCCGATGATTTTTCCGTTGGCAAGGTGAGAGGCGACTTCAGATTCGAAATTCTCTGGTCGAGTGTAGTCGAGCTTGCAGGCTTTAAGGATTTTCTCGATGGCGTCATCGTCCCACTCTGGGCCGTAGTTGACGTTGTCTAGCGTAATGGGCTGCAGTTCCCCGTGCGCGAGTTCGTATGCCATGGCTGCGCCGATGCAGATGCCAGTATCGGAGCAGAGCGGGTGGGCGGACAGGTCGTCAACGATGCCCGACTTGAACAGGTTGCCATTCATTTTGACGTTGAGTCCGACGCCGCCAGTGACCACGAGATTGCGAATGGCAGTTTTCTCGACGTGGTAGCGCGTCATGTCCTGAATGATCGATTCGAGGCGCTGCTGGACTTCGAATGCGCAGCTGATGTGCCAATCGCTGATCTCATCGCACTCAGCGCGGGGTTTGCGGCCCATGTGCTCGACTAGCTTGTCTGGAAAATAGGACGAGTAGCTACGATCACCCATGGAGACTAGATAGGGATCAGAAGCGAATCCGCCTGCACCGTCATACCAGATAACTTTCTCCAATTTGGCGGCAATGTCAGGGTTGCCCTTGCCATAGGCGGCAAGGCCCATCACTTTGTATTCGCCGTCGTAGGCATCGAAGCCAAGGAATTCGGTGAACGCTGAGTAGAGCCAGCCAAGCGAATGGGGAGTGCGGACTTCAGAGATGAGATCGAGTGATTTTCCTGACGCTTTCCACCACGAGGTCGTGGCCATTTCGCCGCTGCCATCCACCGCGAGCACCAGCGCTTCTTCCATTCCTGAATGAAAAAATGCGGACACCGCATGCGCATAGTGATGGTTGATGAACTCGATCGGCGGCAATTTGACGCCGCCATAGCGTTTACGCAGTGTGCGCCGGATGCGCTCGGTCATCGGTGCGATGCCGTAGCTGGAAACCCGGTTGCGCTGATATGCGGCATCGTGCTCCGAGGGCGGATACTGCGCATTGATTTTTTCGAAGTGCGCGGCGAGTTCGCCAGAGTCATGAATCCCACAATCCCAGCCGAAGGTGATGGCATCGATGTCTTCGATGGTCACCCCGCCCTGCTCGAGCACTGCGTCGATTGCCCGAACAGGAAAGTAGGCCTTTGCGTGTTTATTTCGGACAAGGCGCTCCTCCTCAATAAATGCGATCACTTCCCCATCCTGCACATAAGCAGCTGAGGGATCGGGGTAGCCAGGGAAATGAAAAATCGAAAGCAGTTTCATGAGAATCTAAACGGACTGTGACCTAAACCGGGGCCACTGCTGGTTGTCACCTTAAATGCTGTGATACGATGGGGAAGGCAACTATCTTAACGGGCTTAAATTTTGCTCGATGACTATGAGGGTAATTGTAATCAGGAAAAATATAAGACAAGAAACGTGATGATGATTGAGGGATCGGAGCCGATGTGGTGGGGCAAGGGAGAAACAGATTTTCGGTAGCGTGCAGCGTTGAAGTACGCTACCACTGCCTGATTTTCCCCGACATGTCGCCAACAGATTCGTCTCCTTCAACTTCTAAGCAGATCTTGACTATTGGGCTTCCAAAAGGAAGTCTTCAGGCGCCTACGCTCGATCTATTCGAGAAGGCGGGATACCATATTTACGGCTCGTCTCGCTCCTACAAGCCGGCAGTCGACGACGAAGAGTTGGAAGTTCGTGTGCTACGGGCGCAGGAGATTGGGCGTTATGTGCATCAGGGATTCCTGGATTGTGGAATTACAGGCAAGGACTGGATTGCGGAGAACAATGCCGATGTAGAAGTGATCACCGATCTGCTCTACAGCCGCGCATCCTCAAAACCGACTCGCTGGGTGCTGGTGGTTCCTGAGGATTCGCCGATCAAGACAGTGCAGGATCTACAGGGAAAGCGAATTGCTACTGAGGGCGTGGGCATCACCGAGCGTTATCTTAAACAACACGGCGTCAAAGCCCATGTGGAGTTCAGTTGGGGCGCAACCGAAGTGAAAGTTCCTGAGTTGGTTGACGCCATCGTTGATATTACTGAAACGGGTTCATCTTTAAGGGCGAATAAGTTACGTATCGTTGATACGCTAATGGAGTCATTTCCTCAGCTGGTGGTGAACCACATCGCTGGGAAGGATCCGTGGAAACGCCAGAAGCTGGAGCGGATTGCGATGTTACTACGCGGCGCACTTGAAGCGCGTGATAAGGTGGGTCTGAAGATGAACGTGCCGCAAAACATGTTGCAAAAGCTGATCGAATCTCTACCTTCCCTCCGCCTTCCGACTGTCTCACAATTGACTCAAGACGACTGGGTGGCGGTGGAAACGGTGATTGATGAGCGCGTTGTGCGTGAAATTATTCCCGACCTCAAAGCTCTTGGAGCCGAGGGGATCATCGAGTATCCACTCAATAAGCTGGTGTATTAACGGCGCAGGCCACCTTGCACCAGTCGTCACCTTTTAGTCCGGACATCTTAAGATTTACACACCATGGGATCCCTAAAGAAGAGAAGAAAACCAAAGATTAACAAGCACAAGCGCCGCAAGCGCATGAAGCAGAACCGCCATAAGAAGCGGTTGCGTTACAAGTCGTAGATTTGTAGTTTCTCGCCATGTGCGAATTGCCGCTGACCAATTGGAGAATCCTTCCATTCCGGCTGCGGCTATTTTTTCTCGCTTCGCTTCCTGTAAGCGCATCGGCCGTGCTGTGCACTTGTATCTGCACCAGTGTTTTGCTGGTCGGTGATGTCGCTGGGCAAGAGGAGCAGGCATCTGTCTATGCACATGTACCAGTTTCTTCTGAGGGCGGAGTTGTGCAGCTTTCGGATGTAGGGGAAAAGCGCATTCGGGCGCAGCTGGCATTTGCCAGGGGCGCACAATTCTATTCCAAAGGCGATCTCACAGCGGCGCAGCAGGCGTTCGAGTCTGCCCTGCAGTTGGATCCGAGTAATGTTGAGCTGGCCATGCGGCTGGCGCGGATCGCTGCGGCGCTGAGTCAGCCCCAGCATGGGCTGCAGATTCTGCGCGCTTCGCTGACACGCAATCCAGAGAACGTGAAGGGCTATCTTCACCTGGCAGAATTCTGCGAAAGTGTCGCGGATCTGCTTGATCGGCAGGCGGTCACTGACGAAAGCGGCACCAGTGAAAGTGAAGCGGCGATGCTTCGAGTGCAGGCAGAGGATGTCGCACTCAGGGCGGTAGAGAAATTTCCGCAGTATCCCAGCGTCTACTGGCGGCTGCTGCGGCAGTATCTGGCGCAAGATCGCAAAGCGCACGCACAGGCGATGATGCGCCTGGCGATTGCGCGCGAAGATACGGATCCTTACTATTGGTTGGAAATGGGGCAACAGGCGCAGCAGGCGTGGCCGCTAGCTGATCAAGAGCAGTTTGACGCACATTTGGATATCTTAAACAGTGTGTATGCCAGGGCGCTAGTGGTGGCGGGAGACAGCGCGGAGGTGATCGATCAAATTGCCGATTACTTCAGCCAGACGCGTCAGTATGATCGGGCAGTAGAACTTTACGGTCGTGTCATCGATCTGAATCCTGGAATGTTGCTGACGCGTGAGAAGTTGGCGCGTGTCCTCGGAGTATTGGAAAGGCATGATGACAAGCTGGCGGCACTGGAAGAATTGGTGCAGATCAATCCCCATGATGTACGCATCCGAAAATTCATCGGCAGCGAATACCAGGGACGGAACGATCGGCGGCGGGCGATTGCGCATTTTCTGGCTGCGATCAGAGCAGGAGAAACCGACGCGGTGTTTTATCATAAATTGATCGAACTCATGCTATCCGAGGGCATGCAGCAAGAGGCGCTCCCGGTCATTCGGCGTGCGCATTTTCTTTATCCTGATTCGTTTCCGATCACTGTGCAGCTGGCGCGTGTTCATGGCGAAGTGAAAGACTGGGACAGCGCGTTGAGGGCATTTCGTTCCGCAGAGAAAACGGCTGAAGACCAAGGGCAGGTTGATGTGCTTGATGACAGTTTTTACTTTGAATACGGGAACGTGGCGAAAGAAGCGGGGCAGTCTGCGCGTGCGGCGCATTTGTTCAGGAAGAGCACTGCCAGCGTTCCCGGGGAGACACCTGAGCGCGCCGCGAAAGCCTATGCGGCACTGGCGCAAGTCTGGTTGGATCAGGGCGAGCGCATTGCGGAAGCTGCGGAGTTGATCGGGTTGGCAATCGATCTTGAGCCTGAGACGCCAGCCTATTTCACCAGTCTCGGCCGCTGCCACTATTTGCGGGGAGATTACGTGGAGGCGGTCGAAGCCTTGCGTAAGGCTGAAGAACTTGCTGACGAGAAACCTGGCCCCGTGATTTTGAATCAGCTGGCGATGGCCCTTTTTCGAATGGGCGACGTGCGTGTGGCGGTGGCCGTTCTGGAGCGGGCAGTGGCGCTCCCGGCAGCAACCAGCGAAATGCGGATGCGGCTCGATTCTTATCGCAGGGGAGAGGATTTCGATCCGCTCCCGCCTGAGCCTGTCGAGGGCTGAGTTGGCTACTTGATTGTGACCTTGCTGCCGGGACGAATAAGGCCACTCAGGCGGACGGCATCCCAGTTGGCAAAGCGAATGCATCCGGCACTCTGTGAGCGACCAATAGTATGGGGAGAGCTAGTGCCGTGCAGGCCAATGCCTTGCTTGCTGATGCCGCCCCAGAAGATGCCGACGGGATTGTTCGGGCCGGAAGGGAGATTGTAATACGTTTGGCTGCGCTTCCCTCTGGAGAGCATGCTCTTATCCCAGCGAAAGGTCGGAGTGGTGATCATATTCAACAACTCCCACTCGCCGTAGTGGATGAATCGCTTCTGTCCGGGCGTAATCGGGAATGACGCGAGAATTATTCCTTCGCTGTCCCAAAACGTCGCCTGTTTTTCTTTGGTGTCGACGATGACGCTATGCGTGCTCAGTTCCGGGTCTGTTTCGAACAGGACATCTGTGGGGATGTCCTCGATCAGGAATGGCGTGACGTTCGGCACCTTTACTTCAGATCCTGGCTTGATGCCGTAGATATTGCGAATCTTGCCCTTGTTCAGTTTGGCCAGGAAACGTTCATCCGTGTGGAATCTTTCAGCCACGAATTCGGCGACATTGCGGTATCCAAGATAGCGCCGACGCGCCTGCGCCTGCGGGCTGGTGGGCAACCCGTAAGTGATGAACTTCATATCTTCCTTCGTCACCGTGTAAGTGCGATAGGGAGTGGGAACCACTTTCGCTGCACCTTCAAGGATCGGGCCCCAGTCTTCGACTGGCGTGATGCCTTGAGCGCGATTGTAGGCTTCCGCTGCTTTGCGCGTGAATTGACCGATGGCACCGTCGATTTTTCCCGGGCCAAAGTTGCGCTCGTCGAGAAAGATTTGCACTTGAACGTGGGTATCGATCTCTTCCTTTGCGGGCTCCGGAGTGATGATCGGAAAATCAGCCGGGATGTCCAGTGCGTCGGCCGAGGCTGATGAGCTACCCAACATCCAAGTCGCGGGTACAAGAGTCAACAACGCCACTACTTTGAGAAGGCAATGCCGTAGCTCCCCATCGTGTGCCTGAATGGAATGACACGGCTCGTTGGTTGAGGCCGCTCTGCTGGTGATCATATTGTTGGATGTTCGAGGTTCTGGAGCGGGTAGTAGTCGATCCTTTACCTGTAAAACTTCCGCCTTACGAACTCTTCAAATGATGAAGGTCGAAAGCGTGATGGACAACGCGCGCAGCGTCTTCTGCCTGAGCCTCGGCGATGGTAACGGAGATCTTGATCTCAGATGTTGTGATCATCTGGATGTTGATTCCCGCCTCACCCAATGCTGTGAACAGCTGCGCTGCCACACCTGAATGAGACCTCATTCCGATGCCGACAGCACTTACTTTCGCAATGCCATCCATCGCAGATAGGCTAACCTCGTTTCCTATCTCGTCAAGAGTCGGCTTAAGAACTTCCTTTGCCTTAGCAAGGTCATTCCTATGTAAGGTGAAGCTGATGTCTGCCTTACCGTCCCATGATACATTCTGCACGATCATGTCGATATTAATGTTAGCGTCGGCGATCGCCTGGAACACTTTGGATGCGTTCGCTGGTTTGTCGGGGACATCCTCGATAGTGATCTTTGCTTGATCGCGTTCCAGACTTACGCCTCGGATGACGACGGATTCCATGCTCATAGTTTCGTGGGTGACGAGGGTTCCTGGATGATCATTCAAGCTGCTGCGCACCTCAAAGCGCACGCCAAATTTTTTCGCGAATTCAACGGCCCGTGATTGCATGACCTTGGATCCGGAACTCGCCATCTCTAACATTTCATCGTAAGAAATGACGTCAATCTTTTGCGCATCAGGGACAACGCGTGGATCGCAGGTGTAGACTCCATCGACGTCCGTAAAGATCTGGCAGAGATCTGCCTTGATCGCTGCCGCCATGGCGATGGCGCTCAGATCGGAACCGCCACGTCCCAGAGTCGTGATTCGCCCATCGGCAGTGCGACCTTGAAAGCCTGCGAGGATGACAATGTGTCCAGTATCGAGCATGCGATGCACTTCACTGGGAGTAATGTTGGAAATGCGCGCCTTGGTGTGGACGCCGTCGGTCTCGATTCCAGCCTGGGCTCCAGTCAGCGAGATGGCGTTGCCGCCGAGATCGTCGACTGCCATGGCCGTCAGGGCGATGGTAGTTTGTTCTCCGGTGGAGAGGAGAACATCCATTTCCCGATCTGTGGGAGCTTTAGATACTTCAGATGCCAGCCGCAGTAAATTATCGGTCACTCCCGCCATTGCCGACACCACAGCGACGACTTGATGTCCCTCACGTTGGGTAGTGAGGAGGCGTTTTGCGACGTTTTGGATGCGCTCCGTAGTGCCTACAGACGTGCCGCCGTATTTTTGGACGATGATGGACAAAGTAACAGATTCGAAAGGCGGAGCAAAATTCCATCGCTGTTCCTTGTCAACTGAAACGCAGTGATTTCGTGGGCGGTAATGCGGTGAAATACTGCTGATTTAGTCGAATTTCGTCCAGAGCCATGATTCAGCCCAAGAAAGTGGGAGCCAATGGTCGTCTATTGCCGACTATTGCAAGGTAACTAAGTGCGCAAAAGATTGAACAATTTCACCCGCCACAGGTCTATTTCTGCGCAGCCTGCGAATTGTTCCGTTTGTGGAATCCGCTTGGCCAGCAGGGGATCGAGAAGGATTGAAAAAATAATTTGTCTAAACGCGCTTCAGGATCTACTTTGCGACACAAAGTGGTCGAGTTAGAGTGTTACTGGAAATATTGAAATGAAATCGTCAGAAACAGCCGAAGAACATCTTTGCGCGATTCGTGCTTTGATGGAGCGATCGACGATCTATCGTGCGATTTCCGCTCCTGCTGCCTTGATGGGAGGGATTCTTGGAATTGTTGCGGGAGCGATACTCTGGTGGGTGGGTGGCCGCTATTTTGCTCCAGGAGGAGAGTCTGGTTGGATGCCATTCGTGCTGACATGGCTGATGGGGTATCTGGTCGTAGAGGGCATCAATTTTACAATGATCTATCGTAATGCCCGGCACCGGGGTGATCGTTTTTTGTCGCCCGGTTTAAAGCATGCTGTGCGGTCACTTGCACCGCCATTGTTTTGCGGGTGTGTGACGGGCGTTTCGCTGGCAGCTTTTCTGAACGATCCGGGCTTGTGTGCGATCGTGTGGGTGACGTTTTTTGGTCTCGCGCTTTTATCGACGAGTAGTTTTGCGCCGCAGTCGCTTATCTGGTTGGGGCGCGCCTTTGCTTGTGCGGGTATCGCAATGTTGCCTTGTTACCTCGCCTTTACGGGAGACGGGAGCAATCGCTTTCAGTTGGCTGCGTTGATCATGGCGATTACTTTTGGTATGTTCCACTTGATCTATGCGGCTGCCATTATGGGGGCGCAGGCTATGCGCCCGGCCGATCATGTGAACCCCTCGGTATCGCCAACTTTTGAAGAGGAGTCGTCGACTCATCCTGCAGAGAACCCATTCCGTTCCGCCTCATGAGTCACAAATCCACTGGCCGATACATCGATTTCTCAAAGCTGGATAAGACGATCCATGAGAAAGCGCGTCTTTCGATCATGACGCTGCTGGCCGCAAGGACAGAGTGGGCGTTTCAGGACTTGAAAGTGGAGCTGGAAATGAGCGACGGAAACCTCATCACTCATCTACGTTCTCTTCACAAGAATGGCTATGTTTCGATGACCAAAGAAGTGGAAAAGAGACCACAAACGAAGTATGCGCTGACCGATCGGGGGAAGAAGGCATTTGAGGAATATTTGGAGATCATTGAGCAGATTTTGAAGATTTCAAAGGGATGAAAAAGTATTGAAAAATGAAACATTCGGCGTTTTTTTAACGTATTACTTTGCGGCGCAAAGCGCTAATCCGCAGTGAGTTGTAACGCTGTCACTGTGAGCAAATTTCGAACTGAACAAAATAAGCGATTAGACAACTATGAGGATTCAACTGGCAAAACATTATGGAATGTGTTTCGGCGTAAGAGATGCATTACGAACGACCCATAAGACGGCAATGGAAGCTCCTGTCACAATGTTAGGGCAACTGGTACACAACCCGGTGGTGAGTAGATATCTGAAAACTCTGGGAGTGCAGGATGGTGATCTGGGGGCGCTGGATAGCGCATCGACGCAAGACGTTGTGATCACGGCGCACGGCGCATCTGACAAGGACCGTTCTGCCTGGCGCGATGCTGGTTTTCAGGTGACAGATACGACGTGTCCGCTGGTGCATAAGGCGCACAAGGCGCTGGCAAGATTAGTGGCAGAAGGGTACTTTCCTGTGGTGATCGGCAAGCCCGGACATGTGGAGGTGCGCGGGTTGACGGGAGATTTTCCAGAAGCGATGGTCGTTGAAAATGCGAGTGATATTTGCCAGCTGCCGTTTCATGCGAAGATCGGTGTGGTGAGTCAGACCACGCAGCAAATCGACCGAGTAAGGGTGTTGGCTCGTGCTATTCAGGCATTTCATCCGGATGCGGAAGTACGCTTTGTCGATACGGTATGCCAGCCGACAAAGGATCGGCAGAAAGCGCTGGTCGACCTGTGCATTGAAAACGAAGTGGTGGTGGTCGTTGGAGGTCATAACAGTAACAACACGCACCAATTGGTTGCCAAGGCTGCCGAGTTGGGAGCCAGGAGTTATCATGTCGAGCATCCGGATGATATTCAGCCGGAATGGATTTCTGGAGTGGATTGCGTAGGGGTGACTGCTGGAACGTCGACCCTGGATGAAAGTGTGACGGCAGTGGTGGATCGCCTCAAACAGATTGCCGCTGAACAGGAGGCTCCTGGAGTATTGCAGCGGCTGGTGGCTGCGGTGGGTTAGAGGGAAATCGGCAATAAAACAGATCAATCTATTTGTATTTCGCCCATCAGCTTCGTTGAAATTGGCTCCAATAGCCCATATGTATCGCATATTCCGCATCGCTGCTGAGCGAAAATACTGTGCAACGTTGATTCCCGATTCCCCCTAAGGATTATCTAAAATCCAGCTTGAACGGTCAGCAGCTGCATTGCACGGTTCGGCACTCTTGGTCGCGCGCCCATTTATCCTTGGATCTGGTTCTCCACGCCGCAGTCAGCTACTGGCTGAGGCTGGATACCGCTTTGATGTGGTCGCATCGGAGGCGGAGGAGACCAATGAAATCACGACTGGCCTGGCGGACTTAGTGGAACAGAATGCGCGGGCAAAAGCCCACTGGGTGGCTGCGCGAAATCCTGAAGCGCTAGTGCTGGGCGCGGATACTCTGGTGGCCATCGATGGCGAAGCCCTGGGCAAGCCAGAGGATCTCGATCAGGCGACGCAGATGATTCGGCGTCTTTCCGGGAGAACGCATGAAGTGTGCACCGGTGTGGCGCTGCATTGCGTGGCGGCTGAAGCATCGGATGCGTTTCACGTGGTGACGCGGGTGACGTTCCGCGAATTGGATGATGCACAAATCGCGGCCTACTTTGCCAAGGTGAATCCGCTGGACAAGGCGGGTGCGTATGGTGCGCAGGAGCATGGCGATGACATCATCGAGCGCATCGATGGTTCGTGGAGCAATGTCGTCGGATTGCCGATGGAGGAAACGAGTTCTCGGTTGCGTGCATTTCGAATTAGAAGGGAGCTGGCACTGTGAAGACTGTACTGGAAACGATTCAAGCAGGGGCGGGCTACCTTGAAAAAAAGGGCGTCGAGAATGGCCGTTTGAACATGCAGCACCTTGTTGCGCATGTGTTAGGATGTGATCGCATGCAGTTGTATGTAGACTTTGATCGGCCGCTGGGAGAGGAATCGCTGGTGCCGCTGCGCGAGCTGCTGACGCGTCGATCCGAAGGCGAGCCGTTGCAGCATTTGCTGGGGAAAGTCGCTTTCGCAGGGCATGATTTTTGTTGTGACGGCAGGGCGCTGATTCCACGGCCAGAAACTGAGGAGCTGGTGGAGAAGCTCATCGGAGACGTGGCTTCCGGTGGGCAAGTTCCGCGCCGAATTCTGGATATGGGGACGGGTTCAGGCGTGATCGGGCTTTCTTTGGGAATGGCCTGGAAGGATGAGCTCAAAGCTCTGGTTTTGGCGGATTTCTCGCAGGATGCATTGGCGCTGGCGGGAGAGAATGCGACGGCACTTGGGCTGGTGGAATTGGATTGCGTGGAGTTGGTGCAGTCTGATTTGTTCGCGTCACTGAGCGGTAGAAAATTTGACTTGATCGTGGCCAATTTACCCTATATTTCCGCAGCGGAAGTGCCGACTCTGAGCCGCGAAGTGCAACGCGATCCGGTAATGGCGCTCGATGGTGGCGTGGCGGGGACGGAATTGATGCAGCGCTTTATCGCTGAGGCTCCTGCTTATCTTAACGAGGGTGGCGGTATTGCGATGGAGTATGGAATGGGCCAGGCAGACCATTTGCGAGGATTGCTGGAGGAAAGTGGCTGGCAGAATATCAAAGTGCTGCGTGATCTGGCGAAAGTGGAGCGGTTCGTCCTGGCGGAACGCTAATGCCAGTAGAAGGGCGAATGCGTCCGAAATTTTTTCGGCGATGAAATCGCTTGGGACATTACGGCTCCAGCGGCTAACCTCGCAGGTATGAATTTGTCGCAAATTACTGCCCGCTCGCGTTTCGCTGCTGTTCTTGCCGCAGCATTGATCACATCGTTTTCAGCGGTGACTGCTGAGGAGGTGAAGCCAGTGAAGTTTGATTTCGAGGGATACGAAGTGGGTACAGAGCCAGACGATTTATTCGTGATCGAAGGTACGTTCAAAATTGCTGAGGACGAAGGTAACAAGGTGTTGCAATTGGAACCACTGCCATTGAGCGAAAGCGGAGTCATCTTTGGGAAATCTTTAAAAGGAGCGGCTACCGTGTCGGTGGATGTGAAGGCTACTAAACGCCGTCGCAGCACACCGCGCATGGGAGTCGGATTGCATGGGATTTCTGGTTATCGTTTACGGTTGGTGCCGGCGACTGGCACCGTCGAACTGGTCAAATCGGAGGAGGTTGTGAAGTCAGTAGAATTCAAGTGGTCGAGTGACCAGTGGTTCACCCTGCGACTGACTATCGAAGCTGCATCTGATGCGAAGTGGACGATCAGTGGTTGGGTTTCGGCGAAGGGAAAGGAAGCGCCCGAGGTGCCGACAATCACCATGGAATCTGATGAGAAACCAGGGCAGGGGAAGGCTTCAGTGTGGGGCACACCTTACTCAGGAACGCCGATTTTCTACGATAACCTGATGATTCAAAACCTGGCGTTAGAGGTGAAGTAAATCACAGCTGGAATTTATCCAATGGCCGCTTCACTGGCTTTGACGTTCCATTCAGATTTCTCTGGAGCCGCTTAAAATATTGGATGGCATAGGCTGCTTTGGTGGTAGTGTTAGCTTGAATCAGCTCCGCATCATAGGGGAGCGTGCCATTGCGAATAAGGAGGTCGGCAAGGTGTGCGGCAGTCACCTCCTTGGCGAAGAATTGCTGGGCCCGTTGCAAGCCATGTTCACCCATGCGCTGGCAGTCGGTGGGGCTACTCAATAACTGCAGGAGCGCGTCGGCAAAGGCGTCGGGTTGGCGCTCAGGAACCAGGCGACCGGTGCCACCGTCGATGACCATTTCGGGGACTCCAGCAAGGGTGGTTGATACGCATGGGAGTCCGGCAGCCATCGCTTCCATGATGACTGTGGGTAAATTGTCCATGCCGCCGTCCTGCTCGGTGACGCAGGGCAACGCAAAGATACTGGCCTTGCTCAACAGGTCGATAATCACGTCTTGAGATTGCGGGCCAACGAGCTCAACGACGTCGCCTGTTTGCGTCTCATGGATCAATTGCTGGAGTTCACTGAGCAGCGAGCCTTCGCCCACGATTTTGCAGATGCATGGCGTGCCATTCGTTTTCACGATTGCCATGGCGCGTATCAGATTATCGAAACCTTTTTTTTCGATCAAGCGGCCAACGCTGAGGATTTCTGGCGGCGTTGATTTGCTGCTTCCGATAGCGCGTTGAAACGGGGCGAGGTCGAGCCCGTTGTAGACGCGGTGAATTTTGTCAGCTGCTTGCGGGAAGGTCTGACTCAGGCGATTGACGCTGTAGTCGCTGACTGTAACGACGAGTGCGGCGTCATTGATCAGTCGAGCGAGTGAAACCACGCAATTCGAGTCTGGCTCGCAGAAAATGTCATTGGCATGGCCAGTGAAGCTGAAAGTGTGACCGAAAAAGGGACGCATCCAGTAGCAGACGCGGGCACCCATTCCGGCAAAGTGAGAATGCGCGTGGCGGATGCCATGGCGCTGCATTTCACTGCCGATGTAGGCAGCCTCATAGACACGTAATTTGTCGGGCCTGTCTTGCCAATGACGCAATGTCAGGATGACTCCCTGCGGGAATGCGTTCTGATCTTTGCGCTTCTTTACGATCTCGACCAGTTCATCAGGAGGCGGGAGGACGTGTACCCGGTCGAACAATTCAGCTGGAAAGTGACGAATATTTTCCTCGCGAGTGTCGTGGATGGAGAAGATCAGCGGTCGCAGCCCAAGGCGCTCTAGTTCGAGGATCTCCCGGGCACAAAACGTCTGTGTGAAAGAGGGAAATCGCTCGAACACGTAGGCGAGGTGGTAGGGCGGTGCAGCTGTGTTGGGCATCTTCAGTCTCAATCGGATAGCACACGGTGCACTGTGTCCTAAGTGATTAGTTTAAGGAATTGTCTGAATTTTGGTCGCGGTCGATTCGTCGATTGCAGACTGGCGCAGTAAGCTCATACTACTGCATGTCCCAGACGATAGATTCCGCAACTTATACCCTAGACCCACAGGCTCTGCCAGATGCGCATGGACACTTCGGCCAGTTCGGCGGAATGTTCGTTCCAGAGACGCTGATGGCTGCGCTGACAGAGCTGGATGAGGAATATCAAAAGGCGCGCGTCGATGCCGATTTTCAAGCGGAGCTCGCTGGATTGTTGCGTGATTACTGTGGCCGCGAGACCCCGCTTTATTTCGCAGAGCGGCTGACGGAAAAGCTGGGCGGTGCCCGCATTTATTTGAAGCGGGAAGATCTGCTGCACACTGGCGCGCACAAGATCAACAATGCTCTAGGGCAGATTCTGCTGGCAAAGCGACTCGGGAAGAAGCGTATCATTGCCGAAACGGGTGCAGGGCAGCACGGGGTGGCAACTGCGACGGTGGCGGCACGGTTTGGTTTCGACTGCGTCATCTACATGGGGGCGGTGGATATGAAGCGCCAGGCGCTCAATGTGGCGAGGATGCGGTTTCTCGGTGCGGAAGTGCGATCGGTAACGGCAGGGCAGGCAACGCTCAAGGAAGCTGTGAATGAAGCGATGCGTGACTGGGTGACCAATGTGCGCGACACGCACTATATTTTAGGTTCAGCACTGGGTGCGCACCCTTTTCCAATGATAGTGAGGGACTTCCATCGCGTGATCGGTCTTGAAGCACGACGGCAAATTCTTGCGCGCGAAGAAAGACTGCCTGATCTACTGGTAGCCTGCGTCGGTGGTGGAAGTAACGCGATCGGCCTGTTTCATCCTTTTCTGCAAGATGAAGGAGTTAGAATGGTTGGGGTTGAGGCCGGCGGCGAAGGGATTGTCCAGGGACGCCACGCTGCTCGTTTTCAAGGCGGAAAGTTAGGGGTTCTGCAGGGAACAAAGACGTTCTTGCTGGCGGATGAAGACGGCCAGATCGAGTTAACACATTCGATCAGTGCAGGGTTGGACTATGCCGCAGTCGGGCCCGAGCACGCGTTTTACAGGGAAAAAGGGAGGATCGACTACGTTTATGCCACCGATGATGAGGCGCTGGGAGCCTTTCAGGTGCTTTCTCGAACAGAGGGGATAATTCCTGCTCTCGAGACGTCCCATGCAATTGCCTACATTTTGTGTGAAGCGCCGAAACTGAATCGCGATCAGATTATTATTGTGAACTGTTCTGGTCGTGGGGATAAGGATGTCGAACAGGCGGCTGCTTACATTCTAGAGAAATCATAAATCTGAGATTCTAAGGGCAATTTTCAGTAGGGTTTTCCACGTAATCCCAAATTTTCATAAAAACACCTTGTGTAAAAACTTGAGAATGACATATTATTAATGTCTGCTAATAAGCGTAGGTGCCTTCAATGCCAATTCCTGGTATTTGACACCTGGCATCAATCTTGGCTGACGGTCATTACCAAAAAGGACACAGTATGAAATTGTTACAAATACTTGGAGTGTTCGCATCCGCCTTATTGCCTGCTTTGGCGATGGCGTCGGATTGCGAATCGGTTGCTGCTACAGTGAGTCAGCAGGTAGAAGAGTCGCCTGAAAAGGTTCTGATGGTCGTCGAGGACGCGATGGCGAAGCATGAAAAATGCGCCTGCGAAGTCGTTAAAGCTGCAATTGTCGCGTCAAAGGCGAACGAGAAGCTTGTTGGTGAGATTGTTTTTACCGCCGTCATTTCATCCGAAAGCATGGCTCCTACTGTTGCTGAATGTGCCATTTCAGTGGCACCAGACTCAGCCTCCCACATTCGTTCAGCTCTCAAGCGCGCCCTCAGTGATACCGGTACCTACTCCTACGATGGAGGTGGCGGGAAGTCGCCCGCCTATTCAGGTAAGAACCCAGCCTATGGAAAAGAGCCGATCCCGTCTGCAGAGGCTGTGGACGATGGAGGCTTTGATTTTGGAAGAGCGCCGCTGGATGTGCGGGGGATTTACTTGTTGGCTCCTTCTCCTGGTGGGGGATTTGTTTCGACCACTAGGAACTTCGATATCCCCAAATCATTAGCTCGGGAGTTCAAGCGAATTTACGGATACTATCCGAAAGGGCTTGATCGTGACGAAGTTGTAAAGCTCATCAAGCGCACTGAGAAGGAATCGGGATCAACTGGCGGGCACACGGTTATTGTCGTTACGCCAAGCGATCCTTCCCCGAAAAAGTAAGATAAATTGATGAAAACCGACTGAATTCCTTCATTTATCTGTTTTTTTTCCAGTTCTTGAAGAATTCTCTTGAAGTCACACCGAAAAAGTTTGATTGTCCACGCCTGACTCTGGTTATTAATGGGCTTTTCGTAGGAAGACCAAACCGACAACACATTTAAACACTAGCCTCCAATAGAATTGAAAAGGATCATGATCACTAAGCGAAGTATTTCTGCTTTCATTCTCACTGCGGCATCCGTCGCTGGGTTGAGTGGAGCTCAGGCCCAAGGACTGTTAAGCATCGGAGCCGATAGCGACTTTGAAGATAACCTTCCCTTCACCGTTACACTTGCGACTGCAGTGGGATACGACTCCAACTCGAATCAAGCGCCTAGCGGCACTGAGGAAGCTGATACCAGCTTTTGGCAGGGTGGAGTTGTAGTTGCCTACGCTTCCGGCTCGCCAGTAACAAAGGTTAAAGTCGGCGGCCAGTACAGCGGCTTCTACTATTTTGATACGCAGCCAGGTCAGGACGAGTGGTTCCACAACGCTCGGGCGACCTTGAATGTTACGCATTCTGCTTCACGTCGCCTGCAGTTGGGTTTCAACGGATGGGTTGCCTATGAGTTTCAGCCTGACTTCGCTATCGGCCAAACCAGCTCACGTGTTAAGGATCAGTATACGTTCGGCTATGCGAACTTCTCTGCTGCCTACATGCTGTCTCAAGTTGTCACCTCGGTGACTAATTACACCTTTTCGGGTGTCTATTACGATGAGGAAAATTCAGATGACCGCGTAAGCCATCTGATCTCGCAGCAGTTCAAGTATCAGATTGCTCGTCTGACCGCTCTGACTGCTGAGTATCGATTTGGAATCACGGAGTATGACAGTGACCGAAATGACTTTGATTCGCACTATGCACTAGTCGGAGCAAACCATGCATTCTCTCGCCAGTTGACTGGTAGTATTGCTGCTGGTGCTCAATTTATAACCTACGACGAGGGTGGGGATTCAACTAATCCATATATGGAGGGTGCGTTGAACTATCGTCTTGCTGAGGAAACAAGCCTTCGCTGGTACAACCGCTATGGATATGATGAAACCAATGCTGGAGGTCATCAAAACCGCACTTCATACAGAACTGGATTAACTGTTTCCCAGAAGTTCGGCCCCTACCTCTCTGGGAATACTGGAGTGCACTACATTCATCAGGCATTTGAAGATAGTTACTCTGGTGCATCCGACAGAGATGACGATACTGTATACTTCACCGTAGGTCTGGATTATAAGATTCTAGATAATGTAGTTCTGAACTCAAGCTACACTTACACAAACCTTTCTTCTGATGCAGAAACGCTGGAATACGATCGCAGTCGCGTATCCCTTGGACTTAGTGCTACATTCTAAGAAAAATTAATAAAACTTTGAACAGATTGCTCCCGTTGTGTTCCTACACAACGGGAGCTTCTTATTTCCCACCGTTAGCATTTGCGTAGCTCAAGATCGGTAATATCTATTAACAACCATGGACGAATCAAATAACAGCGAGGTAAAACTTCATGCCCTAGACTATTGGCAGGTGATCAGGAACCGCTACGGAGTCATTCTTCTAGCGTTTTTCCTGGTGTTCATGACCGCAGCAGTCATCACCTACATCATGCCAAGAGAGTATCTGGGCAGAGTTCGGCTACAGATCCAGCCAGTCTCTCAGGACTACGAGGTTTTCCGCGAGAACTCGACTCGTGCGATGCTGACGCCGACCTTCATTCAGACGCAGTTCCAGATCATCACTAGCAAGGAGACCCTCTACCATGTCATCGAGGAACTTCAGCTAGTGAAAAAATGGGAAGATGCCAAATCTCCCTCTGACGCGTATAACCTTCTTCTAAATAAGCTGGAGACCGAGGAAGTTCGAGGTACCGACTTGATCGATATTGAGGTCTATCATACCGATCCCAAAGAGGCGGCTGATCTCGCAAATGCGATCGGTAAAGCGTATAAGGATCGTAGAACTGAAACTGAGACCACCCGCAGTACCAACGCGCTAGACATGCTCAACGCGCAAGAGACGCTTCAGGAGCAAAAAGTGGAAAACTCCCGATTACGAATGATCGAGTTGATGGAGAAATTTGATATCGTTGACTTGGGAGGCAGTGTGCCGGCATGGGCTAGTTTGGGAGATACCACAGAGACAGGAACTAAACAGCTCGTCATGGCGAGCAAGATGAACAGTCTGCAGGCGGAACAGGAGATCTCGTCGATTAAGACGCATATTCAGACTCTCAGTGGGTTGAGTGGTGAGCGATTAATTGAAGAGGCAGTGGCGCTTAACGTGATGGACTCAACCATCTCAATGCTTTTTCCTGAAAGGCAGAAGATCAAAGTTCAACTCGAAGCAATGCTAAATAACGGTCTTGGGCCAAAGCATCCGGAAGTAGAGTCCCTGAAAAGCCAACTTGTTGAGGTTGATCGCCTTTTGGAAAACGGTGTGAGAGCGGTGAAGAGTTCTCTGAAAACTCGCCTTGAGATTGCTGAGGCTAGTTTGCTCAGCCTGCAAGATATCGAGGGGGATAAGAAAGAGGAGTCGATGGACGAGCGGAAGAGGTATACGCAGTACGTAGAGTCCAAGCGTGAGTATGAGACTCAGAACATGATTCTTACAGATATGCGCCAAGCGCTCCTAAAGGAGAAGGTAGACCTGTCGTTGCCGAAGGTGCCCATTGAGATTCACGAGATTGCGGAGATGAATGAAGTCCCTGCTAAGCCGCGCGTGCCGCTTCAACTTGCACTTGGTGCAGTTGTAGGAATTGTCTTTGGAATTGGTCTCGCATTCTTTCTTGAGTATCTCGATACCAGTGTGAAAACACTCGAAGATGTCGAGCGATACTTGGGCGTTCCAGTTCTGGCCGTAATTCCTAAGGACGTGGGTGTTCTGCACAAACAGAGTGGACTGAGTCCTGATGCGGAAGCTTACCGAATCCTCCGTACAAATATCGAATTCAACCGGAAGAGTGCCGATGCCAACGCAATCACCGTTGTGAGTGGTGGTGCAGGTGAAGGTAAGTCTACGACCCTGGTGAACCTCGCTTACATTTGTGCTCAGGGTGGTTACAACACGTTGATGATTGATGGTGACCTTCGCAGGCCGAAGCTCCACACTTTCTTCGATATTAACAATTCCGTTGGTCTCACTAACTATCTGACTACGGATCTAATGCTGGAGGATGTAATTCTTCAGACACCCATTGATAACCTCTACTTCATGCCCAGTGGAATTCTTCCAGCGGATGCAGCGGGAATCCTGAACTCACGGCGGATGTCTGAGCTCATTGCGGACGTTAAGAATCGATTCGACCTTGTGCTTATCGACTCGCCTCCGATTCTTGGAGTGAGTGATGCCTCTGTGCTGGCGAGTGAGGTCGACTTGACCATGATCGTGATCCAGCACCGTAAGCTTCCGCGTGGCATGCTCGTTAGAGTCAAGCAAGCGATTGAAAATGTTGGTGGACACCTTCTTGGAGTTGTCTTGAACAACGTCGATGTCAGAAGTGACAGCCAGTACCAGTACTATACGAGTTACTACACTTACTACTCGCCAACACAGAGTGAGCCGAGAGCAAAAGCTCGTCCGACTGAAGAGATGATTGACGATGAGGACATGATGGACTACTCCGATCATGAGTCGGATACTGCAGGTGCTTCAGGAGATGATTACAAAGATGCTTCCTCCAAGAAGTACGACGATGACGAGTATTGATCCACAATTTCTCCTGACCGAATTGGAGAGCAAAGAAGAAACGAGATATGAAAATAGGAACTATACTTAAAGCCCTGGTGGCAGCAGCCCTTTTCTCTATTGGGTGCAGCCAGCTATGGGCACAGGCACAAGAAGAGATTCTTCGTAATGGAGATCAGATCAATCTGAAGATCAGTGGCGTGCCGGCCAAAGACATGGCGGAGATCTCCGGTCTTTACACGGTTGCTGGCGATGGAATGATTCGATTGACCCACATCAAAACCGATATCCAAGCACAAGGTCTCCGACCATCAGTATTAGCGAAAACCATTGAGAGTGCCTATCGTACGGCGCAGATATTTACTTCGCCGAGAATTACGATCAATGTTGATGGTGGAACCACATCGCTTCGCTTTGTATCGGTTTCTGGTGAGGTCAAAGGAACGGGAGATGTTCCGTATCGTCCTGATCTTACGCTGTTGGCAGCAGTTTCCTCACGGGGTGGTTTTACCGACTACGCAGATGTGAGAAATGTGAAGCTAATCAGAGGGAGTAAAACCTCGAACCACGACATGAGGGCCATTTCAAAGAATCCTTCCTTGGATGTTAGGTTACGTCCTGGCGATAAGATCCTTGTGTCTCAACGAAGTGCGCTGCCAGGTTGGTTCCGCAAGAAATAAGTAGAGCTGCAGCTGCTCGAATATTCTGTATTTTCTACCAGCCCCACCAATGTTCGTCATTGGTGGGGCTTTCTTACTTTTCTAGCCTATCGGTCTACTGCCTATATTCGATGAATGCTGATCTATCAGATCTCTATCAAGATATTATTTTGGGGCATAATCGCCGCCCTCGAAATGAATGCATCCTGAATCCCTGCAACTACACTGCTGAAGGATTCAATCCTCTGTGTGGTGATCGTGTAACTGTATATGCTACGGATGGAGATTCTGGGACGATTGAGAAAGTAACGTTCATGGGGGAAGGATGCGCCATTTCCAGGGCCTCAGCTTCGATGATGACTACTGAACTGGCTGGCCGCTCTGTGGATCAAGTTAAGGAGCGAATTGACCAAGTGATCGCCATGCTTTCCCAGTCGGCTGATGGCGAATGGGATCTAGACAAAGTGGGTGATCTGGCTGCACTCGCGGGAGTTCGAAAGTTCCCTGCCCGCATAAAATGCGCCACACTTAGTTGGCATGCATTGAAGTCGGCACTTGATCAGCAGTCGTGAGCGCGCCCGATCTTATTCGCTTCCTACGGAATGTTCATTCCCAATTCCGCGTCAGCTTAGTTGAAATTGATGAGTTCCAGCACACGCATTTCTTGTTTTGAAACTGGGCCTCGTATACCACCAATTTATCGATTCCGGTGGACTTGAGAAGTATCTTGTAGGGCTGTCTCGATCATTGATTCAACGCGGGCATGAGCTTGACGTGGTGACATCTGAGACCGATGCAGTGACAAGGGCATTGGCAGTTAATCTGCACATGGTGAAACGACCTCCACTGTCTTCAATGCTCAGACTGTGGGACTTCGCATGGCGTTCGCAGAGGCTTCGTTGGGATGGACAGTTTCTCCGTTCAAAGGTTGATCTTACAATTGGATTTGGTCGAACTGTAGCACATGATTTGCATCGTGCTGGCGGTGGATGCCATGCTGTCTACTCCCATCTTTTGCCTGCAGCCAAGCGTCTGGGACTAAAGAATCGGCTTGAGTTATCACTGGAGTGGCAACTGTACACCTCAGGGAAGACTCGCAAATTCGTCGTTAACGCATCAAAAGTGCGCGATGAACTGCAGGCTACTTATAAAGTGGATCCCTCACTGGTCACGGTGATTCACACCGCAGTCGATACTGCAAGATTTGCGCCATGTGAGACTGAAGAGACGCGTCAAGAGTTGAGAGGAAAGCTTGGGATGCCGACAGATCGGAAAATCGTTCTATTCATATCATCATCGCACCGAAGAAAAGGGCTGGACGCATTGATTGAGGCCTTGTCAGCAACCACGGAGCTGAAGGATTATGAACTGTGGATAGCGGGGAAACCCCTGGATGCTCGACATCGGCAGAAGGCTCAAACTGAGCCAGGGCTTCTGCCCCGTATACGATCGCTTGGTGAGCGGTCGGACCTTCCCGCTCTCTATCGAGCGTGTGATGTATTTGTACATCCGACTCTCTATGACGCTTGTGCGAATACCGTGCTTCAAGCGATGAGCAGCGGCACGCCATCCATCGTTTCGTCTGCAGATGGTGCCGCTGAGTTCATTGAGCACGGAACAAATGGATTCCTTCTCCAGCATCCCGAGGACAAAAGTGAGCTTTGTCATCACTTGGAGTCCGCTTGTGCTCTCGATTTCGAGGCAAGGGATCGGATGCGCACAGCTGCGCGTGAACGCATGCTGCCGCTGACATGGGACGCCCATGTTTCGCAGTGGGAGACCCTGTTTTCCGAGCTGAAAGGAGAGCGCAATCTTTCCTCGCCACCGATTTAGTTACACCTACCGACTCGTAGGATCAAAGGCCAAATCACTGAGCAGGTGTTACCGATCCAGGCATTTCTGATGTCATCCGTTATCTCGAACACCGGATCGTGGCCCGTCGCAGCTTCAAAGCGTTTTACTGACGACCAGGTTCGAAGGTAAGCGAGTAAATCATCAGCTGACCAATCAACTGACATTACGAATTCTGGTGGATTGCACGATTCATACGGAAAGGGAATATCGCGATATTCTGACTCGACATGAGAACGTTCTTTTGGCCAGTAACTGGAAATCTCGCTTTCATAGAATGTCGAAATGATCGCGTCCACCTCCACATTGATCCGAGTCAGACCATAGCTCCACAATGCGATGACCGCCCTTTCCTTAGTCACCCGGTCGACCTCCATGAAGAATCGACTGAAGTCGAACCAGTGCACCGCCTGAGCCACTGTGACCAGATCGACCGAATCGGGTTCAATACCACTCGCTTCTGCAGGAGCAATGCGGTAGTCGACATTGGCTGCTGGAGTTGCCTGGGCGATCTGTTCCGCGCTCGCATCCGTTGCAATGACAGAAGTAAATTGATCTGAGAGCGCCACAGCCGCTTGTCCGGATCCGGTAGCGCAATCCCATGCGCAATCATTTGCAGGCGCCAGATCAGAGAGGTAGCGAAAGAGCGCGCTGGGGTAGGTGGGGCGGGCTTTTGCATATTCGGAGGCATGGCCGGAGAAGTGATCTGAAAAATGGACGCTCATTCAAAAGAATATCTCGTTCGGCGGCTTTGATCAAGGGGCGCGCGCTGGTGGGCCGTGAGTGGATCGCCCTTCCGTTTGCACCTGTCCTGTCGCGTGGTATAGTTCCCTAGTCCGCTGTCCTCCTGAGGTAGTGGGCGTTTTTGTCTCAATATCGGGAATTTAGTGTAGTCAGATAAATGGATTCGATTGTCAGTATTCTTCAGTTCATCGGTGTTCTACTCGTAGTAGTTCTCCTATTCAACTTCATGATCGTGGTGCATGAATGGGGGCACTTTCTCGCGGCTCGCTGGCGGGGACTGCACATCGAAAAGTTTCAGATCTGGTTCGGTAAGGCAATTTGGAAGAAAACATACAATGGCGTTCAATATGGCATTGGAACCATTCCCGCCGGCGGATTCGTAGCGCTGCCGCAGATGGCGCCCATGGAAATGATCGAAGGATCAGGCGATGGACGTGAGAAGCTTCCCGAGATTTCACCGCTTGATAAGATCATCGTCGCTTTTGCCGGGCCATTGTTCAGTTTTCTACTGGCATGCTTCTTTGCTGTGATCGTCTGGCAAGTGGGGACGCCGGTGTCTGATGACACTACTACGATCGGTTACGTTGCTCGTGATACGCCAGCATCCAAATCGGATCTCCAAGCTGGCGATAAAATCTTGTCAATCGACGGTGATAAAGTGACCCGCTGGTCCGGTATGGTCGATAGCGTGAAGTGGTCGATCATCGCAGCCGAAGAAGACGTTATTAGTTTTGAAGTGGATCGCGGTGGCGAGGTGCTCACGGTTCTTGTGACTGCGCCACGTGAGAAATTGCACAAAGATTGGGACGACCAGTCGTGGTTCAGCAAACTGTTCAAGCGCAAGCCCTTTCGCACAGTTGGGATCGCTCCAGACGCGGGAGACATCATCTTTGGTGCATTTACTGATCCCAGCCCCGCTACGGTTGCCGGCTTGAAAAACGGTGATGCTTTAGTGGGGGTCAATGGCAAACCGAAGTTCGCATTTTGGGAAGAGATCCAATATTCCGAAGGAAAACCAGTTACACTGACGATCGCGCGCCGAGGTGCGGAAATGGATGTGATCGTAACGCCTGCGGTGCCTACAGAGCCTGCTCCTCCGGAGGAAGGTAAGCCGGATTACAGCATCGGTCTGCTGGCATTGGCTGGGTCAGGCGATGGCAAAGTTGCGCTTGAGCACGTGCCGCCGATGACGCAAATCAAGGACAGCATGCGCATGATGTACAACACTATCACAAAGGTGTTTTCGTCCAAGTCCGATATCGGGGCCGGTCATTTGAGTGGGCCAGTGGGCATCATCAATACTAAGTTTAACCTGTTACTCGACTACCCGGAAGGCTGGCGCATGGTTCTCTGGTTCAGCGTTGTTTTGAATGTCAATCTGGCGATCATGAATATGCTTCCTTTTCCGGTGCTGGATGGAGGGCATATCACCATGGCCATGATGGAGATCATCCGTCGCAAGCCATTGAATTTCCGAGTGATGGAAATGTTGCAGGCTGCCTGTGTCCTGTTGCTTTTCAGCTTCATCATTTTTGTCACACTCAAGGATGGCGGCAGCTTATTCGCCAAGAGTCCCGAGCCCGTGGTCGAAAAATTTGGAGACTTGCCTGCACAAGTTGCGGAATAGGTGGTATGGAATGATCATGTCCGAACCCCTCCGCTATTGCCCGGATCTCTATCAATACAATCGCCGCAAGACACGCGAGGTGCTGGTCGGCGGCGTGGGAATTGGCGCGGATAATCCCATCCGCGTGCAGTCGATGCTGACGTCGGACACGCGTGATACCCAAGCCTGCGTGGCGGAGGCGATCGGACTTGTCAATGTCGGCTGCGAAATCGTTCGAATCACTGCGCAGACTCGAAAATACGCGGAAAATCTGGAGCACATCAAAGCGGGGCTGCAAGCCGCCGGAGTGCATGTGCCGCTGGTAGCCGACATCCATTTTAAACCGGACGCTGCACTTGAGGCGGCAAAATGGGTTGAAAAAGTGCGAGTAAATCCTGGTAACTACGTAGACAAGAAGAAATTTGCCGTTCGCGAGTATTCTGATGCCGAGTATAAAGAAGAGCTCGGTCGCATCGAGGAAGAATTCTCCCCACTGGTAGTGCTTTGTCAGGGCAGAGGAGTTGCCATTCGCATCGGTACCAACCATGGATCGCTCAGCGATCGCATCATGAATCGCTACGGTGACACTCCGAAGGGGATGGTGGAAAGTGCGCTTGAATTTGCCCGCATTGCCCGCAGTCACAATTATCACAATTTCTTGTTCTCCATGAAGGCGAGCAATCCTAAGGTGATGATAGAAGCCTATCGACTGCTGGTCGCGGAACTGGCCGCACAGGGCGATGACTGGAATTATCCGATTCATCTCGGCGTCACCGAGGCAGGAGATGGAGAAGATGGTCGCATCAAGAGTGCCATCGGGATCGGTTCATTGCTCAGCGATGGTGTGGGCGACACGATTCGGGTTTCGCTCACCGAAGACTCCGTACACGAGATCCCCGTTGCACAGGCCCTTGCGAAACGATTCAACACCAGACAGGATGAGGGGGTAGATTCCACGCTGCCTCAGATTCCCTATGATCCATTTGATTACGTTCGCCGTTCTTCTGCGGTGATCAATGTGGCAGGGCACGAGCTGGGCGGTGATCGGACAGTGAGAGTCTTTACGTCACGGGAGAAGTGGGATGCGCTGGCGCACAAGATCGACAAGCTGGGTGACTTCAAGCCAGAAATCGTGCTTGAAGACTCGGGAGTCGTGGCGATTGATCCGGCAGACGAAGCGGCGATTGATCAGCTCAATGCCTCTGCAGATCCGCAATTGGTGACCGTCGCAGATGATGTAGCCTTGGGAGTGATCGCGGCATTTCGCCTGTTGGCTTCGCGGTTAGATTCCAGGCATCCGATACTGCTCAAGGATACTTTTGAAGCTTCCCAGAATCCCGATAAGCCATTCCTGGAATCGCTGTTAACTGCCAGTGCCAATATTGGTTCGCTACTGTGCGATGGCATCGGCGATGCAATTTTGATTCAAGGTGAGCAGGCACCAGGGCAATCGTTGCGGCTCGCTTACAATGTTCTCCAGGCTGCAGGTACCCGCATTTTTAAAACGGATTACGTTGCCTGCCCCAGCTGTGGCAGAACGCTTTTCAATCTGCAGACGACCACGCAAAAAATTCGCGAAGCGACGGGCCATCTCAAAGGCGTTCGCATTGCCGTCATGGGATGCATTGTAAATGGTCCAGGTGAGATGGCGGATGCGGATTTTGGCTACGTCGGTGGTGCTCCTGGAAAGATCAATCTCTATGTTGGTAAAGAGCCAGTGAAATTCAATATTCCCGAAGGAGAGGCTGTTGAGCGATTAGTTGACCTGATCCGCGAGCATGATCGCTGGATTGCCGCACCTGAAGCCGTGCCCGTTGTGTAGTATTGATGGTTTTTATGATTTCAGGGATGAAATTGACTCCATTGGAGCGAATTCTGCTAGCGAAACATTGACTCCATTGCGATCTTCTTCTTAACGTGACATTCATGCGTACCTCTTCCCACACGCAGCTTGGCGCAGGCATTCTTAGCCTGTTCGTCGCTGTAGCCGCTTGCGTGGCATTTTGCCCGGCTATTTCGATGGCTGGAGCTGATAATGTGAAGGCCAAGCTGGAACTGGTGCACGAATTGTCGCACGGGCCTGCAGGAATGACGGTCACTCCCGGAGGCGACATTATTTTGAGCCTGCATCAGTATTACCGTCCGGTCCACAGGGTCGTCAAAATTCAAGCTGGAACGGCTAAAGCAATCCCGTTTCCGAACGATCCCATCAGCCGCGGAGCGGAAGGTGAAGAGATTCGACTAGATGCCGTTCAGGGAATCCAATGTGACAAGAAAAGCGTCGTGTGGATGCTGGACAATGGTCGGCGCAGTGAAGTGGCTCCTAGAATCGTCGCATGGAACGACAAGAAAAACGCGCTTCATAAGTTTATCCAGCTACCGGAAGAGTGCCTGCGTGCCGACTCATTCGTGAACGACTTGGTGCTCAATCCAGAGGATCCCACGACCCTTTACATCACTGACCCGGCAGGTGGGGATAATGCAGCAATCATTGTCGTCAATGTGGAAACGGGTTCTGCTCGCCGCGTCTTAGAGGGTGATATCAGTGTCCGGCCTGGAACCTCAGATCTGATCATGGATAATCGAGTCGTCGAGGCTGAAGGAATCGATGGCAATCCCGTGCGGCCACAATTTGGCGTGAATGGCATTACTCTTGATCGAAAGGCGAAGTGGCTTTACTTCGGCCCGCTCAACGGGGATTTCCTCCATAGGATCGAAACCAAATTCCTTAATGGCGAGAAATTCATTCCATCGGCCGAAATTGCCGATCAGGTGGAGGTATATTGTCGAAAACCGCCCTGCGATGGCATTTCGATCGACCGTGACGACAATATTTACTTCACGGATTTGGCTTCGAAAGCCATTGGAGTAGTTGATTCAAAATATCGAAAGTATCGATTGCTGGTGTCTGATCCGCTGTTCGATTGGCCAGATGGGCTTTGCTATAGCGACAAGCGCTTCTACTTCTACACAAATCAAGTGCATCGTTCGGCTCTATTCAACAATGGAATTGATCGAACAATGTCTGGCTTCTACCTGTTCGAGTTCAAGGGGCTTGAGTCTGGCATCACTGGTAACTGAGCGGGATTCACAGCGGAACAAAAGAGTCCTGCGATGTCATCAGCGATCAGCGACAGGCGGACGAGGGGGGGGGAATTGAGAGCCGCAACCGATGACCGATTGCAGCTCTCATTGAAATTGTGCTGTCAGACCGTTGCTGACAATAATCAATTAGCCTGTCTGGCTTAGTCGACGGTGATTTCGATCGACTTCGGCTTTGTTTCCTCCCGCTTCGGCACCTGCACTGTGAGGACTCCGTCTTTAAAAGTCGCCTTCACTGCCTCGCCGTCGGCATCTTCGGGCATACGGAATGAGCGTGTGAAGCTGCCGTAGGATCTCTCGACCAAGTGGACTTTCGTGCCTTCCGGCTTCTCCTCAGCTTTTCGTTCACCTTCAATGCTGAGGACACGATCAGAGAATGTCACCGTGACATTGCCTTTGTCGACCCGCGGCAGATCCGCCAGCACAACATAGCCGTTTTCATTTTCGCGAACATCCACCGCAGGTGTCCAGCTGCCCTGAATTGATGAGGAAGATCCGCAGCGCTGGCTTGCCACCAGGCGGCTGGAAAGTTCGTCAAGATCGCGGAATGGGTTCCAAGTTTTTAGATTCTGGTTCATCGAATTAATAGAGTTTTTGGTTTGCATTGTTTGGTTCAATCTAACTGCCAACATTAACGCAAACTCTATGCCAAGATGAATGAGGAATTTTTAACTAATTGCTGTGCAGCATGTTAAGTTGATTCTGCTAGTCGAGGAATGAGTCGATTGCGCGTCAAATTGTCGCGACTGCTGATCTGGTTGTCGCAGTGAACGACTCCGTGCAGAGACAAAATGGCACTAGTCGAATGCGCAGGAGACTCTATCTGAATCGATGGACGGATTGGCATCCATCAGAAAGCCAATCGCTTCCCTTCCGTGGAACAAAAGACTACTTCCCAGCGGCGCGTCCGCGTCCACCGCGTCGTCCTCGACTGCTGGTTCTACGAGACGCTTCGCGACCTCCGCCCTTAATGTGCAATCCATTTGGACTCACTTCCTTTGCCAGCAATATTTCGCCCAGGCGAAACCGAAGATAGGAATCGCCGCCCAACGTTTGATCCAGTTGGCGCACAAGCCGCTCTGCCGAGTCGTAGTCACCTTTCGCCGCGTAAAAATCGATGAACTTAAGTGGCAGAGTGTGGTCACCATGGAACTGGTTTTTCCACTCTCTCATCGCAGCATCCTGTTTCGCTGAGCCCAGATGTTCAGTCGCCTCAACGCGCATTAGCATCGGCTTGTGTGCACGTTGGGCCGGTTCTGGGAGTAGCTCATAGGACTGCAACAATGAAGCGTAGTCCTGCGATTGAAAATGCTGGTTCATCTTAGCAATGACGGAAAGATTCTGCACGAAAGCAGTGCTGACAGCACGGTCTTCGACAATCGAATCGTAGGCGTTGCCCTTCGCGAACTCAGCTACCAGATGCCGATACGTCCGTGACAAAGTCTTGCTGATGGTTTCATGGACACCAACGACAAAGATATCGCGGATGCGAAATTCCTGTTCAGGCGTTTTCCCCATCATCAGCAGGAAATAGTTTAAACTGCCCTCGTCATCTGCTGAGCGGAACAACAGTCCCTCATGGCCTTCAATCGTGCGCGGGCGGAGAAATCGAAACTGCTTGCCTAGTGATTCCTGCACCAGCGGCGTTCCCTGCCAGGCGGCAAACGTGCCACGTCGAAACATCGTGCGAATGCGATCCGCATCTTCACCTGGCGCCACACCGCTGGTTGCTCTGTCGAACAGTGAATCGTGATCGACCGTTGCTGTGAAAGGAGCGGGGTCGCCGATACAGACGCTGTCCTCCAGCTCTTTCACTAAAGTTCCCAGTGCGTTTCCGGGACTCTGCAACTCATTCCACAGCTCAGATTCCGTCAGCGTTTTCGCGATTGATCGGGTTTCACCTTCTGAAAAGTGAGAAATGACTGTGGAAACTATGCCCACTGTTATGAAAAATCGCACGCTTCGCCAGTTGATCCAGCGTATGCCTCTGTCTTTCCGAAAACCGGTGATATCGTGTTCGCTCAAAGTGCATGGAATTTATAACTTTTGCGACCAATTTACAATAGATTTTTCAAATTTTAGAAAAAAAGTTTCCTTTCAAATTTGGAGAAATTTCTCCTAATGGGTTCACTGTCAGTGGTTCATGCGCAAAATGGAGCAGAGCCTATAGTGAAGGGCCAAAAGCTAGCAGACTTCTTCCAAACGGAACTATAGCGACAAGTTGCACTCGCTGATCTTCGCAAGGCCTGAGCTGCGGTTTCGGATACTGCAAGTTTCCGCTACAGGGGTCTAACGCTCCAAAAGTACCCGATGTATCACAGGCCTCAATGGGTTCCGAGGAAACTATGGCGGGTCGGATTTCACAGTTAATGCCGTCAAAGAGCCCTCTGAAATCGATGGAGAGGCGGGTTTGATCCGACCAGAAGGCCATGACACGTCAGCCCGGAGCGCACCACGGGAAAGCGATTTGAGAGCCTCTCAAAACCGTCAACTTTCCGGCCACAGAATCCTGGGAAGAATAATCAGGCTAAACCACTGGGCTTACGCTGCTTCTGAAAATCACCGTGATACATCGGGTACCTTTGGTGAGAAACACCCTTGTTCTTCACAAGCGGGGCTACATTTGGCCTGAAGTTGCTCAGGTATGCATCGATGCAGGTGAGCCCGTTCCGAACACCGAGAGCTTTAGCGAATGTCTGTGTGCTCTTTGCTCTTGTTGCTTTGGCAACGTATGGGAGCAATCGACCGAAAACGGCTCATTTAGGGTCGTCTGAAATCCGGTTACCGCAGAGCCTTGATTTCCCGCGCTCTGGGAGGGATTCACAGCGGCTCAGATAGGGTGTAGTCTATTTGAGCCATGCCAAGAGCCAAACACGCCGCATATATCCGCGTCTCCACCGCCGACCAAAAGACCGACCCGCAAAGGGCCGAGATTGCGGCATGGGCGAAGTCGCACCGGATGAAGATTGAATGGTATGAAGACAAGATCAGCGGCAAGCGGAGCACGCGACCGGGCCTCGATGCTCTACGCAAGGATATATTCTCCGGCAAAATTAAGACGGTGATTGTCTGGAAATTGGATCGCTTGGCCCGCTCTAAGCGCGATGGTGAAACCATGCTGGCCGATTGGTGCGGCAAAGGCGTGCGCGTGGTGTCAATCACACAGGCCATTGATCTGTCCGGGGTCGTCGGTCAAATCGTGGCCTCTGTTCTTCTTGGCCTCGGTGAAATCGAGCTGGAAAATATCCGAGAGCGTCAAGCGTCCGGTATCGCAGTTGCGAAGAAGCGCGGCGTTTACGAAGGCCGCAAAGCCGGCACGACAAAAGGCGAGCCGAAAAGAGCGGCTGAACTGCGCGAGAAGGGCCTCAAGATCGAAGTCCATGGGCGTTTCGAAAAGCACTGTGAAGCGGTATTTGGCCGCGTGAGTTGACAACTCCTCAAAAACAATATACCATATATGGTATAGACTATAACCACAAGGAATCACAGTGTGAGTTGGACTGTTGAAATTCTAAACGACACTGTGGAGCTGGAAATTGAAGCGCTTCCCATCGACATGAGAGCCCGGTTCCAACGGATCGTTGAGCTTATCGAAGGTGTCGGATTGGAAAACGTTGGCATGCCCCACGTTCGTCCCCTGACAGGCAAACTTTGGGAAATGCGGATGAAGGGCAAAGATGGAATTTCCCGCGCCTTGTATGTAACGGCCAAGGGTCGCCGCGTTGTTGTTGTCAGCGCATTTGTGAAGAAAACGCAGAAGACCCCAGCCCGAGAAATTGAACGAGCACTGAAACCAGCATCGGAGATTGAGTGATGAAAAAGAGAACAAAGGCCAAAGACCTCCACAAGAAGTGGGCGAAAGACCCTGCTTATCAAAAAGCCTATGACGCTCTCAGCGAAGAATTTGAGATCGCCAGAGAGCTCATTACAGCCCGCACGGCAGCGGATATGACACAAGCGGAGGTCGCAGCGATCATGGAAACCTCGCAATCTTTCGTGGCCCGGCTGGAGGGCGGCACGGTAAAGCCCACCATCAAATCGCTAGAGCGCTACGCCGCCGCCACTGGAACCCGGCTAAAAATCGAACTCGAACGGGTGCCGGGCTAAAGCCTTTCCATACTGCTGTTCCGTGGCAAGGCTTCCCGAAGGGCACTGCACAATGAATCCAACTCTTGACCAGAACGTCGATAAATAGCAGTCTCTAATCATACACTCCCGTTGCCCACCAGGGCTATTCATTGGCTCCCCCTAAGTGAGTGAGCATAAGAGGGCGGAACAAATCGCTGAACATTTCGTGGTGCGCAGTCGAGTTTAGCGTGGGATGAACTCGCCACTTATACTTGCAACACCT
>JBNMNB010000005.1:0-80431 GCA_051270635.1 Verrucomicrobiales bacterium | reverse complement strand
GTGCAAGCCCCGAAAAGATGGGTTCAATTTCAACACTTTCAGTCGGCTCATGAATGTGCAGACCGTGCGAGATCCCTACCGTGACACTTGGGATTTTCTTGAAAATCAGCGCCGCTAGATCACCAACACTCGGCTGAAACGTCGGCGTTAAATTCAATCCGCGCATAATTTCCCTGGTCGCTTTCACCAGAGGATGCGAAAATGGAATGCCTCCTGGCACTCGTCGTGCAAGAACTTCCATGGAAGTTACCGTTCCCGTTTCTGCGCTCACTTCATCGATGATTTCTTCGATCTGTTCTCTGATCTGGCGCGCCATGCCGACCTGTTCACTACGCACTTCAAACCGTAATGCCGCACGCGTCGGTGGAGAATTGTAACCAGTGCCAGCACGCATCGATCCCATGATCACCGTGGTGCGCGGACTCTGCGGAACGGGAATAGAAGACAGTCTGCGCAAAATTTCCGACATCGTTACCAATGCGCTTTTACTTCCGGTTTCCTGCCATTGGGTCGGTTCTGAAGGGACTTCACAGACGATTTTGTTCCGATTCATTCCGAGGCATGAATAGCTCAATCGTCCCAGTTGCGCACCTTCCAGGCAGATCCCGGCAACAATCGGGCGCTGCACATGGTCGAGAAAAAAACGAATGCCGCCGAGGTCGCCACGTCCCAGGCTCCGTGTTTGCGCCAGCAAAATCAGGTCGGACTCGAGTTCGACCTTCAAGCATCTGAGAATTTCAGGAAGCGAAACCAAAGCTGCAAGCCCGAGTCCGTTGTCTGCGATTCCCCAGCCTTCGATTGCATCCGACTTCACAGCAGTAGCTGACCCAAAACCAGTTTCGTCCTTAACGGTGTCGGCATGGGCAGTGACGAGAATATTGTACATCGACGTCTTACCGGGCAATACAGCCTGAGCATTACCATACTCGTCGATAGATGCGTTCTGCAGGCCAAATTCCTGAAAACGCGTTGATATGAATTCGATTCGCGCGCTTTCATCTCCTGTTGGCGCGGGAATCTCACTGATCATTATCGCATTGGCGACTATGATCTCTCTGATTTCCTGGAGTTTGTCCCGAGCTCCGGGCAGACTCGCAATGATGTCCTGTATGGTCATTAGGGTTTTTAATTTTACCAGAAGCAAGGAACGCGCCAA
This sequence comes from Verrucomicrobiales bacterium, assembly GCA_051270635.1. Lineage (GTDB taxonomy): Bacteria > Verrucomicrobiota > Verrucomicrobiia > Verrucomicrobiales > DEV007 > JAGROY01. The sequence goes on along the minus strand of JBNMNB010000005.1, from coordinate 79,275 downwards.
CTTCGCACGCGATCGACTCGCTGCTACAGCCTCTAGCAGCAAATCCTCCGTTATGCAATTTTCGCCACAAACAAGATTGTCATCGGCTATTGCTACAGCGTATCCTCACAATAGTTATGGTAGTCGAACAAGCGCCAAGGCAGTCCAGTAAAACTTCTGTGGAGACAAAGAAAATTTATATCGTCGATGATCACCCAATTATGCGCCAGGGACTGGCAGTTCTCATCGACCACGAGAGAGACCTGGAAGTCTGTGGCGAAGCAGAAGACGCCGCTCATGCCCTCGATGGCATTCGCGCCATGCAACCACATTTGGCGCTAATCGATATTTCACTTCCTGGAAAGAATGGCCTGGAGTTGATTAAAGATCTAAGAGCCATGGAATCCAATGCACTGATCCTCATTCACTCCATGCATGACGAATCACTCTATGTGGAACGCGTGCTGCGCGCAGGCGCCCAAGGCTACATTACGAAAGATGAAGGCGGCAGCAAATTGATGGAAGCCATCCGCAAAGTTCTTGCGGGCGAGATTTATGTCAGCCCGGAAATGTCAGGGAAGATTCTGGAGATTTTCTCTGGCCGTCGTTCCAGCTCGACCAATCCGGTAGAAGCGCTGACCGACCGTCAGTTCGAAGTTTTTCAAATGATCGGCAATGGCAAGAGCACGCGGGACATTGCCGAGACGTTGACAGTCAGCATCAAAACGGTCGATGCGCATCGTGATCATATCAAAAAGAAGCTCAACTTGCGCAGCGGAACTGAGCTGGTGAGACTCGCTGTGCGCTGGGTGGAAAACCAGAATTGAACGCGATCATTCCTTCCACGCCTGCTCCAGCTCAAAATCAGAAACGCGGTAGGCAGGAAGCCAGACAATACCGACAGCTTTGACATCAATGTTCTTTTTCAATGGCTTGATTTTCACTTCTTCGAATGCCTCTGTCGCAGCGTCAAGCGTTGCTCGGACTTCATCCATTTCTCCAGTGAGTTGTTTTTCCAATTCCTTAATATCCTCCTGAAGATCCTCGATTTTGTCCTCAGCAAGATCGACATCCTTTCCCTGTTCCCAGGCGCGCGACATGCTGCGCACCGATGTTCCTGCGCGGCGCATGTTGGTCACACCGATCTTCTTTCGCCCCATCAATGCGCCCAATATGCTGGATCCAATTGAAATCAGCGAACTCACCTTTGCCGATCGCGCCTGGGCCACTTCTTTTTCTGCGGCAACTTCTGCCCGCTTCAATTTGTCCTCCAGCTTCTCTGCTGCCTTGCGGAATTTTTCGCGCAGAACCTCCACCTGTCGATCACGTTCTTCTGCCGCCGCTAGTTTGACGCGACCTTTAAAATCGACTTCCGCCTCACCAGGCTTCGAGTGCAAACCTACAGCAGGGCTCTTCAACAACTGCATGCCTCGCTCGCGATAGATCCAATTCTCAAAGTCTTTACCAGCTTCTTTGTAGAAAGATTCATTGAGCACTCGGCCTGGAACATCGCCAAATTTGCAGGGCTCGAATGGAGTGCCATCCATTTGCGCAAGGCCAAAATCGATCTCTTCGGAATCCTCCCATGCAACGCTGTCATCAGCTGGTCGCAGCCGCGTGATGAGATTGATCTTCATCGTCCCATCGACATCCAGTTTTGAATCCGAAAGATACACTTCAGCCGACCGCAGCACGGCTGGCAAGTAAATCAGCTCAACACCACTTCGCGGATTTCGAATGCGCAGGAAATGCTCGCTCACGCCGCTCGGAAGAATTGCCCTGACATTCTCCTTTTCATTCGTGCTGGAACTTGCGCCCGCCACGCCCGCACTTTCAGCATTTTCGGTGGCATTCGCTTTGCGCGCTTCCTTTATCGGATCCATCAATTGCTTGATCTGCCCACGGGTCATCGGCCCGCGCAGATAGGACATCACCCACCGCACTTGGAAAATGACCGGGCCATCTTCGTGCACATTGTTCAGCAGAAAGACGCGATTTCCCAGTCCAGCCAGAATCTCTTCCATTTCGCCTCGATCAAACGCTGCTCCCTGTGTCGCAGCCGCGCCTTCGAGCCCTTCCAGCACACGCATTTTATCGCGTTCGGTTTGCAGCCGACCGAGAAACCAAGTCCCCATGTTTGACAGCGCTTTGTAGTCGAGGTCGACCGGATTCTGCGTCGCTAACAAAACACCCAATCCGTAGGCACGAGCCTGTTTCAGCATGGTCATGAGCGGCTTCTTCGATGGTGGATTCGCCGTCGGCGGCAGATATCCATAGATCTCGTCCATGTAGAGCATGGCGCGCAAACTTGTAGTGCCCGATTGCCCACGCATCCAGCCCTGAATCTGATTGAGCAAAAGCGATACCACGAACATCCGCTCCTTATCACTCAGATGGGCGATCGAAAAAATGCTGACACGCGGTTTGCCAGTTACAGCGTCTCGCAGAAACTGCTTCACATCCATCGGCTCACCATTGAGCCAGCTGGCGAATCCGGGCGAAGCTATCAAATTGTTCATTCGCATGGCCAATTCCATCCGTTCCTTTTGCGGATAGAAGGACTCGAGGCCGATCACGCCGATCTTGTCGAATGTGGGATTCTGAATATTTACAATCAGTCTCTCTAGGCTGAGGTTCTCGCCTGCGACCCAACTCCTGCTGAAGACTTGAGAAAGGAATACGTGCTCGCGACTGAGCAGCGGATCAGCATCGATCCCTAACAAAGACAAGATACTGGAGACACTGCTCTCGATACAATCGGCGAGCAGCTCTGGCTCATCCATGACTTCGAATGGCGGCACATCCAGTGAGCTCAGAATCGAAACCGGGAGCCCGGCACTGCTCCCCGGCGTATAAATTCGCACATCCACTTTGTCTCTCAATGTCCGGACGCGCTCGCCATCCTGCCCCCATTCTGCCAGTCCCTTTTTCCACGTTGCCGCCTGCTGGCTGGCAAATTCATCCGGAGATTTACCATTCTTCATGGCATCATCCTCATTGATCCAGGGACGAAAATCCGATCCCTGGAAGTCGGGAAAGGTCAGCATCAAGTTCGCGATATCGCCTTTTGGATCAATGACGATCGCTGGAATATTGTCCATCATCGCCTCTTCAAGGATGGCCAGACAAAGCCCCGTCTTTCCGCTGCCTGTCATTCCCAGAACAACACCATGCGTCACCAGATCCTTCGAGTCGTAGAGCAACATGTCATCCTTCGTCTCACCTTTTCTGAGGTCGTAACCGCGTCCCAGATAAAAGGAACCTAACTTCTCGTAATCTTCAACGTTGATATTCATGGGTATGCAGGAGTAGAGTTGATGAGGTCGAATGGCAGACTTCACGGCAAAGTGACGCATTGCAATTCGAAAACCACCCGCTACGTGTTAGACTCTATAAATGGCAGAATTGTCACATGAATTAACAGCGGAAGTCCCCTCCCGCTGCTGGGCAGAAATCGAGCTTTCCGCAATCCGGCACAATGCCAGAGTCGCCCAGGCGATGTGCGGAACTGATGCCCCATCCGTCCTCGCTATCATTAAGGCAGACGCCTACGGACACGGAGCGGTAGCGGTCGGGCGAGCACTGCAGGAAGAATCCTGCGTGTTCGCGTTTGGCGTCGCCAATGTGCACGAAGCGTTGGAACTACACGACGCGAACATTCGCCTGCCCGTATACGTTCTCAGCCCGGCTCTCCCGTCGGAGCGAACGACTGTAGTAGCCAATGGCTTCATCGCTGCGGTTTCTAACATGGAAGAGGCGGTCGACTATTCTGCGATCGCATGTCGAATGAGCACGGTCGCCAGAATTCAGTGTGTTCTCGACACAGGAATGGGTAGAATCGGCATGCTTCCGGACGGCATCCTCACGTTCGCACAGGATCTCGCCGCGCTCCCGGCCATTGAAATAGAGAGTGTCAGCAGTCACCTTCCTTCAGCAGACGAAGACGAGCACTTCACACAGGATCAGATGCGGGAATACCGCAGGTTGATTACCAAACTGCAAGAGAAGGGGATCCCGTTCACTCGTTCCCATATCGCCAATAGTGCTGGCACGATGGGCTACCCTGTTGCGTCAAATGAATGCGTTCGCGCTGGCCTGATGCTCTACGGTTGCGCACCGGTTTCCAAATTTCAGGATCATCTCAAGCCAGCACTGACATTGAAAGCATGTGTGACCCTGGTGAGAAATCTACCGGAAGGCCAGAGTATCTCATACGGTCGCACCTTCATTACCGATCGTCCGACTGTGACGGCGACGATCAGCGCAGGATATGCGGACGGCTATCCGCGCCATCTTTCAGGTCAAGGTGCCGAAGTTCTCATTCATGGCCGACGCTGCCCGCTGCTGGGACGCGTCACCATGGATCAAATCGTCGTCGACGTCACCGATTTGCCAAAGCGTCCTGAAGTTGGCTGTGAGGTCGTCCTGCTAGGATCCCAGAATATGGAATCGGTGCTGGCGCAGGAAGTTGCCGATAAAGCAGGCACCATTCCCTGGGAAATTTTCACGGGAATCAGCAAGCGAGTGCATCGCGTGGTGAAGTAGGGCTCACACGACTCAACATCGCGAATGACGCGTCGGTTAGAATCTCACCTGCGATAAACAGTCAAACAGAAAACTCTCGAACTTGTAATTTACAACAAATAAAATATTAACCATAGACTTAATAATTACGGGGCTTATTTTAAGGAATGCGCTCCTCCGTTTCTTCGTCGCCAACGCCCCATCCCGAGAATTCAGTCGCCAAACGTGCGGCTGAATATGCTGGTAAAAGCGGTAGAAATGACAAGAAGTTGCCGATCATTCTCTTGATGTTTGTGGTGACGCTGTTGGCCCAGGGGCTGGCCCTGAATGCCGACTTTTACATGGATGATTTCATGCATATCGTGGAATCAGAAACAGTGATCGGTGAGGAATGGAATCCACCGCACATGTTTCGGATGCTGCCGTATGTGGTCTATCGTGCAATCTATGCGATTGCCGGGCCTTCGTCATTCGCGTTTCATTGCCTGAACCTTATCCTGCACTTTTCGATTGTGTTGACCATTTTTGCGGTCGGCAAACGACTCTTTCGGCGATTGCATCTGTTGAAAAATGACGACGCCAGGGAAATGGCGGCGCTGGTGGGTGCGCTCGTTTTTGCCGCCCATCCTCTCTGTACGGAAGCAGTTAACTATGCGCGCTGCTCAATGATTCAGATGGTCACGTTGTTCTCGTTGCTGGCCAGTTATCACGTCCTGTGCTGGCTGGAAAAGCCCAACGCGCGATCACTTACGGCGACCATTCTGTTCACTCTTTTTGCGGTGCTATCAAAGGATCCAGGAATCTTCCATGTTGGTATCAATCTGGCATTGCTTTGCCTGGTTACCGCTGACAGGGAATGGATTTCCAAGGGCAAGGAATGGGCAAAGTCGATGAGCCTCGGAGCGCGAGTCATTTCAGGACTCGGTGTCGCCGCAGCTGCCGCCTGGGTAGTGCCGAAGTGGGTGAGTATCGTTTCCGCCCGTGTGTCGCTCTACGGCATGGAATACGTGGACCACATTTTAACGCAGGGCAGAATGCTGTGGGGCTATTTAGGCAGAATGATCCTGCCCATGAACTTGCACGTCGACCATCACATCGCAGTTTCACGATCGGCTGGCGACGATCCACTTGCGGTTCTTGCCACTGTAGCCGTGGTGTTACTTTGTGGATTCGTTGCCTTCGGACTTTTCAGAAAAAGGTTCCGCGTCGCCAGCCTGCTGGCCGCACTGGTTCTGGGTCACTTGGTGCTGCGATTTGCCTATCCCATTTACGAACACTTCGTCGAATACCGCGCCTATCCGAGCCTGCCATGGGTCGGGCTGATCGCAGGCCTGCTGTTTGGGATGCTCTATTCGATCAAACAAAAGCCAGCTATTCTCACGGCACTGGCGATCATTGTTCTTGGCTGTGCGTTTTCCTCCATGCGTTCTGCGATGTGGTCCGACAGCGGGCTCATCGCTGCAAATGCGTCGGAAGCCTATGAGTTCAACAATCGCCCACGCTGTCAATTGCAGGTTCTCGCCTACCAATCTGGCAAATTTGAAGAGTCCCTCCAGATTGCAGATGAGATCCACGCTGCCTACGGCAAGCTAATCGCCTTCAATCAAAATAACCCGCAAAAGCGCGAATTTGACCCTAACCGTGCTCTCGACGATTTATTGATGTGCGAGCAAATGAAGACTTACGCGATCGCAGAACTGGAAGGATCGAAGGCCGGCATCCAATTTGCCACCGAGCGAATCGAGCATTTCAGCGAGCACATGTCTCCCGGCAGACGCATGAAAGACAGGGAAAAAGAGATCGAAAGGGCACTGGAATCGTTATTTGCGGCGCGTCAAATCCTCACTGACTTCGGCGAAGAATACGATCGAAAGAAGCAGGAGCGGCAGCAGATGTCCGCGAAATCTGAGTGATTTTCGAACTCTTTAAAGTGTAGCCGTATTTCGTGCTTCATTCTCGGCTAGAATTTACCTACGGTTCCGCACCGTGGAATTAACTGCACTCGACTGGACCATCATCGCTGCCTACATGCTATTCGCATTAGGTATCGGCCTCTACTATTCGAAACGCGCCAGCAAGAATTCTGAGGAATACTTTCTGGCCGGCCGATCACTGCCCTGGTGGGTGGTTGGGACATCGATCGTCGCGACCACGTTCGCAGCAGATACTCCGCTGGCGATCACTGAGATGTCACGCGCCAAAGGAATCTGGGAAAACTGGTTCTGGTGGAGCTGGCTCCTCTACGGCTTGCTGGCCGTGTTCCTTTTCTCCCGACTCTGGCGCAGAGCGCGAATTCTGACCGAAAACGAACTCATCGAGCTGCGCTACTCCGGTAAGCCTGCCGCTTTCCTGCGGGCGTTCAAAGCTGGATACTTCGCCATTCTCTACAACTTTATCGTCCTTGGCTGGGTCATCAGCGGCATGTCATCTGTTCTTACTGTGATGCTGGGGATTCCGCAGGAGCAAACGACTTTGGTCATCATCGGCCTGGTCGTCCTGTCAGTGTTCTATTGTCTGCTTTCTGGATTCTGGGGTGTTGTTATGACAGATCTAGTGCAATTCGTGATCGCCATGGTCGGATCCATTGCCCTGGCCGTGATATCCCTGAACGCAGTCGGTGGCGTGGATGGTCTGATGACCAAGCTGGATGAAGTCCTGCCGCAGAAAGCGGAAAGGCTGGAGTTGACCATTGCGGATAAAAAGGTGGAGCTACAGGGGCTCGAATCAGGCTCTGAGGCGGCATCACAGCTTGCCAGCGAAGTCAGCATCCTTGAACTGAAGCTGGCCGAATCACCTAAGAGCGCAGAGGACATCCTCAGCTTAACACCTGAACCACCGCCAGGATTCGAGTGGACGTCCTTGAAATCGTGGACAACCGACAGCTTTCTCAGCTCTGGATACTTCAGCTTTCTAGTCTTCCTTCTGGTACTATGGTGGTCTAACCACAGCGCTGACGGCGGTGGCTATACGGTGCAGCGAACGATGGCGGCAAAGGACGAGCGGCACGCGTTCGGCGCAAACCTCTGGTACAATTTCGCCTGCTTTGCCCTACGCACTTGGCCGTGGGTCATCGTCGCCCTGGTATCTGTAGTCCTCTATCCGGAAATCCAGGACATCGACAATGAGGCCGTAAGAGCCATGGGAGAAAAGGCTGGATATCCACTTGTCATGAAAGAAGTGCTGGGCAGCGGCATGCGTGGCCTGCTCATCGTCAGCTTCCTGGCTGCATTCATGTCAACCATCGATACCCATTTGAACTGGGCATCGTCCTATCTGGTGCACGACATCTACCGCCGCTTCATGGTCCGCAGTGAAAATGAAAAGCACTACATTCTGATTTCGCGCATCGTCACCGTGATGCTGATGGTCGTTGCGGCCATTGTGTCGCTGTTCATTCATCGAATAGAAGGTGCATGGAAATTTGTCATCTCAATGGGCGGAGGTATTGGCCTTGTGTTAATCCTGCGCTGGTTCTGGTGGCGCATCAATGCTTGGTCAGAAATCGTTGCACTCGGAGTATCAGTGATTATGGCGGTCGGATTCGAAGTTCTTGCGGCAATCGAACACGGCTCGAATTACGCATTGTTCGCAACCAAACCGCACCTGTTCGGATTGCTCTTCACCGATTCGCTGCAGCTGGTCTGCATTGTCTTCACTGCGATCATCTGCTGGGTCACGGCAACATTCCTTACCAAGCCGACAGATCATGAAAAATTGAAAGAATTCTACGGCCGCGTGCAGCCAGGTGGATGGTGGGCACCGATTCAGAAGGAAGTCAAAACGACCCATGCTCCCGTGGCGCGCGGATTTCTGCTGAACTTTGTAGCTGGAATCGCGCTGGTCTGGGGGGCGATGTTCTCGATCGGCTATCTGATTTTCAAGAATTGGATTCCCGGAATCGGACTGGCAGCGGTCGCGTTTGCAGGCTGGTGGTGGATCTGGAGATTCTCGATCGTTCCTATGAAAAAAGAACTCGTTAAGGATGAATCCGCGCCTGCCGAAAGCTGAATCTTTCATGAATCGGGCGGCGTAACCGTATGGGAGCGGTTGACACTCATCAGTGTCAGCCGTTTATTTCTACAGTCATATCCCCCCGATGACGGATCCACGGTCACCATTCCAAAACACAGCCGCAAGCTCGCCGCCATCCTGGCAGCTGGAGGCGAAGAAATTGGCCAGCGCTTGCCGCGGAATGTCCGATCATGTGGAAGCGCTCGCGAACAGCAATGATTCGACACAGGCGTCATTAAATGAAACACGGCAACTGCTGCACGTCATTGGCGACCATTTGCAAACCGTTGTCTCCGAAGAAATGCTGCCTGCCGACCCAATTGAGCTTTCGCTCCATTTGATCGATTACGCTCGAGAACTCCCAAAGGCATCCACGCAACTGTTAGCAGCAGAGATTGACCTTGGTGCAACTACTGAGCTGAGCCGAACGCTGCCGCAATTCTCGATGGCATTGATGACGCTTTCTCAGCACGTAGCAGAGGCAGCACCAGGCAAAGGCCCGGTGTTTCACTGCAAAGGGTAGGCCGTTAGAAATATCTCAGGCGCCTTTGGATGGCTCGCCAACTTCATCTGCATTGGAGTCATTCCCACCAGCATCCTTCTTAAACCGTCTGCGAATTCTCGCTCTCACTGGCATGCGCGCAGATTTCTTGCCCATCGCAACTGCCAGCCAGCGGAAATCCTTACTGTTCTCTAACATCACCATTACAATCATTGTCAGCGGCACAGCGAGGAACATCCCAACCGGGCCCCACATCCAACGCCAGAAAATGACCGAGAGGATGACCACGAGGGTCGAGACGCCAAATCTTTTCCCCAGCAACATGGGTTCGATAAAATTGCCGAAAACCACGTTAATAGCGAGATAGCCGATGGCAACGCCCAGACTGTGCCATGGCCCCATCCCAACCTGCACAAGCGCGATCAACACAGGGGGAATGGCAGCGATAATGGAACCGATCGCCGGAATGTAGTTCAGGGCAAATGCCACGACGCCCCACAGTGGAGCGCCATCCAAACCGATCGAATCGGTCAGGATCCACGCTACAATACCTGTAGCAGCACTGATCAACGTTTTGATACCCAGATATTTTTGAACGTCGTCCGTAGCACTGCGAAATTTCGACAAATCCGGCCCTCGAGCCTCACGCACGGCATCAATCGTATCCCCTCGCGATGACACTTCTACCAGGATAAAAACCATCACCAGACCGACAAAAAATGTCGCAGAAAGCAGCGATGTGGCACTTTTGACAAATCCTTGCATCCAGGAGAGCACAGCCTCCGCACTGGGAGCAAAAAGCTCGCTTAGGAATCGCACTCGCTGATCTTCGTGTTTTGCGTCGGCCAGTGCATCGCTACCGAGGATTCCCTCCTCCTTCAACAGGCGCACAAACTCCTCCCGATCATTCTTCCGATCGATTTTCGTTACTTTATGTTGTTCTCCCCCCTCAAGCCCCATTCCCCTTTCTTCTAATACTTTCTGAAGGGCATCGGCGTCAGGATCGAGAACTTCTGTTGCGGCAATTTCAGGGGGCTTTTCCTCGCCGGGTTCAACAGGGAGACGCACATCCTCATCCACGACCGCCTCCGGCTCTGAATTCTCGTCCACGCCGCCTTCTGTGGCTTCTCCTTCAGCCTCCCCTTCTGCCAATTCAGCCTCCTCTTCCTTGTCTGCAAAAAAACTGTGTTCCTGGAGAAATTCATTAATCCATTCGTCCCCGTGTTCTGCTCTGGATTGCAACGCGTTGGCGTAGACCAGCACATCCGTGCGAAATTGCTTGGTGAGGGTCAATGTGATATTTACGACTCCGACAAGAACCAGAATATTCAGTCCTACGGTGAGCAAGACCGCCAGTGGTCTCGGCACATAATGCCGCGCCAACCATCGCATTACTGGCAGACTGAGAAGCGCCAGGAACAATGCCAGAATAACGGGAATAAGAAGGTCACTGGCCAATTTGAGGCCGCCCACAATCACGATTACGCAGGCCACGGAAAGTAATACTTTCTGCGTCTGTCCAGGAGACTGGTTGAGGCCTGCCATACCCCTCTATATTCCGGGCAATCGAGCTGGACACAAACGGTATTTCTTCCCAAATAGCCGTCAATGGCGGTGACTGACGCAGAAATTGATACCACTCTGGAACGACGACTGTGCTACCACTTTCGGCATGTTAGAGTGTGATAGAGTAGAGAGTGATAGAGCGACCACTTTCCAGCCTTGTCCCACAACCACGATTGACACCACGACTACGATTGACGCCACGACATCTGCCGACCGCCCATTGAGGGACAGGGATCGAATCACAACCCCCTGCTAAACGGCAGAGATCCAGTGGGCGCAAACCACTTGCATTTCACCCAATTCCCCGCACTATGCCGATCCGCACTCCTGCTGGCGCGCATTTTCTCACGATCGAGAAACCATCTTAAGATTACTGAGCCGGCATTGAATTTTCACCTGACCTGACTGCTTTTCCCTGTGGACACACCGCTCTTTACTGAACTTGGCCTATCTGAACCTCTGCTCGCCGCAGTGAAAGCACTTGGCTATGAACGGCCTTCCCCCATTCAGGCGATGACAATCCCACTGGCTCTAGAGGGCAAGGATCTTATTGGTCTATCGGAAACCGGCTCAGGAAAAACAGCGGCATTCCTTTTGCCTGCCCTGCAGCAGATCGACCTGAGCCTGCACATGCCGCAGCTACTGGTGGTCTGTCCATCGAGGGAACTGGCCATGCAGGTTTGCCAGGATGCCCATGAATTGGGATCAAAGATGGCAGGGCTGCGAATCATTCCAGTTTATGGTGGTGCCCCGATCGATCGCCAGATGCGGCAAATGCGCGACGGAATTCACGGCATTGTTGGAACGCCCGGCAGATTACTCGATCACTTACGCCGGAATTCGCTCGATATGAGCAACGTAAAAGTCGTCGTGTTGGACGAGGCAGATCGCATGCTCGACATGGGATTCCGTGATGACATGACTGACTTGTTGCAAGGCACGCCAGCTGAGCGACAGACGCTTTTCTTCTCAGCCACGATGAACCGCCAGGTTGATCAGTTGATCAAGAAATTCGGCAATGAACCACAGACAGTTCATATTGAGCAGAAATCTCGCACTGTCTCAACCACTGAACAATGCTATTACGAAGTCCGGCAACGCTCTAAAGTGGAAGTTCTTTCCCGCCTGCTGGATATCACACCACCGGGACTTGCGATCGTTTTTTGCAATACAAAACGCGTTGTGGACGAATGCACAGAACAATTGCTGGCCAGGGGCTACACTGCAGATCGCCTGCACGGCGATATTACTCAGCAAATGCGAGAACGCGTTCTGCGTAGATTCCGCGAAGGCACCATTGAGCTACTGATCGCTACCGATGTCGCCGCGCGAGGACTGGACGTCGACGACATAGGCGTGGTGTTCAATTACGACCTGCCACAGGATCCCGAAGATTACGTGCATCGTATCGGACGGACAGGGCGCGCTGGACGCTCGGGCAAGGCTGTGAGCTTTGTCTTCGGCCGGGACATTTACAGACTACAGACGATCGAGCGCTACACCCGACAGCAGATCCGCCGCGCTAAGATTCCTTCACAGGAAGAGGTCGAAGGCCAGCGCGCTGACAAGCTTTTCGAAAGCGTCAAAGAGCAGCTAGAGCAGGGCGAGTTCAAGGATCAACAGGAATACGTTGATCGCCTGCTAGATCAAGGCCACACCCCGACAGACATCGCCAGCACATTGTTCCACATGTTGCGCGAGACCCAAACAAGAGAAGGCGAGCCAATTGCGGAAGACCGCGAACCTCACCGCGAGGGCCCACCCAATCGCCGCGACCGTGACCGACGCGATGACCGCAGTGGTCGCGATGGCCGCAATGACCGTAGTAGCCAGCGCAGACATGACGATCGTGGCGAACGTCGTGACAGTGGAGATCGAAGAAATGGCCCATATGAACAGAGAGATCGATACGAAAGGAGAGACCGTGGCGATCAGCGAGTTCAACCTCGCCACAATGATCGTGAACGCCCCACCCGCCCCACTCACAGGGATGAACCATATGAACCAAGGCAGGCTAGTCACACAGGAAGAGAAAGCGGCAGACCCGACCGAGGCAATAGCGGAAACTCAGCGACGCTAGTGTTGAACATGGGGCGTGAGCATGGCGTGAGCCCCGGGCAAATTGCCGGCATGATCTACAGCGAGTCTCATGTCCCCAATGGCTGCCTGGGACAAATCCTGCTGTTCCCCCAACACACATTCATTGATGTGCCGAATGAGCATGCTGAAGCTGTCGTAGCTAAGACGAAATCTGCAAGACTGAAGGGCAAACCGGTTCGAATCGAGTATAAGAAATAGACGATTTTCATCTCAGCACAAACGAAAGACGCGAGAGCAAAACTCTCACGCCTTTCAGTCCTTGTAGATCCGAAACACGGGTAACGGATCTATTGTGCGCTTACAACCATCAAGGAAAATCGACTAAGATGGCAGTTCAATCCCGGTAGAAGTGTAACTCAGGCAACTGATTTCATCGAAGGTCGTGTTACCCGCCATCACTTGGGCCAGACCTTCTTGATAAAGTGTCATGAACCCATCCTGAAGTGCCACACGCCGCAATTCGGAGACTGGCGCGCTAGTGGCCACTAATTCGCCGAACTCGCTGTTCGTCTCACACATTTCCATCAGTGCAATACGTCCACTGTAGCCAGTGTTATTGCATTCATCACAGCCAATAGCCTGATAGAGAGGATCATCGAGCACTCCAGTAAGAACTCCATTCTGCTGTAAGTAGGCCTCAATCTCAGACGTCGGTGCCACTGGTTGCTTGCAATAGGAGCAAAGACGCCGCACCAGTCGTTGTGCCTGGCTGAGAGCCAACGCATCCGCGAGCAAGTAAGGCTCAACCCCCATCGACAGCAATCGGGAGATCGCACGCAATGAGTCGTTGGCATGGAGAGTTGTTAGAACAAGGTGCCCTGTTAGCGCCGCGTTAATAGAAGCACTAGCTGTCTCAGCGTCTCGTGACTCACCAATCAGAATAACATCCGGATCCGCACGTAGCAGGGAGCGAAGACCATTAGGAAAATCGATTCCATGAATGGGATCCGTTTGCGTTTGGTTGATTCCCTCGATCTCATACTCGATCGGGTCTTCGATCGTTTGAATGTTAATATTGTCGGCGTTAACGCTATTTAAGAAGGCGTAAAGCGTCGTCGTTTTACCACTACCCGTTGGTCCCGTCACCAACACCAACCCCTGGTCTCGGTTCATCGTTCTTTTGATGATCGACGTCTGCCGCTCAGACAGATTCAAGGCACTCAATTCTTTCACGCCGTCCTGCTTATCCAGGAAACGCAAAATCAGCTTCTGCTGTTCTTTTCTGCAGGGCACCGCAGCGACACGAGCATCAATCCGGCGAGTGCCAAACTTCATGGCAAAGCGTGCATCGAGCAACTTCTGGCGCTCCTGAGGCATGTTTGCATAGTTCTTGATCAGCGCGATGAAACGAGGCAGCTCCTCTTCACCTGTCGAGTGTATCACAACAAGTTGACCATCGATACGTGCTCGAAATCTTGCAGTGTTGTAAAATTTCTCAATGTGAAGATCACTGGCCCGCGCCTGAACCGCGCGATTCAGAACCCACTGGACAATCTGCTCTGGAGTATTGTTAGGATTCTGCGGATTCACCCGCGCCATTTCTGTCGGGTCAATCTCAACGATACTCGTATTATCAGAGAAATAGAGATCGCCGACATCAACCTTAGCCTTGTCACGGCTACTGCGTCCGCGGTTTCGTGCCACAGCAGCGCCGATGGCCACTGGATCCGCCAGAACGGTGATCATTTCCACCGCATCACTGCCACTCGACAGCCACTCGTCTTCGAATGCGTAGTTATTGCTTACCGATGAGAGCAGAAAAATCCGCTCACGTCCGCAAAAAACTGGATAGACATTGTGCTTCTCAAGAAGGCCGTCTGGAAAGTGGGTCTGAGCGGGCGCTTCCTCTGGATTATAGATCGGCTGGCCAGTAGCAAGGCCAAGAAATGCCGCCCCGTAGTGACGGGGAAGGAACTTTAGTCCAGCTAGGCTGGTAAGGTCCGCGTCCTCGTTTTCTGAAATCAGTTTGCGGAGTTTGTCCCTGTCTCGGTCATCCTGAGGATAATACTGGAGAAACCAGTTCATCACTTCAAGCACATTGCCACTCTGTGGCGGAGCAGGAATTCCTTCCGTTTGATTGTGCGCCCCGATCGCTTTAATTCCAAGTCGGCCTTCAAGATCACTCTTCACGCTCTGGTATTGCTCAGGATCAATCAAGACCCTGACAGTCAGAAATGGCGGTACACCCCAGCATTCCTGATGCCTGGGATCGTAGTGACCTACAATGAGAAGCGGACCAATGGTGCCCACAGGCAGCCATGGTTGCTCCACTGTAGTCATCCGGCCCAGTTGCCTCAAGAGAGTCTCAGCTGGAACGGAACAAGTGGAACGCGGCAGTTGCACTGGCATGATGCCATATTGGCCGCTCAGTTCTTCCAGATGTCCCTGGTAGTCATTCTCGGCAGATGCGTATTCAGGTTCTATCGCTTGTTGTTGCGGTAGTTCCTCGGGATCGGGATCCAGCATGGCCACCCGGGATTCACCGGACAGCGGTTGATCCACTCGGGGATCAGCAAATAGTGGTTCTTCGATCCCTTCTGGTTGTAAGCTATTCATAAGAAAGGGAAATTAGTCTATTGGTAATTGTAAGGAGAAATCTTTTCAGTCACTGCGGCGCGTAGTCATCGGCAAAAGTCACAGGGGTTGTGATGTCGGAGCCGTCGTCACACACTTTGAATCCCAGTCCTGCCGCGCCAGGGTTCAGGACTTCGAATACAAAGCCATTCCAACGAATGCGATAGTCATCCACGCTATTCGATTCCACTGGATTGTAGTCCACCCGTGCATACGGTGCCCCAATGGAAATATTATCTGAATCCCTCCACTGCAATGAACGCAGCACCAGGAATTCATCTTCAGTCGAATCCGCATCGGCCGCAGTTGGCATGTCATGCACGATCTGACTGTATTTTTTCAGCCCCAAGTTCAGAATCTCTGCCTTATCCCAGGCAACCGATTTTCTGACATTATTAATCATCTTGCCGTAACCGACGATTCCAATCGAAGTAATGATTCCAATAATCGCTACCGTCACCACCAACTCGACGAGACTGAATCCACTGTAATTTGATCGCTTCATCAGTTTAGTAAGGGATCGCTGCACTGTTAGGATCAGTGATGGTCGCCTTGGTTAGTGGCTTAATCGTTGCTGGAAAGGTCAGCGAATAACCGGAAGGCATAAAGTCAGTTAGATTAGGTGGAGCAAATGCAAGAAACGGTGAAACCAGCGTCCATTTAGCCTGATTCGTACTTGCAGTCCCCCATGCCGCGATAGCAGTAGATTGACCGTTTGCCTGGACATAAGCAGCAACCGCCATGTTCATGGCTTCAGCGCGCGAGATCGCAAGATCCACTTCAGCATCCTGCTTTAGAGTCACAATATTGGGCAACGCCAGAAACGTGATAATTCCTATGATCGCGACAGCTGCAAGGACTTCAATCAGTGAGAATCCAGAGCGATTCTTATCATTTGAAAGTAGAGAATTTTTCATTGTATTGGTTGTAAGAATGTGTCTACACGTCACTATGGAAGCTCAACTTTTGGATAGGAACCCCCATCCCATGCAGGCATTGCCAGATACCTTTGCGGCACGAGTTTCGTCATTGCCCCGGACTTCAATTGGGCTGTGTTCGTTGTGTTCTCCACAAGATGGTCGTAAGTCGACTCATCAACATACGCTTGAATTAAATCAAGCTTCGCTCTCGCTGTGTTCTCGCTGTTGTATCGGCTGCGCACATCCTCTACTGATTGAGCCTTGCCTGCTACTCCATCTGTAAGATCAGGGTCATAATAAGTTCCTATTTCCGCAGCAACCCAATTACTGACCGCACTCTGAATGACCGCTTGTTGCTGGCGCGCCATGATCTCTCTGGAGTCTTGCGCAGCATTTGAGAAGGAGTTAATCACAAGTGTCGCCAGGATGCTGATGATTGCGATTACTACCAGAATTTCTACGAGGCTGAATCCAGCGCTTTGCCTTATCGACTTGTTCGTCTTCATTGATTTCGTTGTAAGCATTGAATATTTAGGTGAAAAACTCGCCTGGGCGAGAAAAGGCCCCTCCAGCAATGTGCCGGAGGGGCCCCGAAAGTGACTCTGCGTCACACCAAATCCGGCAAATCAAGCCAAATTCTTGATGGCCCCAATTATGGATTTGGAACGTAGGTCAAGTTTGGAGGAGTCTGCGTATCAACCGTCATGTAGCCGGCTACGCGCCCCTTAGTTGTGTCGTCAAGAGAACTGATCTTGAACTGAGAATCTGCGAAGGTGTTTGTTCCATTGACACCGAGTACAAGCGCATCAACGTAGCTCGATACGTCTGTTGTGTCCACAACTGTGCCAGCAGTGTAACCAGCGGCAACAGCAGCTCCGTATACACCAACAACGTTCTGTGCGTTGCGCTGATCAGAAGCAATTTGCGCTTTGTCCGTGATCTTGGAGATCTGAGGGATCGCAATTGCTGCAATCAGGCCAATAACTGCGATAACAACCAGAAGCTCAACCAAGCTGAATCCGGATTCTTTAGCGTTTATGAATTTTTTCATTAGTAGTCTATTTGTTTGTGGTTTTGTTAGTTTTATTGGATATAACAATATTATTTTAATATGATAATTATAATTACGCAAACGCTTTCTAGCTTATTTCTTCCAAATCCTGCGTAATTAAGGAGCGGCAGGTGCCGCAGCCTTGTCCTTATTCGGCAAGACAACACTTCCCAGGCCAAAGATGGGAGAATAGATGGCGTAGATCAGGAATCCCACCATTGCGCCGAGAATGACGATCGTGATCGGCTCCAGAATCTTGTCAATTTGACCGGCGATGGAGTCGAGTTCGTCCTCGTAGTCATCAGCAATCTCGTTGAGCAAATCGGTAGACGAGCCAGTCTCCGATGATATCTCCATAATGGCCGAGATATTCCGCCCATCGACACCGAGCCAATGGGACTCAATCAGGAATGATTCTGATAGCCCAAGGCCTTCTTCCACGTGCTTCTTTACTCGACTGAAGAACTCCTTGTAATAGATATGGGATGCACTCTGAGAGGTGATGTCAAGCGCCGTGGAAATTCGGACATTGGCCTCCATCAACATGGCGAGAGTCCTGAAAGTAAGCGCTGCTGCGGATTTCCTGACGATAGTGCCCACTGTAGGTAGCACCATCCAGAGTTTTTGAACTGCTGTGATTTTGCAAAGCCTCCCCCAATACTTAAATAGCATCCACATTGCAATCATTGGCAATAGTGCGAGATAAGGCTTCGTGGTAAGGGCATTCGATAGGGCCATCATGACCTGAGTGGCAAACGGAAGTTCGGAGCCAAAGCTACCGTACAGTTTGGCGACTGCGGGAACCAGTGTGTAGCTCATCACCATGATCACCGTCACTCCAAGGAACCCGACGATGCCAGGATAGATCATGCCAGCTTTCAACTTCTTGATGATGCGCAGCGTTTTCTTCTCACCCGATGCCATTTGGTTGAATACCTCCGGTAGCTGGCCAGCTTCCTCACCTGCTCTTACAAGTGCCAGGGCTGCATCACCAAAGACATCGACGTGCTGCTCCATTGCATCACTGACCTTCTCACCATTGGAAATCTGGGACGAAACATCGGCAATAATGCCTTTGTAACGAGGGGATCTCACACGGTTTGCCTGAAGTTGAAAACTTTTAATGGTAGAGATGTTTCTCTCCAGGCAACGCGCAACCCCACCAAACAATTGAACCTTGTCGTCCATGTTTGGTTTACTGCACGTCGCCCTCTGAATCACTTCGTCGATACCTTCGATCGTGGTAATTTTAGCCAGTTCGTTGCCAGCTTTTCCCGAGCCGATCAAAGCCTTCTCATCGGTATCGGTATCGACCATAATATCGGTTACCCGCCCCGTGTTCACATTTGTCAGTCTGACTTTCTTAAGCATCTTATGTAAAGAGTTCGAATGGAGAAATATTGTTTTAAAGGGGCTGCCTAGCGAATCGATGGTCGCACTACTGTAAGTTCTCTCGTGCGGTCTGCAGCTTCCCCACCAGTCCATGTGCCCGCAGTCCAAGTGCCCACGCTGGACGCGGTTGAACTAAAATTCATCGTGCAAATCCCTTGTTCGAAACTGCCGAAACCAGCAGCGGTCTCAGATGTTACGACAAACGATACCTTGGTGTAAGGAGCAGAAGTCGTTGAATTGCGAATTGTGGGGTCATTGGGAAGCAATAGGTCAATTTCATCACCACTCAGCCCGATTTGGAATAGCCTTGCAGCGCACTCTTGAAGGTGCAAGGCACGCGAAACGCGCTGATTCGCGTCCTCCTGCGAGGCCATAGTGAGGCTGAGAACTGTCGCCGCAGCGATTCCCACGGACAATAGAGTTGATGCCACCATCACTTCAATAAGTGTGTAGCCATCAATTCCTTGAAATGAGCGTTGTTTGTTCGTTTTCATTACTTGTAAAGTTCAACCCATGCTCTTCGATCAGCCAAGCGATTCAATAACTTCGGATCCGTTTCACGTTTCAAATCTGCGCTGGTTCCTGTTGCAACAGTCAATGATCCGTTGGTGCGAATGCCTCCGAAAATATCCATTGTTCCACCGACTGTTTTGTTTACGACGATCGGACAACTTTCCGCCGTCACCATCAGACGCCAGTCGATATCAGAGAGACTAGATGTAAAATTGAACTGCACAGGGGCAACGGAAGTTGTCTTCTTGATCCCTAACTGGAGCCGTCGATTGTTCTGATCCTGAAAACTGACTGTTGTAAGATCATAAAGAAAAGGCTCTGCAGGCACTACCAGCTCTGGAGGTATTACCAGGATCATGATACCAGGAAGCAGATCAGCATCGTTTATCTCAAGCCCAGTGTCCTGCCCCACCAACGTCAATGTGGCGGCATTAGTGACCACCACATTCGTCATGAAATCGTCGTCCAGAGTAATCGAAACATCACCAGATCCATTTGATACAACTCCACGATTATTTGTTGAAGTCGCACCTGACACAGAAATTGAACTGAACCCGCCACCATTCAATTTCGCATACAGCGAATTGCCTGGATTGTCGTCATTGTGGATCACCGATAGATTCCCACCATAGCCTAGATCAGGTCCACTCGGCCCCGCCGTTTCCGGCCCAAGCGGAAAGTTACTTCCACCGAGTGCTGCACCACCGCCATCGTTGAGAGAAAAACTCGAATTACCCGCTGGAACAGCGAAATCGTCAGTGGTGAACGCATAGGAATTGGGCGATGACGGAGCATGGATGACAGCTCTGCCATGGACGTGGAGTGCCCCAGACACTGCGAGTGATGAACCGCTGAATGGTGAGTGCGTGACCAGCAAATCACCAGCGAGCAGCGGCGATCTGGAGTTCACATAGGCTTTGTAAATAATTGTCGCCTTGCCATCATAAATGCTGCTTGCGAAAGTGGCGGCATATGGAAAGCCACTGGCGGCAGAGATCAAATTGTTTCCAGCTGGAAATGCAGTTGAAACCATCGCTGCATCACTCCACGATGGAACTGCCGTCTGTCCCCATGCTGTGTCCCCTGTTACCGGAGTAAAAGTGACTCCGCTTCCACTCGAAGAAGCAATCACTTTCTCCAGTAGATATTGTCGCGTCATCCCTCTAACATTGGATTCGGCTATACGCCGCTGCACTGAGTGTAAGTGCTGTTCGGTATATTGGGCACGACTACCAAGGAGCATGATCCATCCTGTCATTGCCAAACCGCCGATCATTACAAGGATCATCGCCATCACAAGAACAGCGCCCCGATGGTCGCCGCGCTTTGTGGACATCTGCTTTTTATGTGTTCGAATCTTCATTGCAGGCTGGGAAACATTGGCACTACAAAATGATAACTGGTCTGATCCTCGTGCATGGCATAGGCAGATCGAGGGTCACTTGTCGAATAACTCGCTGCATCTGCCCCAGCCTGCAGGATCGGTGAACTCGGATCAGGCCACCAAACGAAGTAAAACGGCTGAGATGGTGCTACCTTGAAGCGATCAATCGATGCGCCTTCCACGAGCACACTGCGATTCTTTAGCTCAAAGTGGGCAAAAGCTGGCCCGAAGGTCGCTGTTCCTCCACCCACAGGGTAAAAGGTGTCATAGACTCGAGTCAACGTGCTATTCACATAGCGCCGAACAGACGCATAGGTTCCCGTCTCAGGCGATGTTACGCTCACGAAGTCAATCTCCCAGATGGACCACACCCAGAGTTCATCGACAGAGGAACTTGGTTGTAGAATATAGATAGTGGCATTCCGATCCGCAGCTGCCGGAACTCCGCGATAGGTGGAGAAGGTCGTGTCCGCCGACGCATAAGCGTCATCGAGAACGTCTATGAACTCGTTCGGTGTATCAATCTCAGTGCCACGGTAGGTTCCCGTCAGCGCAATCGTCGTTGGTCGAATATCGTTGGTACCGGAGCGAGGGAGGCAATAGACTGCAGAAGCGTGTTGAAGATCGTCATAAAACAGATCTCGCATCGCATCGGCCCGAATAGCAGTGCCATAGTTTGGAGCCCAGTAGACATCCTTGTTGGAACTTGCCAGGTCGTAGAAATTGAGTGCATTTCCGGCACCAATGTCAATCTCTCCGAATCTCGCAAGACGCTTCTGATTGACTGAGACCGCCCTGTAGCCGAGCGCAGCTGCACCAAAGAAGCTAACGACAAGACTGGATGCTACAACCAATTCGATTAACGAGAATCCTCGGCAATTACGTGCTTTAGGACAAAGAGTAGAGACTAGTGACATGGCGATTTCAGTTGGTAAACGAAGGCGGAGGAGGCGTCTGATTGGATGGCCTGTTTGCTGAATTACTCTGCGGAGCAGTGCGCATTGGAGGCGCGCTTTGTCCGTTGGCGCTCCCTTGCGATGTTCCTTCGGCTGGCTGCATTTCGAATCCTCCAAAATCAAATGGAGTCGCGGCTTCCGTGTCTGATCTTTCGCTCGGATTCGCTCCGTTTCCGACAGCCCCATTCACACCCGGGCTCGAACCGCCAGTAATTCCACTGGCACTAGGTTGGCCATAGTTGCGAAGCAGACTGGAGAGTCCGCTACTAGACTTTTCCCGCTTGGCGGTTTTACCATTGATTTTGATTCCTGGAATCGTCGTTCCTATAGATCCCCCAGTAGCACGCGAGGCAAGGACGGATGCCAACTGCTTCTCTGCAGCCATTTCATCACGACCACGCTTGACCAAGTAGTCATCATTGCCACCGGCCAGCACCTGCCCGACTGTAGGGCGAATATCTAGTTCAATTGTAATGACCCGAGGTGGCCCTTTGTATTCAGGAGTATCCAGGTAAGCGAGTTCAATCTTCTCATGATTCAATTCTCTCACAACCAATTGTTCTGTCTGATCAGGCAAGACTTGCGGAACAAGCGATCCCTTCTGGAGAATTAGATCACCTAGAAGAACCTTGGGTCCGCCTGGCCGATCCATCAGCCCGCCGTGGATTGTCATGTCGTTGATCAATCTTTTGATCTTCAGCTCTTCACTTTCAGTCTGAATTTTCACCTGTGGAGCATCCGACTCTCTTTCAGAGAATGGATTCCGCTCTTCTCCGGTAACAGGACGAGCTGCTTGATCAGCTTCGGCTCCGTCCAGAACAGGAATCGAATTCGGCAAAATTCCAATATTTATGAGATCCGCTTCATTGACGGCACCATCTTGTGCATTCGCGGTAGCGATACCGCTAACTAAACAGAGATTCAGGATAAATTGCTTCTTTCTCATGATTTTGGAGCTCCTTTCACTAATGGAAGATCGATAATTACTTCCATTTTGATATCATCTTGACGTTGCCCTTTGGCGATTCTGCAATGCCAGATTCGGCTAGTCGGCAGTTCACGCTCAATACGTCCTAGCCAGTTAACGCACTTCGCATACTCGTCCTCGAAGGTGAAATTACCGCGCAGGCTATTTGCAAGATAACCTCCCTTGCGGTTTTTATCGGTCTGCTCCTGAACTCGCCCGGAAAGACTCATCAGTTGTCCGAGCCTCACCTGGTTGTCGATCTCTTTGGTTCCCATATCTACGTTTGCGATAGCAGAAAAACTGGGTTCCCAGCGCTTGAAGAACTCACGAATACTCGCTGTTTCATTGAGTCGAGCGGTGTATTGGCGTTGATGATTATTTCTTGACGCTTCTGCGGCCTCTGCATTGTTCTTGGCAGTCTCCGCCTGCTGCTGCATATCTGTTGCCTTGCCTTGGATCGTCAGCGTGACATATGCCAGAAGCGCGATGACTACCCCCAGCAGGACGCATGCTAAATGTTTATTATTCATTTTGTATACTCTTTAGTGGTTAGTAGCTCAATTAGTTCGACGAGGCAGTCTTGATAAGAATCGCGTCGTAATCGATTTCCCCTTTAAGCGGATCTCCCTTCTTGCTTGCTTCATAGGGACGGTAGCCATTCTTTTCTTCAATAAGCTTAATTGTCTTCTCAAGCTGCTCAGATCCCCCTTCGTTCAAACGAAGCGCCGTCCGTATCTTCGATGGGTCTAAATTTTCTCTAGTGAGCCTCAGTTCCGAAATGGTGGAATCTTTTTCCATACTTCTTGCAATTTGAGCTACTAGAAGCTGAATCCCTTTGGCACCATTGACCCACTCGCGCACTTCTTCCGCCTTCTTTGTCTCAACTTCAATTGCCGCCATTTTTTTGGTAATATTGGCTTCATCCGCTTTCTCCGTTTGTTCTTTCGCGAGGAATTCGGCTTTAGATGATTCGGCTTGTTGTAACTGCCAGTAGAAGAATGCGCTCAAAGCCGCAGCTCCGACGATTCCTAGATAGAATCCAACTGGAAGTATCCTGGCAACTGCAGGAAGAGGTGGCAGCACATCGGTGCGCTCCGTCTTAAGATCGTGACATACTCTTTTACTCATGGCTTAGTTATCGGCAATAATGTTCCAAAGTTGGTTCTGCACAGATACATCGCTGACGCGAATGTTTGGCATCTGCTGGCTCATGAGTTCTGCAAAGGAACTCCCCTGCTCGTCACCCATGAAAACGACATGAACGTCCTGACCTGCATTGTCTATAAGTGGACGAATGATGTCGACGATGGGACTTGCATCCTCATCGGTGTAGAGGTCGCTTCTTGACCTCAACTCAAGCCACTGCTCCTCGCGTTGAGTCATGGCGCATACTGCTCCTTCACAGGCAGCAACCATTAACACGGGTCCGATTTTTGCATCCGGATCTTCCTTGAGCTGCGCCTTCCGTGCATCGTGAATCTGGGAGATCAGATCGTTCATCATCGCGTATGCGCCGATACAAACTCGACCTACTTGAAGATCTGCATCAGAAAACTGTGCCTCCATTTTAGTAATGGCATCTTCCTCACAAGACAACAGCATCGAGGTGTTACTCTCCGGGTTGTGTGCAAGATTGTAGCGCTTACCGCGTTCGGCTTTTGCGCCAAGGGCTGCTTTCGGGTTTGTTCGAAGCACTTCCTCGACCCCCTGCCGTCTTGAGAGATTGATTTCCAGGCTGATGACGAATCGGCTGTTCAGCGAAACCGCACACCACCCTTCATCAGTCATCGCTTTCCACTCTTCTCCCATCTGTGCGAGAATTTCTTTGAAAGGACCTTCCATCTTACCGGCATCGCCGATTACTCCCTTCTTATCCATCACGCGCCAGGACGTGCTTTCCTTGCCAATATTGAGCAGCAATGTGCGTTTGCCGGGAAATCGCTTGCTCCATTGGGCGGTCGAATCATCCGGTTCCGGCAGGAACGCGGCGAACGTCAATACATCTTTTATGTCTTTAAGTTTCATTTGATCAAGTTCGCTTCTTCTTTTCTTAAGTAATCTTCTACTTCGTCATCGGAGTAGCCAGTGGTCTGATAAACTTCGCGAGTGACTTTCCAGCCCTCTGATTCTCTCTGCTCCATACTTCTTTCGAAGTTCGCCATGCCTTTTTTCCATCCCGTCTCAAGTTCCTGATCGAGCTTCTTGAATTCGCCACGACGAATCAGGTTGGAAGTGGAATCGTGCTGCAAGAGCAGTTCATGAATGGCAAATCGTTTCCCCTTCTCAGGGTCTTTCATGAGACGCTGACAAAGGATCATCTTCAGCACATCAGCCATCGTCGCCTGTGCATTCTCAACGCGGTCAGATGGAATCAGCTTCAGAAAACGTTGCGCAGTCTGGGCGGCCGTCGAGGTGTGCAGAGTCGCAACGACGACGTGTCCCGTTTCCGCAGCTTGGAGGGCAATCTCAGCGGTCTCTCCGTCTCGAATCTCTCCCACCAGAATGACGTCGGGTGCCTGACGCAAGGCAGCCTTCAGCGAGGCTCCAAAGTCGATTTCATCTTCACCCATTTCCCGTTGCGACATCAGAGATGGCATTCCATCTGGATGGATAAACTCAATCGGATCCTCAAAGGTCAGAACGTGTTCCCGTCTGCGCTCGGCACGGTATTTGATCATCGCTGCGATTGTCGTGCTCTTACCTGATCCTGTAGCGCCGCATATCAGGAATAGCCCATTCTTCGCTTCAAGATAAGATTTCATGGCAGCCGGAGGCACCGCAATGTCAAAGGGCGATGGGATCTCAGTCGGCAGCAATCGCATGACCCAGCGAAGCTTTCCACGGGTCACCATGCGATTCACTCGGAAACGCTCGCCGGCAAAAGACATGGCGTAGTCGAGGCAACCCGGAGTGACCTGCCACTCAACCGTCGGATTGTAGATGAATGAATCATAGACCAGCTCGCCATTCTGTTTGAAGCACAGAGGCTCCCAGGGGGTGATGTAGAAGTCACTGATCCCGACCTGCTGCGACACCTGATAGATGCGCTGGCCCAGTTCCGTGTTTTCGTTGACGTCTTCCATGAGTGGTTATTGAAAAAATTGCTAGAGCTTTTAATCGCTATAAATATGAAATGTATAAAACAATAGCGTAAGACTCCTCGCATTCAACATTTTTTTCTACTTTCCATAAATTTCACTAATTTTGATAGTTTCGAGTTCCGTTTTCGCCTCTCCCCAGCCATACGGGACTGACATCACATCCTTCCCTCAATTACCAACAAGCATTAAAAGTATGAAAACCATAAAAATAAGTTGCAGACAGACCATTTATGTATGATTTTTATGGTAACTGCTCCAAGATACATTAAATTTGAAAAGGAGCGATTAAACACCAACGAAAAGGGATACAATGATAAAGATGACTAAAACATGGAGAAACCGAGGCCTCACAGCAGGCTTGCTGGGTGCTCTTCTTCTAACGCTCGGCTCTGCAAGTGGTCAGCACCTCGTGCAGAGTTCACCCTCCTACGAACTTGAGGCTTCCAGGCTCCGATCGGCACCGACCAGCAAATACGAGTTTAATCGTGCCCTGCTCAGGGACGTGCTTCGCTTCCTGGCTGACGATTCAGGAATCTCCTACATCGGACTGCCTGAAGAGAACGAGAACCAGACGGTATTCGTTACCTTTAATATAACAGCGAGCCCCTTCTCTGCGCTTGAGACAGTCGCAAACACCCACGGTGTCGCATTGGTTTTTGGTCAAGGAGTTTGGCACATGCGACCGCTTGATGATAAGCAGATGATCAGTCGCTCTTATCAACTCTTGTACAACACTCACGAGCAATACGAGTCCAGCGGATCCAGCGGCGGCGGCGGCGGCGGCGGCGGCGGCGGCGGCGGCGGCGGCGCTGGCGGCGGCGGCGGCGGTCTACCTTCCACTGGTCTCAGCAGTGGTGCCGAGCCCATGTTCGAACCAAACGTTGATCTCTTGCTCGAATCTCTGAAGCAACTGCTCGGTATTCCGACCAGCGGATGGGAAGCCAACCGCGCTCCCGGCACAGACGTCGAATCCTTCGGTTCACACCCGATGAAAATGCCAGCGAGCACAGTGCAGTTTCAGAAAAACGACGCTGAAGACAGCGCTCAAGTCATTTATGTATCAGACAGCAACGCAGTGTATGTCGTGGCAACACGTCAGCAGCATCAGTGGGTGGAAGGTTTCCTGGAAACAGCAGATCGCCCACAGCCACTCATTGCCGTCGAAGTAAAATTCTTTGAGACAAGCAGGAACCCTTCCAAGCAGCTCGGCCTCGACTGGACAGGAGTTCTCGGAAATGGGTATAATATCGACATAGAAGATGGAGTCACCGGGGGGCGCTTTTCAGACCTCTCCAAGTTGACCAAAGGTGGACTTGAGATCAAGGGGCCAGATACGGCTCTTCTGAGCGCTGACCAAGTCAATCTGACCTTGCGAGCGCTGCGCAGTGATCAAGAGACTACTTCCGTTTCTTACCCTCGAGTAGTGACAATGAACAACCGCGAGGTTGTCATCAACAGCGTGGTAAATCAGCCAGTGCTTTCATCTTCCACTTCAACGAACTCCGGAGTCGGTGGCACCAATACTCAAAGTATCGAATACCTTCCAGTTGGCACCATCATCAATGTTCTGCCAAAAATCATGGCTGGCAATGAGGTGAATATGCTGGTCGCTATCACGGTGTCGGACATCGTCGGATCCGAGTTAATTGGCGGCAATGCTTATCCGATCGTCAGTTCACGGATCTACACCGCGCCACTCCGCGTAGAGAGCGGCTATACGGTCGCCATTGCAGGATTGGATGAAGCTCGCGACAGCCGCACAGAGCAACGCGTTCCAGTGCTTGGAAAGATTCCTATCCTCAAAAACCTGTTTGGTGACTACGATCGGCGCCGGAACAAGAAGAACCTCATGATCTTCATCACTCCAACGATTCTCAAATCAAAGAGTCACGGTTTGGCCGAGCGCGTTGAAGCTGAGCTTCCAATCACCCACCGAGACCCTCTCCAGTCGGCACCTCAGATTTATCCGAATGGTGAACTTGCAGGTGGAATCGATAGCTTGGGCGACGCCGTTCTTTGGGCCGACCGTGAAAACCGTCGCCTGGAGCAGGTGTTGAAAGAGTCACGCGATGACAAAGAAACTTACCGCGAGATTCGCCGCCTGAAAGCATTGTGCGATTCGCTCCTTGGATGGATCGATACCACGGGAGCCAACTATCCAAGCCATACAGACAAGCTCTCTGTCCACAAGTGGAGCCTGGCACGCATCGCGCAGCGCTGCATGAAGATGCAGTTCAAGTATGGCAGAAATCGTTTAGCGACTGATATCTAGTCCCCATTGGGCGGGATAGCGGCGATTTCCCTTTTCGATTGTCGCCCGTCCAGGACAAAGGTTCAGATCTCTAGTCAAATAGGCGGAAGGTGCAAACCTTCCGCCTTTTTCGTGCCTGGGGTATGGCCCGGTGCGAAAAGAACTTGAATGGTTCGATCTCTGTTCTTTAAGTGCAGCTACCACCGATCCCAATTTTTATGCCGCGCGACGACTTCGAGGACAAGAGCCACTACAATTATGACGAGATGATGGCTCGTCTAAAAGACTCCCGTTCCAGCGGACGAGGATCGGGCGATGGAAAAAAGCGGCGCCGACGGACAGAGCAGGCACCCACCGGAAAATCGAAGAAATTTAAAGTAATCGCTGCGATTGCAGCAATTCTTGTGATTATCGCGCTGGCCATTCCTGTGGCACTTTTCATGATGAGTCGCGGTCAGTATACGACTGATGCGTTTCGCCGGAGTTTGAATGATCGAGTATCTGCATTTACCGGAAAAAGTGTGGATTTCGGCCCCTTTCGAATGCAGGGCTCAAGCCTCTTCTCTCAAAAGCTGGAACTCAATGATGAAAGCCGCGCTGGCTGGGTGCATCAAGCTCGACTCACCGGACTCCGAGCCGACTTTGATACGACGATTCATCAAGGCACAGAGTGGCCGATCAAGAAGTTGGCCGTGACTAGCGCTCAGGTAGTGCTGGGAACTCAATCTGGCAAACCACTGCAAGTTCCTTCACCATCTGGAGTGCAACTCTCCCAGCCGATTGGAGGACTTGATCCCAGTCCTACGGCAATCATTGTCAGTGATCTTTATGTGCGTGAACTCGATCTTGCCTGGGGCCCAAAAGGATTCTACGACACACTGAGAGGTGGAAAGCTGCAGGCACAGATCGTTGGAGAAAGTGTCACCTGGCAGTTAACCGATGCCACATTGCAGTTCGGTCACATCCCAGCTTTAACCGTCGCTGGTATTTCAGGGGAACTGGCGAACGGAAAGGTCACAATCAGTCGAGGAATCATCGGCTATTCGAAGAACGAGCATGGCGCCATCAAAGGGGAAATCATGCTGAGCTCACCGGCAGGAGCCAGGCTTAACTTCTCACTGGAAAATATGAAGTTGAACAATTGGCTGGACCTTCATCATCGTAAAGATGGACAGGCATCTGCTGGCCTGCTGGCCGATACGTTGATCCCGGCGCCATGGGAAAAACGTTTCCGCGATGGGAGTATTTCAATTCATGGAGAATACATTACCTCCTATGAGCCCGATGCCGCAGCTCCGGTGATGCAAGGCACATTTGTCCTGAATGATCTCCTAGTACGAGATTGGCATTTATTCTACACAATGGGGCTGGCATTTGATGAAAGTGCTCTTAACAGTCTGAAGTTTAGCAAGCTTACTGGCAAGTTCCACAAACAGAATGGCATTTTGACGATCTCGGAGTTGGAAGGTGAGCATAAGGGACTGCTGCAAATCAGAGGAAGCTTTACCATTACGAGTAATCCTGAAAGACTCAGGGAAATCCCAACGATTGCAGGTGCACTTAAGATTGGGCTGCCAGCAGTTGATCTCAGCGGGTTCCCTGATGGATACCCCGATTTTTTCACTCAGCCGGCTGATGGATTTGGTTGGACGACGGTCAACCTCACGGGCCCCCTGGATGAGCCAGTGCACGATTTTGTTGAGCGATTGCCCGCCGAAATGCAAAAGAACCTTCCCCGGGCCCCATGGCAGTAGTCTGGTAGTCGGAAATTGAGGAAAGTAGCGAGCATTCTTGAAAACGGTGGCATCCATGGTTTAGTCGCGCCATGAAGAAGCACGAGTGGCGTGAACGTTCCGCCGATGGAGAAGTCCAGCTGTTCCGTGCGACCAAGCACGGTGGCAGATGGACGCTGCAAACTAAGTTAAAGGGTGACGAATTCTGGAACCGTCACGATCCACTGACGCGTGAGGACGTTCTGATCATTCAGACGATGGCGGAACGAAAATACCAGCGCAACCGCGTCCCCTACGAGGATCTGGAGAGCCTCAAAAAGTGGCTTGAGCAGGATGAAGAGAAGACGCAGGCAGCCAAAACCAAAAAACGACGTCCCAGAGGAAAAAAAAAGCCTAGTTCCGACAACGCCTGATTCTTCACGCAATGCAACTACCGCTGCCTTCTTCGATCGCGAGCAATGATGGAAAACATCTCTTTCTTCGGAGCAACCACTGCGGTGGATCCGGCGAAAGAAATCTCGGTATTCACGCCCAGTAGGGCACCATCAGCATTCACAGCTGCTCCGCCGCTGTCGCCACGCTTCAGCGGCCCGGAGTGTTCGATCACGTAGGTCTTTCGCCGTCCGTCGAACATGACGCGATTGACTCGCCCGGCGGATGGCCAGGCATCTTTTCCGTGGCTAAAGACAATCTCGCCCGAGAGTGGAAGACGGTTAGCAAATTCAAACTTTGCCGTTTCAAAGTCTCCTTTTAGAATTGCCAGATCTGCCACTGGGTCAACCCACACAATCCTTGCGCGAGAGAAGGGTTCTTTGACCGCATTTCTCACCAGCCACACGCTGTCACTATTCCTGACCTTCTCCTGCACCACATGCGCAGCGGTCAGCAGATAGCCATCCGATGTCAGCGCAGAAGCTAGACCAAATGATATCTCCAGCCGCGAACCTTCCTCAGCGTCCAACTGGATCGCAACGGTCTCAGAGGAAATGCGCTTCACATCGGCGATATCTACTCCCGACACAATCACGACTGATCGATCGTTTACGAAGCCCTGCAACTTGACCACATCCAACCCCGCATCACTGGCCCGCACAAGGGAGCGCCGCTTCACGTCCCGAGTCGCTTCCGGCGGCGAAACACACGCCACTGCACATCCGAAAAAACAGACGAGAATCAGTTGCCGCAAATCGACTCGCATACAGACAGTCACTTGGCCCCAACCATCGAAACGGCTATTTTACCTGCGAGTAATCCAGCGCCAGAAGGAAAGTGCTGACGATCTTGGAAACGGTATCCTCATAGGTCTCATCTTTTTTCAAAACAAGCCAGTCAGGATGCTCCAGAAAATCCTTCCACGCCTTCTTGTGATCTGCCTCGTCATCGTAGACCAGCATGTAAGTCAGTTGCGGCAAATCGGCACCCACCAGCGCCTGACCGTAGAAGACGCCATCCAGGCCGACTTTCTCAAAGATTGCCAACTCAGCTTTATTGAACATCTGCACCTTCAGAATGCCTTTCATCTCTCCCAGGCTCTCGTATTTTCTCATTTCAAAGAAGCGCTCAGGTGTAGCGGTTGAAAAGTCGGGCAGTTTTAATTTTGGCCAGCCATCGAATCCGATGAGCAATGTGGACTCAATCCGTTCGACGTTCTCACTCCCCTTCCCCGCTGACAGATAATCCGCGGCAGCACTGGAAAATGCAGAGTCAGCCGCAAGCTTCTCGCGCACTGTCACCATCTCTTGCGCAGAGTTGTAGGGCAGCACCATATAACGCAACAAGGTATCAGATTTTTTCGGCGCCTTCTCTTTAAAGATTCCGACTGGCCCGACCCCTGCCCGTATTAAGGCAGGCAGATACGCATCTCTTGCGGTGCGATCGAAAAGCTCGGCTTTTTCCTGCGATTTCAGACGATAGACTCGGAGCTCGAGCAACTGATTACTGCTCTGTTGGGCTTCAGCGTCTGGGCTAGCGACTAAAGCCGCAGCGGCAATCGCAAACATTGAAAGGAGAGAAGGTGCGGTCAAATTCATGCGGCGAGCCTCCACTGACTGCGGTGTGACGTCAAAGCTTTATCATTCCCCTCTCGTCGAGCGGTAACTTCCCGGAATTCAGCCCCTGACCGCCTTAATATAAGCGCTAACGGAACGCGTTATCTCTCCAGCGA
Organism: Verrucomicrobiales bacterium; assembly: GCA_051270635.1. Taxonomy (GTDB): domain Bacteria; phylum Verrucomicrobiota; class Verrucomicrobiia; order Verrucomicrobiales; family DEV007; genus JAGROY01. The sequence continues at coordinate 47,587 of JBNMNB010000005.1, read as the reverse complement.
CATCACCATGTTGCATGGCGAAACCAGGTCGAAACCAGGGAAACGCCCCGATTAAATCGTGCAGAACGAGAACCTGTCCGTCACAATCAGGCCCTGCTCCGATTCCAATGGTTGGAACAGAAACTCTCTCCGTAATATCTGCCGCCACATCAGCCACCATGCTCTCCAGAACCATTCCGCTCACCCCCGCATCGACCAGCGCCAGCGCATCATCCCGCAGTCTCTCTGCATCTGCCGGCGTCTTCCCCTTTTTCTTGTAACCTCCCTCTTCACGCACTTGCTGCGGCAGCATTCCGATGTGTCCCATCACAGGAATTCCCTCACCGAGGATCGCATTGATTTCGTCGAGTTTTTCGGCACCACCTTCAAGCTTCACCATCTCCGCTCCAGCTTCCACTAAGCGACGAGCGCTAGCGACTGCCTGTGCCGGGCTTTCGTAGGTGTGAAAAGGGAGATCTCCCAGGAGCAGCGCAGACTTCGTTCCGCGGCGGCACGCTCGCGTATGATGCTCCATTTCCTCGAGCGTCACAAACGTCGTATCCTCATAGCCCAGCACCATCATCCCCAGCGAATCCCCCACCAGCACGATATCGATCCCTGCCTCGTCGACCAACCGCGCAGTCGGATAGTCGTAAGCGGTGAGCACTGCCAGCTTACCCGTGCGTTTGGCATTCGCAAGCATCTCCAGTTTTGCTCTGGAGGAGATTTGAGGAGTCGTTTCAGTTCCTGGCATAACAAGATACGATTACCATTCGGCAGCTACCCACTCTAAAGGTGGTTCATCAGATTGCAATTCATCGAGCAGGCACAGCAGGGTCAACACCTCTCCTGGCAACACCAAGTCTGGACGTAAACTGACAAGCGGCTCCAAAACAAACCGTCGCTGGTGCAGTCGTGGATGCGGCAATACTAACTGCTCGGTTTCAACCCTCTCATCTCCAGCGTAAAGCAGGTCAAGATCAAGGACTCTCGGCGCATTCACCACTCTGGATTCCGCTGACGGGCGCCCTGCATTTCGCTCAATTTCCCGAGTCAATGTCAGCATTTCACTGCCAGTTCCATCATAGCGAACGACGATCACCGCATTGTAAAAAGCTGCGGATCCAGCAGGACAATCGACGGGAGCAGTCGCAAAGACGGCTGATTTTTCGATGGTCGCACCTCTGCTGAGATGGGGCCGCAATGCCGCGACCGCCGACCGCAGATGCTCCATTCGATCGCCAAGATTAGAACCGATCGCGATCCCGACTTCCATTGAGCGATCGTCAGCGCCCATTACTTCAGTCCCAGAACATCCTGCATATCGAACATTCCCGGCTGCTTCCCGCGCAGCCATTTTGCAGCGCGCACAGCCCCGTTAGCAAAGGTGTTACGATTGGACGCCTTGTGAGTCAGCTCCACACGTTCTCCATCGCCAGCATAAATAACGGTATGGTCGCCTACCACGTCTCCGCCGCGCAGCGAATGCATGCCGATTTCTTTGTCCGTACGCGCACCCACTTCGCCCACTCGGCCATGTTGGGTATCATTCTCGTAGGAGACGCCACTCGCTTCTGCGAGAATCTCCCCCAGGCGCTTGGCTGTTCCACTGGGCGCATCAATTTTCATGCGATGATGCATCTCCACCACTTCTAAATCAAAATCACTGCCCAGAATCTCGGTTGCCCTGCGCGTCAGCCAAAACAGAGTATTCACACCCACGCTGTAGTTGGGAGCAAAACAAATCGGCAGTGACTTCGACGCTTCACGGATTGCAGCGAGCTCATCGTCCGTGTGACCCGTTGTCCCGATCACCAGTAATTTCTGTGTCGCGACACATGCCTTCGCCAGCTCAACCGTAAATCCATGAAAGCTGAAATCAATCACCGCATCACACGCGGCAAGGTTCTCCTCAAGCGGATCTCCCAAGTCGATTTGCCGTTCCACGATTGTTTCGGAATCTGCACCGACACAGGCAATGACTGCCTCGCCCATACGACCTCGGCAGCCAGTGACCAGAATTTTCAAAGGATCAGACATAGTGAGGGCAAGAGAACAACGCTGATGCCCCGGCGTCAAGCACGGGCTCAGCTCAAACCATTTCGCTCCAGAAGAGCACCGATGTCGGGATCACGGCCCATAAAGTCGCGGAACAACACCGCAGGATCCTCAGAATTTCCTCGCGACAGGATCTTGTCCCGAAATTCCCCGCCCACCTTCGCACTCACCACGCCCGCATCTCTGAACCGGGTAAAGGCATCCGCATCGAGCACTTCCGCCCACAGATACGAATAGTAGCCAGCCGCATAGCCGGTCGAACTTGCGAACAGGTGGCCAAAGGAACGCGCCATTGTTGGCACTGGCGATTTGGTCGGCATTAGATAGTCCGCTAGTATTTCATTAGTCAATTCGTCCATACTCTTCCCTTCACGATGAGGGTGATGGATGTGCAATTCCAAATCCAGTTTCCCCAGCGACAGTTGCCGCATCGCGAACGCTGCTGACATATAGTTTTTGGCCGCTAACATCCGCTTAAACAGCTTCTGCGGAATTGGTTCACCCGTTTCGAAGTGGCGCGCAAATCGATCCAAACTCTCCCGATGCCAGCAAAAATTCTCCATGATCTGTGATGGCAGCTCAACGAAATCCCAAGCAACATTCACACCATTCAGCGACTTCACTTCGACATTTCCCAGCAAGTGATGCAACAAATGGCCGAACTCGTGGAACACCGTCTCAACCTCCGAATGCGTAAGCAAGGCTGGATTACCATCCACACCCGGTGTCATATTTCCGCAAATCAACCCCAGATGCGGCTCTCGATCGCCTTCATCCGTCGGCGGGCGTCCAGTCTTGAGATAGTTCATCCATGCTCCGGCGCGCTTTGATTCGCGCGGATGCCAGTCGGCGTAGAATGAGCCCAAGTGCGTTCCTCGATCATTGCGAATCTCGTAGAACTTCACTTCCTCGTGCCACACTTCCACCGCTTCTTCAGGTGCAGACTCTCCTGATTCAGAATCGATAAAGACTGACTTCCGCTCTTGAATTTTGATACCGAAAAGCTCCTCAGCGATGTGGAACATTCCACTCAACACAGCATCTATAGGAAAATAGGGACGCAATTCCTCAGCGTCAAAATCGAACAGCTGGCGGCGACGTTTCTCCGACCAGTAAGATGTCTCCCATGGCTCTAACAAATCCACCACATTCTGCTGTGCCTCAGCCTTGAACTCCTGCAACTCCCTGACCTGCCGACCAAAACCGTCCTTCACGCGACTATGCATGTCTTCGACAAACTTCAACGCCGTTGCACCATTCTTCGCCATGCGGCGCTCCAGCACAGTATCTGCAAAATTGGCCTTCCCCAGCAGTTGCGCCTTCTCCTGACGCCGCGCCAGAATCTGCCAGATCAATTCCGTATTATCGTGATCTCCTTCGCTAGCGATCGTGCTCCGCGCCTGCCACAATTGCTGGCGAATCCCCTCATCATCCAGATATTGCATCACAGGGAAATAGGATGGCATCTGCAATGTGAATCGCCACTTGGGATTCTCGTCCGTTGCGATCTCTTTTCGCTTGGCATCCTGTAGTGCAGTGGCAAGTGCCGTAGCAGGCAAACCAGCCAGCCTACTCTCATCATCGATCACCAGATCGTAGGCATTAGTCGAGTCGAGAACGTTCTCTGAAAATTTCTGCGTAATCTGGGCCAACTCAGTTTCCAATTGCTCCAGCCGTTGCTTCTTCTCCTTGGGAAGATCTGCACCACTTTCGCGAAAGTCTGCCATTGTATCCTCCAGGTGCCGCTTGTGGATTCCCGTCAGCGCTTGCGCCTCAGGCGTTTTTTCAAACGTTTTAAAAACATCCCACAGAGAATCATTCAGGTGAATCTTGGCATAGAATTCGGTCACCGATGGAAGCATCTTGTTGTAGACCTCCCGCAGTGCATCAGAATTACACACAGAATCAAGATGACCGACTTTCCCCCACGCCTCGGACAAAGAGACGGTCGCATTGTCAAAGGCAAGCAATGTGTTCTCGTAGGTCAATCTCCCACGATCCACACTGGCAACCGCATCGAGACGTTCGCCAGCATCCTTCATTGCCACCGAGATATCGGCCTCAATATAGTCAGGGGTCAGTGTGCTCCAGCGGATAAGGAAGTCTTTCTCTAAAAACGGATTCATAGTGCCGATCGATTGTTACTCTTTTCCGCTGCATACCATTCAATTTCGTCAGTCGCCACCCGTTTTTGGTACCTTCAAGCCATTGCGCGCCCGCTCAATTGCTCTATATTTCCAATATGTTCAGGTTCTTCTGCTTTGCTCTCGCCTGCCTGTTTCTGGCTCAAATGACAGTATCTGCCGAACCATCGGCGCCCGATGATGCCGATGCCAGTTCGTCCGTCGCGTCCATCATCGCGGATCACGTCACCGATACCACAATGACCGCCATGTCTCCGCTGCTGGTCGTCAGCGCTCAAGGCGCGTGGGAGTATTACCACGCAGAGTCCAGCGCCCGCACCTCACTCCCATGGTACACTTCCCCCTGGCTCTGGGGATCATTGTTAGGACTCGGAGGACTGTTCACGCTGAATACGGCCATCGGCAATGCGGTTCCTCTGCTCAAGACACCTATGAATGTTGTCGAGGAACACGAAAACAAAATCACTGGCTTATTGATCGGCTTACCCATGGTTCTCACCCGCCTTTTTCCCGATCTTGAAATGCCTTCCACCACGAAAGCAGCCAGCACCCTGGGCGATGGCATTTTACCCATCGCAATGTCCAGCCCATGGATTGCAGGGATGATTGCGGTTCCAGTGGTCATTGCCTGCTACCTGATGGTCTGGCTCACTTTCCATTCCCTTCATGTCATTGCCCTCGTCAGCCCATTCGGCATCGTTGACACTGGGTTAAAATTCGGCCGCCTCGGCCTGGTAGGCATCATTCTTCTGCTGTCGTTTGTCAGCCCGTTGCTCAGCGTCTTGCTCTGTGCCGTCATCATCGCTCTCAGCTACTTTATCGCTGGCTGGTCATTTCGCCTACTAATCTTCGGCACACTGCTGAGTTGGGATCTCTTACTGTTCCGCCATCGACGCAGGGATCCATCAAACGATCTTACTGCTCGTGGGTTTCTTTGCCGCGAAGTCGAAGCTGTCCCAATTCGCACCTATGGAACCCTGACCGTTCGCGACGACAGCACCTACGCATTCCACTACCGCCCATGGCTCATCATGCCAGGGCAAACGATCCAACTCGACAGTGACGCCATCACCATCCAGCGGGGGATCCTTTCGCCCATCGCCAGGGCGCATACAGCCAACGGCCCCAGCAATCTGGTGCGATTCCGCCCCAGCCTCCGCAACCACGAAGAAGCCCTGTCTCAGCACTTGAATGCCCGAGAAATCGATGATCACATCATCACGAAAGGATTCCAGCAAGCACGCGAGTGGCTCAAAGAGATCTACCGCCCAGCAACGACACAGGCGCAAACTCCCATCAGTTAGTCAAATTGATCAAAATGATCTAATTGCCTACAACCTGAAAAACAGGCCTCTTTGATTGCACCACCGAGTGGCAAGCCAGGCGAGCACGCAACCACTTAAGGTATAGGCAACTGCATACCAGAGCGGAGCATCTCGCGGGCCGAATTCGCTCCAGGCGATCATCACAATGAGGTGAATTACGTACGCCGCGAACGCGTTTTGTCCAAGGTCAGTGAACAGCCCAACTCGCACGTTCTTGAGATCGCTGATCACCACGAATAGCGCCAGCGACAACAGTGAAAATCCGGCGGCAAACGTCAGATAAGAAAGGCTGCCGGCCCGCTGACTCATCGTCCACATATCAACAATAGCATTGCCATCCGCGTCTGTGGCCGCAGGCCAGAACGGCGCTGGCGAGAGTGGCCCACCGACGCCGATGCAGGAAACCGCATAGCCTGCAAGCATAAGCCCTGCGCCCCACAGCAACAAGGGACGGAGAGACTCTACAGCGCCTTTCTTCCGAAATTCATAAGCTGCAGCTCCGGCAGCGACGCATACTGTCCAGGTGAGAAATCCTAACATTCCTCCATCGATCCCTTTGGAATCTCCGCGAAAGACCATGTCGTACCAAAACACATGCGAAAGCAGGACGTGCAGTAATCCTGACACAACCGCGAACACCACCACCCACCTCAGCCTCAAGGCGATCACTGGCAACACCCAGAGAGAAGTCACACCAATATGCGTCAGCGCTTGAAAGGGCTCTCTAAAGAAACTCTCAGTAAAAAAACCTATGACCCCAAGTTCCTGCAACGACGCCCAGGTTTTGTAGTTTCCATCGAGCGTATAGAACACGCAACCAAACAGTATAAGCCCCAAACTGCGTCGCACACCACGTCCCATCGCTGCTCGCATTCCATTTCTCTCAACCTGGCGAACCATGACCAGGCGCAATGCAAAACCGACCGCAAAGAGAAACTGTGGCATGACAACATCGGCATAACTGCAGTAGGTATTGTGATGCAATAGGATCGGGTGCACCGATTCCTTGAATCGCCCGATAAAATTCACCAGGAACATTCCCGCAACCGTATATCCACGGAATTGATCCAGTGACACGATTCGCTCACTGGATGCGGGATTCACGCTGGCAGATGACACCTCAGACACAGGGAGAGTAAATCCGAATTCCTATCCGACCGCAATGCTGTTCTCACACTTTCGGAAAAGTCCGATTGCTCTGTTTCCGATAGCCAGTGAGTTTTACCTTTCCATTGCCTGACACCTCGAGAATCCCATATGCGCTATTTTCTTTGCCCCTGCCTTCCACCATTGCCGCAAGTGTACAATAGGGAATCCCCGTCACCTCTTTCAGCTCATTTTCATGACTGTGCCCTTGAAAGACAGCCGTTATTTTTCCGGATTTTTCAAGAATGGCGCGCACTTGTGGACTTTGCTTCACTGCATGCGAGGAAGCGGGCTCAAGATCGAGGCGTTGATGCGCAAATACAATGACTGGCAACACGGTGGCCTCCAGATCCTTCACTAACCACTCCTGCTCCTCCTGTGGAATATTCGTATCTGTCCAGACAAAATTGTCACGCCCATAGGGTTTCATGTCTTTGTTGAAACATGCGTCCAATACCACGAAATGCACACCATTCAGATCGAAGGAATAGTAGGAATCCTCCTTACCAGTTGCATTCAAAAATTCCTCTTTTGTCAACGTCGCGACGCAGTGATTCCCCAGCACGTAGTGCACCGGCACGCCAGAACTCTTGATCACCGCATCGATGGTTTTCAGATAGCTCAGCTCTTGCTCGACTGTCGACGCAGCATCGACGATATCACCTAACTCTACAACGAAATCGACTCCCTGTTCCTTGAACAAGGTGACGGCCTCCTGAAGCTTCGCCCGAGACTCACGATAGTGACGCGTGCCAGCCGTCGCTTTGTCGGCAAAGTGGAGATCGGTGACGATCCCAATCTTTACAGTGGCCCCTCCCTTCTCACTGGAATCCTCCTCCGCAAAGACGGAACCTGTCACCATTCCTCCCGCCAGTAATACGCTGCTGCCGGCAACAAATTGACGCCGTGTGGTGGATTGTTTGTCATTCTCATGCATGCATCGAGAGTTACCAAAGAGTTGTGACAGATGCAACCCAACCACAATGAAACTTCATCGTTTCCCCCTCTTCGCTCGATCGAACCGCGACCTCCGCGATTCGGAACTGGCCGATGGCGCTGGTGGCTGAATTTTTTCTTCCACCACTTCAGCGACTGCAACTGGAGGCTGTGGCGGCGAAATGGGCCGATTTTTGGGAATTGCCTGACGCTGGCGAGGCCGCGCCAGATGAATGACTGGCAACGACCATCCCATGCGCGTAACGAGCGCATCAAGCAACACGACAAGCAGCAAAGCGATCAACAATTCGCTGCGAAAATCGACCAATTTCTCCACTGGCGGGCTGCGCCAGGCATCTGCGAGTTCGAGAAGTTCTCGGCCGCCCGTCTGAGCTGACAATCGGCGCATTTCTTCGATCCGCGTCTCATCGAACGCCCATTCCGCACTCCCGCCCACGACCAGTGGCCCAAATGGGATCGCTGCCTTCCCGACTTGAATGGCACCACGCAACATCTCACCTTCTGGAAAATCACGTGCAACCCGATAGTGCCCCGGAGCCATGCGTTGCCATGACAGTTCTTCTGCTGGCCCCGGCGGCATCCCCTGGGCGATGAGAATTCTGGGAGCGTCCAACGCCAGTCGCTCTTCCCAGGATTGATCGTAGAGCAAATCGATGCCGACCGCAGTGCCTTTCACCTGCCAGCGCAGCCCCACACCCGGCGGCAGATCTTCCCCCATGAGCCAGCGACCTAACGTCTGCACAAAATCACTCATCATCGGCCACGCTCGGGCTCGCTCGGAAAATTCACCGCCCAGTGGAAATGAAACTGCTGCGACTCGCCCAATGCCCCGCTGGCCGAAGGCGATCAATGGTGCCTTGTATGTGTCCATAGTTACCAGCGCCTGCGACGCCCAATCACGAACATAGCTCAAATTGTAACCGTCCACTTCAGGTAACCAATCGAACGCTTTGTCAGACACCTCATACCACTGCCCAGTCGCCTGACCACCAGTAATCTCCTTCACAAAGGCCGATCGCGCCACGGCAACGGTCTCCATGGAAAACAGGCTCGGCAAATCTGCCGCATCCGTTGAAAAGAAAACGCGCCCATTGCCGCGCTTGGCAATGTCCTCGAGTAATTTCGCGTCAGGATCAGCCTTGGTGCCCAGGGCGATCACACTCACACTGCCACCATCGGCGACAATTTCTCGAATCAACTCTTTATACCGATGCGGTTGCTCGGAATCTGCCGCATCGGAGAAAAGAATAATGTGACGTTGCCCAATCGTCGAGCGCTTGAGTTCTTTCCATCCCGCCTGAAGACCATTGTAAACAAAGATCCCGCCACCTGTGCTTTCGATTTTGCGTACTTTCGCTACCATAGCGTTTCGATTTGGCCCCACTTTCTGCAGAGGCACGATCAGGTGCGGCTCGCTATCGACAGCAAAGACACAAATGGCATCCTGCGCTCCCATCAACTCAATTGCGCGGCCGGCTCCTTCGTCTGCCAGATCCATTTTCGAGCGCCCTCCTGCCACCGTCATCCCCATGCTTCCCGAGCGGTCCATGACAATCGCCATGGCCACTACCAGCTTCAGGTGCTCGACTTTCAAGTCCATCGACACCGGCAACAACGCGTCCACCGGTGACTCAAAGTAGCCGCCTGCACCGAACGAACGCGCACCGCCAATCATGAGAAAACCACCTCCCTGATGGCGCACAAAAAAGTCGATCCCAGAAAGGAATTTTCGCGGAATTTCGTGAGCAGCGACATTATTAAAAATGACCGCGCGGCATCCAGCGAGCCGCCCGGGATCGAGCACCTCCGGCTGCGTCACCACATCCACTTCGAATCCCTGACGCTGCAATGCACGCGCGACAGGATCATCGAGATAGGTCGTCACGATCAGCACGCGCGGCCCGCCCTTCACTTCTACCCACGCAGCGCGTCGATTGTTGCCAATGTAGGCATCCCGCTCCGGCGTAATGATCGCTTCGTATTCATAGGCACCCGTGCTTGCGATGCGATCGCTAAAGCGCAATGAACCGCGACCGTCGACTACTTCAACAGTTGCATCACCAATGCGCTGCCCATTGCGCAACACTTGCACTGGCACCTTGCCATCGCTCGTTCCTTCGATTGCGATTTCCAGGACAAAGGGCTCCGCCACCTGCGTCCTTGCAGGCACATTGAGTTGCGTCACGCGCATATCTTCATCATCCGCCGCGCGCAGCATCCGGTAATCCACAGCAACACCCGCAGCGATCAACTTCCCCCCCAACTCCGGCGGCAATGGCTCCGTACTAAAGCCATCGGTGATCAGCAGGAGACGCGAAGATTTATCCCGATCCATCTGCACCAGCGTGTTCTCAATCGCCAGAGCTGTGCGCGTCAGTTCCCGCCCACCGGAATACACTTGCGTCTCCTTTCCACTGCGATGCATGGCCTCGGTCGCATAGTCCACCACTTTCAAACGATCCTCTTTCCCACGACGCGACTGCTCGAGCAATGTCGTCCATTCGTTCACGTTCTTTGCCAGCAGCGTGCCAGCAGATGCCGACTGATCGAGTAGCAACCAGAGATCGAGCCCTTCCGTCCGCCCTCGCAATCGTGGATTCATCAGCGCCAACACGATCAATAGCAGCGCCAGCAGCCTGAGTGGCAGCAAAAGCCGCAATCGCTTCCAGTACCAACCGACAATGGCCAGCACCGGCAACAACGCAATCCATTGAGGTGACTCAAATGTCATGATCTAGAATCTGCATAGGAATAGCCTCCCTTCTACTTCGATTCGGCTGAAATATTCAATACCGATGCGCAGAAAATACCGCGCCCGCTTTCAGCCGCCGCCTTTAGTGAGGGTTTTCGTTCGTGGGTATCGTCATAGACGGTAGCCGCTATAATCAGCGTCTTTGTTGTTCGCCACTCTCTCGGCATCCCTATAGGCACCGTCTTCCGAAATAAGGAGCCAACCAATTTCGATTAATTTCGCTAGCCTGCATTACTCGTGAAATTGTCTGTGCGGTCAAATCATCTCACCTTTCGTCATCCATAAGTCGGGAAAAGTGAGACACCCGACGCTTTCTTCTCTTTGTTAGCGAGGAGCGAAAAATAATTGGCACGAGGATCGGATGATTGGTGCCAATGGAGGTGAACGAAACGATTGCCCACCGTGCAATCTTTCATAACGAACACCTTAAAATCAAAACGACTTATGTGCATGAAATCATTCTTATCGACGCGAAGACATACTCACCCGGACTGCCCCACAGATAACCGTTGGGGGTGTCTGGTACTGGCTATCAGCATTTTCACTTCGACTGGACAGACAGCAATAGCGGAACCGCTGGGCGACATGGCGTTATCCATTGAGAACGATCTGGGCAATAGATGCGTCGGCTATGGCTACGTGATCTACCAGAACGGCAACTATGTGAAAGGTGGAGGCGGTGGCGTCGCAAAGTTGGGAGATCCGAATAACGTATTCGATCTGGGGGTGCCGTTTGACCAGAACACAGTGAAAGATTGTCACAGCATCAGCAAGGCTATCACGGCGACTGCTCTGACGCTGGCTTTGGAAAAAGCGGGAGTTTCGATTGATTCCTCGATGTGGCAGTACCTGCCGGTTGATTTGCAGAACGCGAACAACAGCAACGCGGTAAAGAGCATCACATTTCGCAATTTGCTTGCTCACCGCAGTGGTTTTAGTGCCAGTACCAGTTATTCCTGGGCGCAGATCAGGAGCCAGATGCAGGGTGGCCTTCCGAACGCGATTGGCACCTATGAGTACTCCAACTGGAACTATGCGGTATGCCGGGTGCTGATTCCTTTTCTCATCGACAATGCCTACTTTCGCTCACTGGAAACCAGTCCGAATGTAACGCTGGCCGACTTGGATCAGGCGACCGCAGACTCCTATATCAACTATGTGCGGCAGCGCGTATTCGCCCCCGCTGGTCTGGGCACGATTCATCCTCGGCCGGTGAATTCGACGTTGTCGAAGTTTGCCTGGTACTATGACTTTGAGGACTTGTCGGTTCCAGCGCAATTGATGCCAGACCGCCGCCTGACAGTGGGTTCGGGAGGCTGGGCGATCTCGGCTCGCGACTACGGCAAGTTCATTTCTGCTCTGTTCCGGGAAGAAATCCTAAGCAAGGATCAACTCGAGGAACTGCAGGGAAGCGACCTGGCAATGTTCGATCGCACCGGCTCAAATGGCAGCGACGTTTACTTTGCGCACAATGGAGCGACCAGCGGGAATGGAGTGGGTGGACGCTCGGTGTGGATGGCATTTCCCGGCGATATTCAGATCGTTGTGCAGGTGAACTCAATCAACAACAGCTACAGTGGAGCGGGAGTCGATCTCGACCGAATTGTGCAGGAGGCCTACGAACACGCATTCAGTACACCGCCTTCCAGCTTCAGTTATCCTCGCCATCTGTTTGTACACCGCGCTGGTGACGGATGGATGACCAGTCGCGGCGTGCGTAATAGCGGAACCGTGGGCGCTCGTAATTTCGATTTTGATATGAACGACGGGGCACCCGCACTCTTTACCCACCATCGCTTCATCGAGGTAGCCAGCAAGACGTTCCTGCTGCGATATAACGCCGACAATTTCAATGGTAGCGGTCGAGCTATCATGCACTCAATCAAGGCGGACGGAACTCTCGGAAGTGAAGTTTTCGATAACGCTGACTGGTTGAGTGGATGGACGAATGTTGAGACCTTCAAGACTTTCGAGGGCTCGTTCCTGCTCCTGCACAACAACGCCAATGGCCGGATTCGCACCTTCAAGGTGAGCACACTGGGCACGCTTGGAGAAGCGATTACTGATTTCAATTACACGAAGAATTTCGATATCGTTGAGATTCTCGTTCTCAGTGGCACGTCGCACTTGTTTCGTCACAACTCATCCACTGGCGAGACCCACCTTCGCGCGCTTAACAGTGATGGATCCGTCGGAGATACGGCTTATTCGGACACCTGGAGCACAGCATTCGGTTACTTTGAATTCTATACAGCAGCGGACAAGACGTTTCTCTTCCGACACAACCCGGACACCGGCAAAGCACGGATCAACCGTATCGACGGATCGCTCAACAACACTCCACAGATTCTTGATGCGACCTGGTCGACAGGTTGGAAGCTAATCCGCTTCTTTGAGACTGCGGACGGGGCATTATTTATTCGCTACAATCCGACGGACGGTGCCATGCGAATGCAGGAAATTACATCGAATGGAACACCCGGCGATCTGGTGTTTGACTCCGAGAGCTGGCTGGCAGCGAAAGAAAGCATGGGTGCGTTCCTCCCAGCGACGACAGGTTGGACGGATTTGGAAATCTATGATGCCACACCGGGAATCTCCAGCCCTGGATTGGACAAGATCGGCAACCCGGCGATTCCTTCGCTCGAAACCGGCGTAGCAATCGATCCCGTACGTGGGGTATCTGGAGACACCACCCCGATATTTATCGAGCAGGTGTTGCCAAAAGTCCGCACGGTTCGTGGCACCCCTCAAATCGACATCACAATGCAAAAGGGCGTCCACTATTTCGTTGAGCGCTCAGCGGATCTTAAGAGATGGGACGTCGTCGATTCCGTGAAGGGCGATGCTTCGGACTATGTACTTTCCCGCCAGACAGATTCCGCAACGGGTCAAATGCCTCCAACCGAGTTCTATCGCGTTCGCAGCATAGAGAACATTCCGCCTCTTGAACCGTCCCGCGATAGTATCAGATCCAAAAACTAGAACCAATAAATTGAACCAAACCAAAAGAAAACAATGAAAACCCACTCAATCACAAAATTCACTGCGCCGTTCGCCCTGGCAGGCATGTTAGTCGGCCTGGCCAGCCCAGTAATGGCATCCGCGATCGATGCCCTTCTGATCATCAATCGCAGCAACGTTCGAGGAGAATCCGTAGAAGTGCGCGTGCCAGTTCAGAGTGTCGTCCACAAGTTCAGCCGCCACCCAAAAACCGGCAAGCTAACCCAGTTACTGACCTTCAAGCGAACCACCGATGAAGCATCACCTTTGCTCGTGCGTACTTTTCTCAACGGAGCCGTCGTTAAACAGGTCATCGTCACCGAAACGAGTGACGATGAGACAGTCGTCGAACGAGAAACGATCAACTTGCCAAAAAGAACGACCATCGTCAGCTACAGCCGAACTGTCTCTGGACCCGATGACGGAACTGAAGAGTTCGGTGTCGAGCGCGAGATGAAAGAAAGCGGCGAGAAAGGGGGCAATGCGGAGACCACATGGAAAATCGAACCGGGCGAATAGTGATGATTATCGTCATTAAATAATAATCAGGGAGTTCGAGCGTTGGCGAAAGCCAGCGCTCGACTTTTTCGCCCATTGGTGGTGAGGGGTGCCTCTGCCTCCTGAGTTGTGCCTGTCTATTTACAAAGAAAAATGGCACTCTTCCATTACTGAGGGGGCTTTAACGGTCAGAATGGTATCCCTAACCTTAAAATGAGCAGTCCAACCGATAACTCACACAGTTTCAGTACAATGGAGCAAATGCAGGCGATCTTTGATCAGGCCTCGGCATTGCCATTGGAAGCTCGTGCCCGGTATCTGGCCGATTCCTGCAGCGGTAACACGGAGATGCGCTCCGAGATTGAGGAGATGCTCGAATCGCTCGATACAGCGAATAAGTTCCTGCATGACCCAACAGTGCATCCGCAGGCTGCCCATGCGAAGCTGGATGATATCCGGTGCGGGATGATCATTGGGCGCTACAAACTTTTGGAAAAAATCGGCGAAGGTGCGTCTGCGAATGTCTACATGGCAGAGCAGTTGCAGCCAGTGCGCCGCCGCGTTGCTTTCAAGATTATCAAATTGGGTATGGATACTGCCGAGGTCATTGCGCGCTTCGACGCCGAGAAGCAAGCGCTGGCAATGATGGAGCATCCGAACATTGCAAAAGTTTTTGATGCGGGCGCAACGGGGACTGGCCGCCCCTACTTTGTGTTGGAGCTGGTGAAGGGGATTCCCATCACTGAATACTGCGACAAGAATCAGCTCACGCCACATCAACGCCTTGAGTTATTGATTCCGGTCTGTCAGGCCGTGCAGCACGCTCACGTGAAAGGAGTCATTCACCGCGACCTGAAGCCTAGCAATATACTCGTGACCTTGCACGATGGAGTTCCGGTGCCCAAGGTTATCGATTTCGGCATCGCCAAGGCCACAGGATTCCGGCTAACGGACAAGACGCTTTTCACAAAGTTCCACCAGTTTGTGGGCACACCGGCATACATGAGCCCGGAGCAAGCGGAGATGAGTGGCCTGGATGTTGATACACGAAGCGATGTCTATGCGCTGGGCGTCCTCGTATACGAATTGATTACTGGGTCAACACCGTTTGATAGCAGGGAACTTCTAGAGGCAGGAGTCGATGCCATTCGAGAGGTCATCATGAATCGGGAGCCGCAAAAACCGTCGACACGCTTGAGCACGCTCGGCCAGGCTGGCCTTGTAGTCGTTGCCCAGCATCGTCGACTGCATCCAGGCGAACTCAGCGATCAAGTGCGTGGTGAGTTGGACTGGATCGTGATGAAGGCTCTGGAAAAGGATCGCACCCGACGCTACCAGGGCGCGGCAGATCTAGGCGACGATATCCGGCGTTTCCTCGACAACGAGCCTGTTGCCGCCGGGCCACCGGACAAGGTATACCGCCTGAAGAAGTTTCTGTTAAGGCATCGCCGCCCCGCGCTCGCGGCGTGTCTGATTTTCGTTTCGCTTGTCGCTGGTCTCGTAGTTGCGATGACCGCCTGGCAGCGCGCCGAACGCGAGGCAGCAGCTGCACGGTTACAAGCGAGTCGAGCGGACACTGTTTCCCAGTTGCTCTATTCCATGTTCGAAAGCGCGGATCCTGGCAAGAATCAAGGAACACAGTACACCGTCAGACAGTTGCTCGACGACGCCGGACACAAGCTTGAGCGGCAGTTGGAAAGCGAACCGGAGGTGGAATACTCGGTGCGGCAGGTAATGGCCAGAGCCTATGAAGGTTTGGGGGAGTATCTTGAGTCGGAATTTCACTGGCGCCGAACCGTGGAACTGTCGCGCAAAATTTTTGGTAATGAATCGCCAGAGACAGCTGCGGTCGAAGTGCGGCTTGGATGGACGCTTCACGAAATGGGTCATCACGATAAGGCGAGATCGAGCATTGAACAAAGCCTCTCGAAGCAGGAAATGCTACTCGGCGAAAACCACCCTTCCTGCCTTGAGACCCGGAGCTACCTGGTAGAGGTTTATCGCGTAATTGGCGATCTGTCCCAGGCGGAGAAATTGGCTGTGGCTACTTTAGAAGAATTCGAAAAGCATCCAAATGATCTCGGCAACAGGCGCCAGTGGTTGCTGCAGACGCTTGCCCAAGTCTATCGAGACCAGGGACGGACTGATCAGTCGGAGAAAATCGCGCGCGAGTTGGTTTCGACCACCACCGAACAACAAGGAGCGGAGAATCCACAAACGTTGCGGGCAATTCACACATTGAGTCAGTCTTACCTTGAGTCCGGTCAACTGGAAATTGGCGAACAGTTGCTTGCAAAAGGACTTGAAACATCCAGGAGAACTCTGGGAGACGAGCATCCGACTACGCTTGAGCTTCGAAGCGATCTGGCGGCATTTTGTCAAGCGCGCGGAGACTATGAGCGCGCAGGGAAAATTTGGGAAGAAGTCCTGACGCATCGGCAAGAACTTCTTGGTGAAGATCACGCGGACACACTCCAGACTATGCTTCACCTTGCCTCACTCTACTACCGGACGGCGCGAGTTGATGCGGCAGAAGAACTGACTGAGAACGCCGTGACCCGTTCTCAGTCGCAGCTGGGCAACCATCACGCTGTGACCCTCGAGGCCATCGAATCCTTTGTGCATTTGAAGATCGAACAGCGGCGATCCAGTGAAGCCATACCATTGTTACGGCTCGCCTGGCAAAAATCGATGGAAGATTTTGGGGCATCGCACTCTGTGACCCTGCGTCTGCGGCTCTTGCTCGGCGATTTGATATTGAAAAGTGGAAACGGCCGCGAGGCGCATTTGATCTATGCTGAAGTTCTTGCCCTCCAAGAGCAACAGCCGGATCTTCATGGCAGCGGCGTCCTGAAGACCCAATATCGAATTGGGATGAGCCTTTTCAATCAGCGGCGTCATCTCGAGGCAGAACATTTACTGATCGATGTCCTTGAGCAACAGACTCAGCTCCTGGGCCCGTCTCATGCTGACCGAGTCGATGCGATGGCTCTCCTTGGTGTAATCCAATTGCGTCGATGGAGTCTGGACGCTGCCAGGGCGAACCTAGAGGAAGCGCGAGGCCTATTAGCTGTTCGTGCGGCGCAACGACCTGAAGACTATGCTAAGGCGGCAAAGAACCACGCAGATTGCCTTTATCGTTTGGGGCATTGCGATGAAGCGCTTGAAAAGATGCTTGAGTTGACCCGGACTTTGCCAAAATTGTTGGGTAAGGACCATCCAATCATATCGGACACGTTTAGCCTGATTAGCCATGTTCGACTGTTTCAGGCCAAGGCTGATTCAGAATTGAAGGCACTACTGTCTGACAACAAGGCGTATCTCGCAAAGTATGGTGAGTCTTCCTCGAAGTACATCAATAACCATGAGCCGCTGGCGAGAGCATATATTAAGACCGAACGCTTTGAGGAAGCCAAAGCAGCGATCGGACACATGCGGCAGATGGGGGAACGTCACAAGCCCGGCAGCACCTATCTCGAAGCCACGCGGCTCTATTTAGAGGCATTCTGGGAACAATCGCAGGGAAACGATAACGCGGCCACAAAACTTTTCAGCGAAGCCGTTGAGTTCGTCTACGCGAATCCCGGTCTGCCCAGGAATCGTCATCGGACAGCCGTAGCTCTCGCCATGCGCCATGCCGAAACCATCGGCGCATTTGAATCGTCCGAGAAACACCTTGATGCCCTGGAGGATCGCAAGGCCAACCTGGAATGGGATACCGCAAGTACACGGGTTCTCCTTCCACGGAATACGACATGGAAGTATCTTTACGACCGGGTGGAAGACCCCGGCAACTGGTTGGAGCATCAATTTGACGATACTGCATGGAGGCATGGTCTTGCGCCGCTCGGACATCATTTGAATCAACTTGGAACTTATATCAACACGCCGAATCCTGAACGTTTCCGACCGGTCACAGCCTATTTTCGAGCGAACTTCGAGGTGGCATCACGGGACGCGATTCAGTCACTCAAGTTGCGACTACGGCGTGACGATGGTGCGGTTGTCTACATCAATGGCAAGGAGGTCGTAAGCGACAATATGCCCGCGACAGAAAGCATTACCTCCAATACGCCAGCGGAATCTGAGACTCCGACTAACTGGCAGACCATCAGCCGTATTTTCTTGCTGGAGCCGGATGTGCTGATCGAAGGCACCAATCAAATTGCCGTAGAGTTGCATCAGTTCGAAAAACCGGCTCGCGAATCCGTTTTCAGCCTTGCCCTGGAAGCCCTCGTTTCAAAACCGTGAAGCCCTCGCATCAAACCGTCATTATCATGGAAGAAGCCGATCTACCCGAGCCGGGAACGCATAATATTACAAAGCTGCTCAATGACTCCGATGTTAGGAGCGACCAAGCGAGACAAGAGCTCGTTTCGAAAGTTTACGACCAGCTGCGTCAAATTGCTCAGAAGCGCATGAGTCGAGAGCGCAGCGATCACACGCTACAGGCCACGGCCCTCGTCCATGAAGCTTACATTAAGATGTCCGATCACATGGACCAGCACGAATGGGAGAACCGTGGCCATTTTTTCGCCGCCGCCGCGCAGGCGATGCGGCGCGTCCTCATCAATCATGCACGGGATCGAAAGCGATTAAAGCGAGGAGGTGATCAGCAGCGCGTCGCCATCAACGTGATGGACCTGGCCGAAGACACTGATCCCGACACCATTATTGCATTGGACGCGGCAGTGGAAAGATTGAGGCAAAAGGACGAGCACTATGCCAAACTCGTGCATCTGCGGTTTTACGCTGGTCTTAGTGTAGATGAAACTGCCGAAATCATGGGCATCTCGAAGCGCTCGGTGATACGCCATTGGAACTTTGCCAGGGCCTGGCTCCACAAGGAGATGAAGAATGCCGAGCAGTAACGCTGGTCTGCTTCCCGAGAACGTGAGATTGGAGTACGGCAACAAACAGAGCACTTAGAATCCAGCCGTTAAAGCATGTTTATGAGGCTACTTTTCTAACTGCTGCTCACGCAGCATGCTCTTCACTCGCTCTATTCTGGAGAGCGCCCCTTTGTTCGCAGGATCCGCGCGAACGGCTTCCTTGAATTCTTGCAATGCTTTTCCCAGCTGTCCGGTCGCGGCGAAAACGGTGCCCAAGTTGTTGTGTGCTTCGGAAAAATTCGGATCGACGATCACTGCGCGTTCTAAAAAGGATTGGGCCTCTGCCAGGTTTCCAGCCTTCCCCAGTTCCATTCCCAGGAGGTTTAAAGCATCTGTGTGCCTGGGGTCAATCTCGATCACTCGACGCAACGATTGGGTGGCAATCTCCGTCTCTCCTGTTTCCCCTTCTGCCAATGTAAGTCGTGCCAGATTAAAGTGCGCCTGAGCAAAACCGTTTCTCAATTCGATCGCTCTCTGGTAGTGCCGCTTCGCATCCTGTAACTTTCCCATTCTCTCGAAGGCCAGGCCCATGTTACCGTGGGCTCCAGCGTGGTTGGAATCCTCGTTCAGTGCCAATCGAAACCGCTCGATTGCTTTTTCAAAGTGTCCTGACTTGAGCAATTGCACCCCCTGCCTGTGGTAGACGCGTGAATAGTCTGGCTCAGCATCCCCAAGTGACTGCGCCACTGCGAGGGCTTGCTTGCTCGAACCATCTAGAGCAACGTCTGGGACTGCAAGCTTCCCGGCATCCAATTCTTCGACCAGTTTCTTCAATCCAGCGGCGGCAACGGCCGCGCCTCTGGCAGATGGATGCAATCCGTCGCCAGATGTGTAGTAGAGTCTGGGATTGGCCGCATCATCCGCTTCTTGTTGTCGTTGATGACTCAAGAATACAGAATCCAATCGCGTCGACGGCAGTCCATTTAACGCTGCAAGACATTCTGCTAGCGGCCGGAGATCGCTTTCCGAAACAAGCGGCACATTGACGATGCCATCGTTTAGAAAACGAGGCCAGATCGCTATCAATGGTTTGAAACCTTTCCGATCAGCCAGCTGTTTCAATTTCTTTAATCGCTTAAAGCCTTCAACAACATTGTTATCTCCAATCGCATCCTTGTTCCAACGGACTGGATCTGCGTCCGCGCCAATGTTAAATAGATTGAGCCGGATGGAAGCGAGCCGGAAGAACTGCGAATTGCGAAACAACCACTTCACTGGAGTTGGCTTTTGACTGGTGCCGCCAAGAGCGAATGCTTCGCGATTGAAATTATCAAAGTCATTCTCAACGAAGAGGACGACAACGATATCGGGATCGAAAGCCAGGCCCTTGGTCTCTAACAGCTCAATCTCTGCCAGCGTGCAATAGGCGCTGACACCAAAGTTCAGAACCTCGGTCGATCCGTCAGAGTACAATTCCTCCCATTGCTTCGAAATCGTTTCATTTTCTGCCAATCCGTGGCCTTCTACAACCGAATCGCCGAGCAACAACACCCGGCGCATTCCATCCTTTTTTGCGATTGTCCGCTCTTCGTCGCGTTGACCATGTGCATTGGTGCGCTCGTAGCTCCCGATAAAGTCGGGATTGTCGCTCCGGAAGTTGGCCTTTAGTTCAAAGCCCAGGACAGGATTCTTCGAACGTTGATAGACACAGTCTTCTGCAACGAGTTCGATCGATTTCATCTCGGGCGCTACACCCAGAAGGCGAATCACAACTTCACCAACCAACATAGCAAGCGCAGTCGCGATGACAGCGACGCATGCCTTTTTGGCAATTCCAGGTGCCCGATTCTTAGATAATCCCAAGCAAATTTCCGGTGTTATCCGACTGCTACTCTAGCCGGATTCGGTAATAAAGTGCTGACTTCATTGGATTGCCCTCCGTAAAGGTATCAATGAAAGTCGTTTCCGTTCCGTCGTCCGCAGCGGGCACGCCATCAGACAATTCTCCCCAGGCGTCCCCCAGATTTGAAACAGAGTCGACCGCATAACTGAGTCCAGGAGTGGAATTCCAAGTCAACTGCACTGAATTCGTCGCCGGGACATACTCGATCCGAGTAATCAGGAAACCACCACTTGCCCCCGCTTGTGCCTGATACAGGGAAGTGACCTGCTCACCTGAAAGGATGATTCCTTGATAGTAGTTGAAGAGCGCGATGTCTCCAGTGAATGGATCAGGATCGAACGGATTACCGCCAGGGATATTATTGCCTGTGCCAAGTTCCGCAAGGTCTCCCCCATCCCAGTCGTTGATTGTCCCGACGCTTGTCACCTCTTCCAGGAGTAATCCATTGACATAGATCGTAGCGGTTCCGGTATCATTTGAATCTATATCCGCCAAACCGACGACGTGATAAAAATCGGTAGCCGTTCCGATCTCTGCCAGGTCAGCAGTGGCAATGACACGCTGATCGTCACTATCGGCGTCCTGGAATCGAAAATCCAACACACTGCCATCGAGGACAAAGGCGGTGCCGTCTCCATTCCCGCCCGTATTGAACAGGGTGTGCAGACCATCGAAATCACCGGGCCGGAAAACCATCTCCCAACTGACATTTGCCTGCGTCACCGGTCCGCCGAGCCCATCTTGCCAGGAGTCGTTCGGATTACTGGTCAGGCTGAAGCTTGGTGAGTTCACCCACTTCGTGATAGTGGCAAAGTTCGAGGCTCCTGATTCTACAGTGCCGCCATCCCCACCCTCCCACAGAATTCCGTCGTTAGTGGTCGAATTGATGGACGGATTCCACTCGAAAATTTCGCCGTCTTCCAGAGCACTCGCGGTCCATCCCAGGTCTGGCAGGAGTTCAGCCGCAATGGTCAGGGTCACTTCTGCTGTGGTCGAACCTATCTCATTCGTTGCTGTGAGAGTGTATGTTGTCGTGTTGTCAGGGCTGACGGAGATGCTGCTCACACCTTCTAAATCTCCTACATTCGGTTCGATCGTCACCGATGTATCGCCACTGACACTCCAGGAAAGATTCGCCGAAGTTCCCGCCCTAATCGATTCACTGCTGATCGTAAAATCACGGATTACTGGAAGGCCGACAAAGACGGAAACGGATCTGCTCTGGCTGAACTCCCCCTGGGTTGCGGTGAGAATATAGGTGGTGGTTTCGGTAGGATTAACCGTTATAGTTCCTTTTCCATCCGCCGTAATCCCTGAGACATCTCCCACATCATTGTCGATCGTCAGATCCTCGAATGCACTCACCTCCCACGTCAGAGTCAGCGGTTGTCCAGATGCCAGTCGAGCCGCATCGCCATTGAAATCTCCAATCAATGTCTTCTCCTGATCGATCCCTGTCAGATAGTGTAATTCGATCTGTTGTGCGGTCAATGATTTGCCTTCGTAAACAGCGAATTCGTCAACAATGCCATCGTAAAAGTAAAGCCCACTTGCGTTGGCGCCTGCGACGATGCCGTCATGGAATACGGTGTCTGCATAGGGTCGGCCAATCCCGGCGGCATCGGTATGGTCAAACCACAATCCTACTTTATTGTCCACGCGGCCAAACTCCACACCATTAAGGTAGCCTATGAGATCTCCATTCAGATCCTCCTGGACGTCATCCGGCTTATCGATCACATATACGAGATGGTAGGTCTTTCCTTTTTCGACTCGAACACTAACAGCGAATTCTGGATCCGTTTCTAATGGGCCAGTGGTACCGCCCCACACATCTTCCGCGAGATTTGTTGTCATGATATACAGATTCGCCTCTGTCGGGTCGTCGTCCTGCGTTCCATCCAAATAGATGGCGAGTCCGCGAGTGGTGCCACCTTCTTCATAAATAATCTGCCGATTGTCAGCGCCAGTTGTCGGTAAATTCCTGGGTTGAAACCACAATTCATATGTGCGATTTGCAACACCCACATTATCCGGTGTATCGTTAGTGAACGGCGAGTTTGGAATGGAGAGCGACTGGCCTTCCGCCGCGTCAAACATGACAGCGCCGTCGTCAGCGATCGGCACAATACTGTCAACGATGGTTGGAAGCTCACCATCCGCCTGGAATGTAATGTGCAGGGGCTCGCCATTCACATCCTCGCCTCTCTCGGCGAATATTCCGTCCTCATCTTCAGTCAATGTGCCCATTGTCCAATAAATATCTGGCTCATCCATTAGCACAACGTCTTGACCGCTGTACAATGGAGTCACCACAGCAAGCGTACCCAATAACAGTGCGCAGAGTAGGGGGGTTTTTGGTGTCCATAAATAGTAATTAACTGGGTTGAATGCCAACACTGCACTAAACTTAGCCCAGTTTTTCAAGTCCAAACCTCCACCTACTGCCAGCGTAAGAGAATCCCCTAGAGATCCTGTTGGCTGCCTCTCAACGTCGCACCTTGCTACGGTGAAGCAGGAGTGGATTGCTAAAAATCCACCGTGGACAATATGTGCCCTACCCGATTAAGCTTGCACCACGATGACGACAAAAACATTCCTCGCTACCTGCGCCCTCACTGTCAGCGCGTCGCTGACATTCGCTGACCACCATGAAGGCGATTCTGACAAAGCCGCTGGTTTCGCACCCATATTCAATGGCGAGTCGCTTGAGAATTGGGACGGTGATCCGAAATTCTGGAGCGTTGAGGATGGCGCCATCACCGGCACCACTACGGAAGCGAACCCAACCAGGGGGAATACTTTCATTGTCTGGGATGCCGGAGAAGTAGACGATTTCGAGCTAAAACTGAAGTATAAGATCGAGGGCGGGAACTCCGGCATTCAAATCCGCAGCTTTAAATTGCCCAAGGGCGCTGACCAATGGCGCATTGGCGGTTATCAGTCTGATTTTGAGGCAGGAGATCAGTGGAGTGGAACGATTTATGGTGAACAATTCGGGGGCGTTTTTGCAAAACGCGGCGAGCGCGTCACTGTCGGCGAGGACGGCAAAAAGGTGTCAAACGATCCCGTAGGCGACCCAAAGGAACTCAATAATGTCATTAAGAAAGGTGACTGGAACGAATTTCATATCGTTGCCAAAGGCAACAAGATCAGCCAGTCGATTAATGGCACCTTGATGGCGGAAGTCACGGACAATGGCCCCGACAAGCGTCGCTCTGGGCTACTCGCATTGCAGCTGCACGCCGGGCCACCAATGAAGGTGCAATTTAAAGACATCCATTTGAAGCGACTCAAACTCGCCGATGCAAAGAAAATTTGTTTCTTCGCAGGCACGCGATCGCACGGCTATGGCAACCACGAGCACAATGCCGGCAACATCTTGTTAGGGAAGAGACTGGCAGCACACTACGGCGACAAAGTAGTCACAGCTTACTACAAAGACGGCTGGCCAACAGACCCGACTGCGATGCAAAACGCTGACGCGATCGTGATGTTCTGCACCGGCGGCGCCTCACATTTCGTCAAAATGCACCAGCGGCAGGTCGATCATTTTCAGAAACAGGGAATGGGCATTGGCTGCATTCACTACGGCGTAGAAGTCGAGAAGGGCAAAGGCGGCGGCGACAGCTTCCTTGACTGGATCGGTGGTTACTTTGAGGCCCACTGGTCCGTCAACCCCCACTGGGACGCGGAGTTCAAGACGTTTCCCGATCATCCAGTAGCCAATGGAGTCGAGCCATTCACGGTGAACGACGAGTGGTATTACCACATGCGCTTCCGCGAAGGAATGAAAGGAGTGACTCCGATCCTTACAGCGATGCCCGGCGCAGAAACTCTCAGTCGTCCAGACGGCCCGCACAGCGGAAATCCAGACGTGCGCGCAGCGGTCGCCGACCGCAAGGAGCCGCAACACGTAGGATGGGTCTCTGAGCCAGCTACTGACGGCTCAGGTCGCGGATTCGGCCTGACTGGCGCGCACTTTCACAAGAACTGGTCAAACGATGAGTTCCGACAGTTCGGCCTGAACGCGGTTGCCTGGATTGCTGGCCTGGAAGTTCCCGCTGGCGGCATCCCAAGCGAGACACCAACCGAAGAGGAACTGCACGAGAACATGGACTACGAAAAGAATTGAGAAGGTATTTCCTGCCAGCTACCCAGCTACTGCCGCCAGGTGATTTCTATCGACAGCATTTTGTCGCCATCAAACAAGAAGTCACCGTCGAAGCTTTTTCCCTGCAGGACGTCTGGCAGCCAGTGGCTGTCATCTTCCCACATCTCGTCATAGGGAATGCTGGTGACTGGGGTCCACAAGGGGATCGCTTCTTCGGTTTCTGTTGCGGTTCCGGTGAATTTTGTGGCAACGAAAACGATGCAATGGATGGACAAACCATCGGCAAACTGAAACCGCAGGCAGCCGTGTTCGATGGGATCGATTGCTGACACATGCAATTCTTCCTGCGTTTCGCGAATTGCACATTGCAGCGGTGATTCGCCGGGATCGATTTTCCCACCAGGCCCGTTAATTTTTCCGGCACCGATGCCGCGTTTCTTTCGAATCAGCAACACATCCTGTCCATCACCAGTGAGCGAATCACGCAGGACAAATAACAATGTCGCGCGGATCTGCGGCTTCCAGTGTTTCCAGTCAACATCCATCATTCCCGACTATTCCTCACTATTTCTGATCTACTTGATGACCGGCCTTTTGCAGCAACTCAATGACGCTGCCTTTTCCACACAAGTGACCGGCACCGACGATAATCATGGTCGGCGTTTTCGATTTCATCATCTCTTCGATCGGTGAGATCCAATTCTTGTTGCGGTCATAGAGAATCGCTTTTCCAAGCGCCGGATCTCCTTCCATTGCTTCGTTCATTACTTCCGAAACTTTTTCCGGATCACCTTCTGCCCAGGCGCCAAGCAACCGATCGATGAAGTCTTTGGCATCGCCCAAATCATCCAGCGTTGAGATCAACATTTCCTCCTGTTGATCTTCCGGAAGGCCAGCGAAAAGCCCCATTTGGAACGCCACGGTTTCCAGTCCTTTGATGGTCTTGCCGTCTTTCGTGGCCTTGGTTTCAAAATGCGCATCCAGCCCGAGTTCTGGCTTGAATCCTTGCTTGGAAAATTCCTGCAGGACAATCATCTGCGCCAGCATCCATGGTTTCAATGCCTGCAACTGCGCCATTGGCAGTCCTTGTTTTTCCGTATAGCTGGTCAACTTCTTCAGCCCATCCGGCGAAAGATGATCTGTCAACGTGGATCCATCCAGATAGAGAATGCTGCGCTGGATAATCGCCATCGACTCTGCCGACTGAAGGTCACTGGGAGGAATCTCGAATACCACCTGCTTCGCAGCCGCGTAGGCTTCAGTGTAAGCCGCCGGCAGTGGATAGTCCGACGCCCGCAACATGTGCACAGATCCAGCAAGCCAGATTTCGCCTCCCTCTTTTCCTTTCACATGAAACACTACGCCGCGCGTCGCGACAACCTTCCCCTTTTGTGCCGCTTCCTGCGCATGCGCACTCAGCAGCGGGCACAATACACTTAAGATAACACCCACTAACAAACCAACGATGACAGGATTCTTTTTCACACCCCAACTATGGCAAAAGAATTCCAAGCCGTCACCTGTTAACTTGCGGTCGCTACTTTGGCCGACACGCCAGTGCCATCAGCGTTTGAAAATGCGGCGCATCTGGCTCGCGATCGACCACCGTGATATCAATATCAACAAACCCTGCCAGCTGCAGAAACTCCAGCACTTCCACCTTGGAAAACCCTAACCACACGTCGGCGTAAAGTTCCCGAGCTTCCTCAAAATCGTGCTTCAGCAAATCCAGAATCGCGATGCGACCTCCGGGTTTTGTGATGCGAAATGCGGACTCAATCGCCCGCCCGGGATTCTCCGCATGGTGCAGCGCTTGACTGAAAAATGCCAGATCCACAGAAGCATCATCAATGGGAGGATCCTCGAGGTTACCCAATCGATATTCAAGATTCACATAGCCGTGTTCTCGTGCGAGCGCGGCACCGAATTCCACCATTTTTTCAGAGTTATCAATGGCGATGACTCTCTCTGCCCGTTGCGCCAGGAGCTGCGAGAACGTGCCTTCGCCTGCCCCGAGATCGGCAATCACCTGTGACGGAAGCAACTTAAGCAATGTCTCAGCCAATCCCTTCCACGAACGGCCCGGACAATAGGTGCGGCCGAATTTTCCAGCAAGTTCATCAAAATATGCACGCGCCTTGTCACTTCGATTACGCAGGGTGAGCGCCAGCGCAGCACTGTCGGTTGCCGCTTCGCCGATTTCAGGAGCACTTGCGCGCACCAGATCCAGCAGTCGATAAAATGCTTCCCGGCCCTCGGTAGTGATGGGAACTGCCAGGGCATATAGACTGTTTTTTCCAGATTTCCGCACTTGCACCAGCTCCGCCTGCTTCAACTGTGCCAATTGCGTAGAGATGCGGCTCTGCTTCATGTTTAGAATGTCCTGCAGCTCGGCCACCGACACCTCGGACTGGTCCAACAGCAGCAGAATGCGCAACCGGGTGGAATCAGAAAGAAGTTTGAGACAATGGGTAATCGATAGCATCAGGACAGCAGGATCCCTTTAGAAATGGACGCTGACGCCAAAATGGCAATCCTTTCGTGCGCCCGCGACCGCGCCGGGCAATTATTCACCACTGGTGCACGCGGCTATCCAGCTGAAAAACCTGGCCCGACACCTCAGCCATTGAATCCAGAAAAACGATAAAACGCGCGGCAGATTCCAGCGTATTGAAACGGCCCAGCGCATGCTCGCTTCGAATCCTGGCAACAGCGGCCGCTGAGACATTCCGTACGAATTTCGTCTCAAGAAACCCTGGCAGCACACAATTTGCGCGAATGTTAGATCTCCCCAGTTCTTTGGCCAGTGACTTAGTCAGTCCGATGAGCCCCGCTTTGGCCGAGGCATAGTTCGCCTGCCCGGCTGGCCCGGACAATGCCGAGTAAGAACCGATATTCACGACATGCCCGGCACCGGCTTTTCGCATATGCCGGACAGCAGCCCGGCTGCACAGAAATGCCCCGCGCAGGCAGACGTCCATCACTTTGTCCCATGCAGCCTCATCCATGCGTGCGATGGCAGCATCCGCCAGCACGCCCGCGTTATTCACCAGTACATCACAGCGCGGCAAGTCCTGGAAAAATGCACTTACACTATCCCCATCAGCCACGTTTAATTCCTCACGCCCAGGCGCCCTCACCTCATACCCTGCACCGGTAAAGAGTCGGGCGACCTCCCTTGCAAGGTCGCCCGCTCCACCAGTGATGACAACCAGTCGCGTCTCGTTCACGCCCCCGCCTTACGATTTCTCCCGCCGATCTACCGCTACGCTTTGCGCCTTCCCGAGCACACCCTGCTCAGGAGGGAGCAACTCTTTTGGCGCAATCGTAATTGCATGTTCTTCGTAACGCACCGCCAGACCACTCATCTCCGCCATCGTCCGGATGACATATTCCACTGGAACTTTGCGCAAGGCCATTGTCATTTTTCCTGCACTTCCCCCATCCCCTGCAGCTTCACCTTGCCCTTTGCGCAGAACAAAATTGGGCTCCCACTGCCCGCCGGTAATTGCCCGGCTCTTCACTCGTAAAAAGGCGAGCACTTCCTCAATCGGCGCATCCTCGACGTTGATCGTAGGAATAATGGTGCGCATCGCCCATCCGCGCATGCTGTCCGCAGCCCCAGCTTTCTTCTCTGCCTGTAAAATCGTGTTCAACATCGATCGCGAAGGCACATGATCCGGCTTCACTTTCAGCACTTTTACGAAATAAGGTTTCGCCGCCTTAAAATCTTTGCGAAAAAACGCCTGCCTGCCCGCTTCGTATAAATCAGCGGTCGAGGGTTTGCGTTCGCCTACTTGAGCCTGGACCGGAGCCAGCACAGCCAGCATCCCGGCCAGCACGGCCGACGACAGAATTCCGCGAGACACTTTCTTGTTCAGCAACAGTTTCATATTATTCGTTTTCTAAGTGATTCGGTTGAGCTACAGAGATTCAACGCCCCAGTCGCAAGTAAATTAGCAGGAATTGCAAATAGAAGAAAGAAACGGTTCACTTGCCATCGGTCGGAGGAAGTGAAAAGCTGCCGTGATCTCCGATTTGCAATGTAGTCGTGGCCATCCGTATTCCCATACACACAGAATGACAGGTATTTCAGAAATAACAGCTCTCGTAGCGAGTTACGTATTCGGGGCAACTCCGTTCGGTTACCTCGCGGGCAGACTGCGCGGCATGGACATCCGGCAGCATGGCAGCGGAAATATCGGTGCGACGAATGCCTTTCGAGTGCTGGGAAAACCCACTGGCATCGTCGTTTTTGTTCTCGATTTCCTCAAAGGCCTGCTGCCCGTGCTCATCACCTGCAAAGTGTTTCCGGACGCGCCGCTGGCCCCTGTGCTGGCGGGCGTTGGCACCATTCTCGGGCACAATTTCACTTTTTGGCTCGGCTTTCGTGGCGGCAAAGGAATCGCCACCTCTGCCGGTGTCCTGCTTGCTCTACTGCCAATCGCCATGCTGATCGGACTCGGAGTCTGGCTTAGCCTGTTCTTCGCCACACGCTATGTCGCCGTCGCCTCCATTGGCGCAGCTTTCGCGATTCCCATCGTCACCGCCATTCGTGACCGTGAAAATCTCCCACTACTCATTTTCTCCATCGCTATTGGCGCACTGGCTATAGTCCGGCACCGGCCGAACATTCAACGCCTCATGGCGGGAACGGAAAACCGGTTCACTCGCAAATCAAAAACCAAGTAATTCAGGCTATCATGAGCGCATCGCAGACGAAAGTAGGGGTCATTGGATCAGGCAGTTGGGGCACTGCACTGGCCCTGATCGCCGCCGCAAAAAATGTTCCCGTCACCCTCTGGGGCCGCAATGCGGAGAACGCAGCCGCACTGGCCATATCACGCATCAATGGTAACTACCTGCCAGGAACCGTGCTGCCGGAAAATATCACTCCGACCAGCAATCTGCGCGACCTCACAGAATGCGGTCTATTGATCTTTGCCGTTCCTTCAAAAGTCGTGCGCGACGTCGCAGGCCAGGTCGGAAAGCAGCCGCTGAAAAAAGACGCCATCCTACTTTCCTGCATCAAGGGCATTGAAAATTCTACCGGAATGCGCGCATCCGAGATTCTCGCTGACGTCATCCCGTCACATCCAGTTGCCGTTTTGTCCGGCCCGAACCACGCTGAAGAAATTGCCGAGCAACTGCCCGCCGCCGCCGTGATCGGTGCGCAACAACAAGACACCGCCCTGTTCCTGCAGAGCTTTTTTACGCTGCCGTGGTTCCGTACTTACACTAGCACTGATGTGATTGGCATCGAATGGGGTGCCGCCGTGAAGAACGTGTTCGCTCTTGCCTCTGGCATCACCAGCGGCCTGGGCCTGGGCGACAACGCACGCGCCGCACTGATCACCCGCGGCCTTGCTGAAATGATCCGCTTGGGCTCAGCCTTCGGCGGGAAGCGTGAAACATTCCAGGGTCTCAGTGGCGTCGGCGACCTCATCGCCACCTGCTTCAGCGAGCACAGCCGCAACTATCGCGTAGGGAAAATGTTAGGCAAAGGGCTGTCGCTCGAGACCATTCAAAATTCCATGCACATGGTCGCCGAAGGCGTGCCCAACACCCAGAGCATCCACGACTGCGCCCGCAAAACAAATGTGCGCACCCCACTCATCGATATGGTCTACGCCATCCTCTACGGCGGCATGCAACCCGCTGATGCCATTTCCGAACTCCTGTCCCGCGACCCAAGACCAGAAGCAGACCAGGACGACTAATACAGAACGGCCAAAGTTCAGAATATTGGCTAGCGTTGTCAGTGAGATCGTCAATTGACTTCAGTTCCCACAATAAGCTGACTACGCCCGTCGAGATTCCCTACTGTCACAGCCGCACCTCGCCTGATTTCGCTTACATTATCATGGCAGCCGATTCCTTTGCCTCCCGCCTACGTTGCCACCAGCGGCCGAATCTCACCTCAACCCGGCGACGCCAGCGGCGCACTATTGGAATATCGACCGAGAGAACGACCAAGCCCAGCGGAATCATCCAATAGCCGATCACTGGCAGGAATCCCAGTAGGCCACAGATGAACAACACCGTCCCCAGCAGGATTCGGAGCAGCCGCGACCGCGGCAACGGCATATGCCGCCGCCCGACCTTGACGCTTCTAGTAGTGGAATGGGACATCATTGAGCGCCTTTACCAGCGAAACACAGGACATCTTTCGTTTCCATGAGATGTGAGTCAACAGGTGAAATCTGCTACTTGACGGCTCCGCGATCTTCGTTATCATTCTCACACGCTCCGGCGACTACGCGGGTATAGCTTAGTGGTAAAGCACTAGCCTTCCAAGCTAGCTAGGCGAGTTCGATTCTCGCTACCCGCTCCATCTCGCCCCCTCCCCCACCCTCCCCCACATCTCAGCGAGGGAAGTAAAGCTGGTAGAGCACATCGCCATCATTCCAACAATCCGATCGCTGTCCTCCGCCACCGTCACATTACACGAGGCAATCAACACCCTCTCTACCCAGCATCGAATCTCATCATCAGAATGAGCCAGCGGCGCATACGGCAGGAATTGCCTGCGAGAGGAAAGATACACCCTGGTGACGTCTGCAGCATCTGAAGAAATAGCCTGGCGTAGCGTGACACACATTGTTCTAGGACGTTGATATGGCTTTCCGCCTCCCACTCGACAACCAGTTCCAGTTCAGGCGTTCGCTTACGCCAGGGCAATCGTAGGGATCTGCTTCCCGAACTGTTGGACTCGTCAGTCCATTCTCACGTGCCGTAGAAAGAGCCTTCTCAATTGCATCCCCCATGTGGCTTCCCCGCGCCCAGTAAATCTGGACGAGTGCATCATCATCGGTCTGCTCTTCGATTAGACAGGTGTATAGCGTCTCGGCGGGCACATTATTTTTTAGTGAACAGTGTAACTACTCCACTTTGAGAGTGGGGCATTTTCATTCAACTGGAATTAACTTTGAGTTATTTATCGCACGATTTTAAGGAATTTCGGGAAATTTTCGAGGTTAAGAATGATTGACTACCAGTATGGTTTTGAACGAAAGTGACGGTGCAGATTGCACTCAATGACGACTTGCAATGGTGGTTCAATTTTTCATTTCATCAGTGCCGAGCTGGAGTTGCAAAGTGCTCGCATGGCGGCGACCTCTTTTAGCTGGAGAACTTGAAAAACTGATGACCAAATCCATGATCCAATTCAACGTATATACCCTGACTTGTCTGTTAGTGTTAGTGGCGGCACCATTCGCTACAGCAGCGCCCACAGACTATGACCTGGTCGTTGTTGCCGGGCAGTCGAATGCGGTTGGGTTTGATGCGATTCCTGGCGAGCTCGCGGCTGACTCTGCTGATGATAAAGTCCTTCTGTGGTGGAAAGTCGGAGATCCGCCGCCGGACGAGCATGACTCAACTAGCGCGGATGCATGGACGACATTAAAGCCGCAGCCGCTCGGTGATCCGGCGGCCAAGGGGAGTGCCAAGCGGCAGTATGGAAATTTCGCTCAGCGCGAAGGGGGCTTTGGGCCAGAAATCGGTTTTGCCCGGCAGCTTCTTAAGATTGATCCGCAGCGCAGGCTGGCAATTCTGAAAATCGCCTTCAGCGGCACCAGCATTCCTCAGGACTGGGATCCAGAGAAGAAGGACATGCCCGATTCATGCTATGCGGCATTCCTGACAGAGTTAACAAAGGCTAAGGCTGCGGCGGCAGCACGGGACATCCTCCTTCAGCCAGCCGCGTTGCTCTGGATTCAGGGAGAGAGTGACGCCACAGAAGAACATGCCCCGCACTATGCTGCCAACCTGGCAAAACTGATTAATCACTTCCGTACGGATCTCGAAACGCCTGACCTCACTGCTCTACTCGCGGTGAACACACATTTTGGAAACGGCAAAAACCCTCATATGCCTGCCATCGTTGCCGCTCAGAAAGGAGTCGCAACATCAGCAAACAACGTTGTCTACCTCGATACCTCCAGCGCACCAACTGCGAATGCTGCCCACTACGACACTCAGGGCACACTTCAAGTTGGCAGACAATTTGCCGACGCATTTTTGGCCATCTCGGCGCCTCCACGCCCTAACATTATCACCGTTTTTATCGATGACATGGGGTATTCCGATTTTTCCTGCTTCGGCGGAACAGTGGAGACTCAACACGTCGATCAACTGGCTGCAGAAGGCATTCGCTTCACCAATTTCTACGTCAACTCGCCTATTTGTTCACCATCGAGGGTTGCTCTCACCACGGGGCAGTATCCGCATCGTTGGCGTATCACCTCTTACCTCAACAATCGTAAGGACAACAATCGCCGCGGCATGGCACAATGGCTCGACCCGAAGGCTCCTACCCTGGCCCGCCAATTGCAAGTGAGCGGTTATGCCACAGGTCACTTCGGCAAGTGGCACATGGGCGGCCAGCGCGATGTGGACGATGCTCCAGCGATCAGTGACTATGGCTTTGATAAGAGCTTAACTAACTTCGAAGGGATGGGCGCAAACTACTTCCGCTGACGCTCAAACCAGGACAAGACCCCGCAAATCCTGGTCGGATCTGGGCAAAGGCCGAGCGCCTGGGCGAGCCTGTTACTTGGATGCAGCGATCGCAGATTACCACTGGGTTCGTCGACGAAGCCCTGACGTTTATCGATCAATCGACAAACGCCGGCAAGCCGTTCTTCGTACAACCAATGATGAATCGGTCTTCTGCGCACTGGACATCAATCGATCGCTTTACGAACTTGCTGGCACATCGCCCGCACAGTCACTGGATGGAGAAGACGTCAGCGCAACACTTCTTGGCAAATCAAAAACAAGCCGAAAATCTGCCATCTTCTGGCGTCGGCCACCCGATCGGCCAGGCTTTGGCCACGGCTTCGATGAGGACAATCCCGATCTCGCCGTGCGCGATGGGCAATGGAAGTATCTTGTCAACTTTGATGGCAGTGATCCTCAGCTTTATGATTTAAAAAGCGATCCAAGCGAATCTTCTAATGTAGCGAGCACCAACGGTGAGACTGTCGACCGCCTTGATCGAGCCGTGCGGGCGTGGAATGCCACACTTCCCGTTGACGCCAGCGATCCTGCATTCGCAAGATAACGCAGCGCAGCAATGCGATTCAGGCTGGCCGCGGGATGGTAAATACGTTAGCCTTCGAACGATGAAGGTTCCTAAACGTCTACTCTTTCTTAACTCCCTGTTCGTGATCCATTTTGCGGTTCTGCTGGCAATCCTATTGCCTCCCATTGCTACGGCTTCGCCTGACAGTGTGGTTGTCTTTAACGAGCTTCACTACCATCCGCCTGGAAATGAGGAGGAAGGGACAGCCGAGTGGGTGGAACTGCACAATCAGATGGGAATCATGACGGATGTTTCCGGCTGGAAGCTGGTGGATGGAGTCGAATTCACGATTCCCAAAGGGACGATCATTCCCCCCAAAGGATATCTGATCATTTCAAGCAAGCCCGCCGATGACCAACTTGGGCCATTCACTGGGGCACTGGCAAATGCTGGCGAGCGCATTCAACTTTTCAATCATTCCGACCGCCTGATGGATGAGATGACTTATGAAGATGGAGGCAGATGGCCAGTCGCGCCAGATGGATCAGGCGTGACTCTGGCGAAAAGTGACTCGAACACAGCGAGCGGGCCAGCCGAGAACTGGACGTGGAGCGCACAAACGGGAGGGACGCCAGGAAGCGCCAATTTCCCGGATGCTGATGACATTGAGCTGACTACTGTGGCCGTGCTCGAACAGGGAGCCACATGGCGCTACAACGAAGCAGGCGCGGATCTCGGCACGGACTGGGCCACCAGCACGCATCCGGTCGGCGATGCATGGAAAGAAGGAGCAGGCGTGTTCGCCTTTGAACCGGCACTGGATGATCCGATTGGCACTGCGCTCAGCTTTCCGGCACTGAATGATCCCTTCGTTACCACTTACTACTTTGAAACCGATCTACTCGTCGATGCCGCAACACTTGAGCGCATCGACCATCTGATTCTATCCCATCTGGTGGATGATGGCGCAGCATTCTATGTGAACGGGACAGAAGTTTCGCGCTACAATTTGCCTGCGGGCGAATTGCGTTACGACACCCTGGCTGACGGCACGGAAGCCGAGTGGATCGAAGGACTGAGGATAACAGCCAATACACTGCAGGCTGGCACCAACCGCATCTCGGTGGAATTACACCAGGAGCGTGTCGGCAGCAGTGATGTGGTGTTCGGGGCGCGCTTGAGCATGGCACTGCGGCCGCCTTCCATGGAAGTTGCACAGTCGACGCTTCGCTTCAATGAGATCGCGCCTGCGGTGGCTGGTGCGTTCTGGATTGAACTCAAGAATGACGGAGCAACGGAACAAAATGCGGGCGGCATGGTGATCTCTGTCTCGGCCGATGCAGCGCGGGAGATCACCATCGCGGACGGCACGACTGTGGCACCAGGTGAATACCTTTTGCTGCCAGCAGGGAGCTTTCCCTTTGATGTCGGCGACTCTGACCGGCTGTTCCTTTTCAATGCATCGCGTAGTTCCGTCATTGACGCACGGGCTGCTTCGCGAGGCTTTCGAGGCCGGGACGAAACGGCGAACGGCGAATGGGAGGGGCGCTGGTTGACACCGATCTCAGCGACGCCCGGTGCTGCGAATGACATTGGGCTCAACGACGCCGTAGTCATCAATGAGGTTTTTTACAACGGCCCCGCTCAAGTTGCGCAACCTGGAAAAGCGCCCACTCTCGAGCCTGAGCCACTTTTCGGATTCGATCAAACGTGGCGATACGATGGATCTGGAAATGACCTCGGCCAGGGCTGGGCTACCGCCTCTCATCCCGACTGGCCATCCGGCAAGGGATTGCTCGGTTTCGATGGGCGGGAGTTCGATGATCCATTGATGACGGAGTTTCCTCCGCCAGCATCCATTCGCCCGTTTGTCGTCACCCACTACTTTGAAACGGATCTCTCGATCAGTGCAGTGGAACTTGCGCGAACGGATTCGTTGCAACTGTGGCACTATGTCGATGATGGCGCGGTTTTCTACGTCAATGGAATTGAGGTCGAGCGCTACAATATGCCAGCGTCTGGCGAGATCGACGCTACAACCCTTGCCTCCGATGGAGGTGAAGCCGAGCGAAGGGGAATCATTAACGTTCCCGCCAGCCTGCTCGTGGCGGGCGTCAACCGCATCTCGGCTGAAGTCCATCAAGGAAATGTTGGCAGCAGCGACGTGATTTTTGGCGCTGAAGCAGTAGCTCAGAGAATCGTGGACAATGGCGTTCCGGCGATCCCCTACATTGAGTCAGACGAGCAATGGGTCGAATTGTTGAATCGCAGCAATGCGGCTATCGACCTCAGCGGGTGGCAGATGACAGACGGTATCCGCTTCACATTTCCTGCTGGATCCATGCTATCACCTGGGCAGTATGCAGTGATCACTTCAGATGCTGAGGCCTTCGCGCAAATGCATCCAGGCGTGCAAATCAATGGAGAATTCAGTGGCAATTTGTCTCGTTCCGGCGAACGCCTGGAGTTGGTCGATTCGCTGGGAAATCCTGTCGATACCCTGCACTACTACGACGGCGGTCGCTGGCCTGACGCTGCGGATGGCGGCGGCTCAAGCCTGGAATTGCGCGATCCCGATGCCAGCAATCAAATTGCCGAAAGCTGGGCCGCCAGCGATGAAACGGGCGCCGCTGGGTGGCAGACGTTTCGCTATCGAGGCGAAGCCGCACGCAGTACCGTCGGCCAGGATACGCAGTGGCGAGACTTTTGCTTGGGGCTGCTGTTCGCCGGGGAAATTCTCATCGATGACATAAGCGTTATCGAAGAGCCGGACGCGGAGGCAGAGCAACTGATCAGCAATGTCGACTTCACTAACAATGACACCGACTGGCGGCTGCTCGGCAATCACATGGATAGCCAGATCATCACTGACCCGGACAGCCCTGGCAACAATGTGCTGCACGTGGTTGCTACCGGCCCGACTGAACATATGCACAACCACATCGAGTCCACACTCGGCAGTCGCATCTCCAATGGCCGCGAATACGAGATTTCCTTCCGGGCAAAGTGGATCTCTGGCTGCAACCAGTTGCACACGCGCCTGTATTTCAATCGCCTTGCTCGCGTGAACGTGATCGATCGTCCACTCACTGGCGGCACCCCTGGTGCTGATAACTCCTCACACGAACCGAACATTGGCCCGGCGTTCACAAACTTAATTCACTCCCCGGCTGTGCCCGCTGTCGATGAGCCTACCACCATTCGCGCTACAGCGGTGGATCCCGATGGCATTGCAGCGATGACACTCTGGTATTCCGTCAACGATGCAACATTCGAATCCGCGACGATGACACCGAATGGGGCCGCAGGCGAGTATCAGACATCTGTACCGGGACAGGCAGCATCGGCGATCGTTCACTTTTATGTCGAAGCGGAGGATGGTGCAAGTGCCGTTTCGCACCACCCGGTGAACGGAGCCCAAGCGCGGGCAGCCTACAAAGTAGACGACGACAATGCCGAGACCAACGGGCTGCAGAATTTCCGTATCATCGTCACAAATGCCGACCGCGACTGGATGCATCAGGACATCAACGTCATGAGCAATGGCCGCATTCCAGCGACGGTCATCGTCGATGAAGAAACGATTTTCTATGACGTCGGCGTGCGGCTAAAAGGCAGCGAACGCGCGCGTTCACAGTCTCCACGTGTGGGATTCAATGTTCGATTTAACGCTGATGAGAAATTTCGCGGCATTCACGATACAGTGTCGATTGATCGATCAGAAGGTACCGGAACTGGCCAGCTGGAGATTTTATTCGATGTCATGATCGCCAATTCTGGTGGCAATATCAGCCGATATTACGACTTGATACAAATCATCTCGCCTCAAGATCGCCATGTCGGAGGCGCAGTCCTCCAACTTGCACGCTATGAGGATATCTTCATCGACTCTCAGTTTGGCGATGGCTCCGCAGGGACGCGCTATGAATACGAACTGATCTACTACCCAACCTCTGCGGACGCCAACGGTTACAAGCGCCCACAACCAGATTCCGTCGTCGGAACGTCCATCCGTGATATAGGCGATGATGAAGAAGACTACCGCTGGAATTTTGCCATCAAGGATGATCGGGAAGAGGACAACTTTGAACCCATCATGGACTACGCCAGGCATTTCAGCAAAAGCTCCGCCGCGTTCGAAGAGGGACTGGAAGAAGTGGTCGATGTCGACAACTGGCTGCGTGGTATGGCCTATGCTGTGATGTCTGGAGCAGGCGACAATGCGGGCGCGGGCTCACAACACAATGGCATGTACTACGCCCGACCAGATGGCCGCGTGATGTTTCTACCACACGACATGGACTTCGCGTTCGACGCGAATCGTTCCATCACTGCCAATCCGGAAGTGGCCAAAATCGTCCGCATCCCGCGCTATGCTCGCATCTACTACGGGCACCTTCAGGACATCGCTGAAACGACCTTCAACCGCGACTACATGGAACAATGGACAGATCATTTTAACAGTTTCCTGCCTCGCCAGCGCTGGAGTTCGCACCTCACTTACATCAACAGTCGTTCAGGCCGTATCCTGAGCCAGATCAGAAGCAACAGCAGGGCAGGCGCCCCGATCGATTTTGCACTTGGCTCGCCGGCTCCGCTCACTACAGATGCCAGCAGCATCGAAATCGAAGGTGTAGGCTGGGTCAACGTCAGGCGAATTCAGCTGGCGGGAAGCGACGAGCCGCTGGAAGTCGACTGGACTGACGAAACAGATTGGAAGCTGACACTTCCAGTCTCCCCTGGCTCGAATCTTTACACGCTGGAGGCGGTCGATTTCAACGGCAACATCCTGGGCAGCATTGAAGTCGCAATCACTGGCACAGGATCACTCACCCCTGCCAGCGTCGCCAATCTTCAACTCTCCGAGCTGCACTACCATCCAGCCGATCTGTCGCAGGCAGAGATCGATGCAGGCATCGCTAATTCTGACCAGTTTGAATTCATAGAGTTAGTGAACACTTCGAACGGCACGATCGATTTGAGTGGCGTCCGATTCACCAACGGCGTCGCCTTCACCTTCCCCCAGGCAGCGCAACTGGCAGCAGGTGAGAGAGCACTCTTGGTTCAAGATACGGCAGCTTTCCAAATGCGGTATCCGCAGGCAAGCGTCACCGGATCATTCGCTGGCAGCAGCCTCGCCAACAGCGGCGAACGTCTCACACTTGTTAATGCTTTAGGGCAAACGATTACCGATGTGCGCTACAATGACAAAGCACCCTGGCCTGTCGATGCCGACGGCACAGGCTACAGCCTCGTTTTCTCAAATGGCGATCCCGACACCGCACAGGCATGGCGCCCCAGTGCAACCGTCGGCGGAACTCCAGCCACCGACGATGCGATTTCCTTTGAATCCTGGAAGACCGAAAACGGTATTACCGATGACAACAGCGACAGCGATCTGGATGGCTCAGCCGCAGTGATCGAATACGCCGCAGGAACCTCGCCCGCTCAAGCCAACGGTGTCCTCTTTGTCACCGCAAATCAGGCTCTCATCCAGTTCCCAGTATCGCTCACATCCGAAGGAATCCCCCTCTTGCTTGAAGTATCCAACGAACTAACGATGTGGAGAGCAGTCACAAAAGTAGAAGCCACATTTGAAGGCCTGCTGCACAACAGGGACGACGCTACAGCAATCGCAACCTGGAAGGTGGAGACGACACCCGCTTACTTCCGCCTGTCTGCGAAAGCGGCTGGAAATTGAGGTGAAGTCTGCGATCGACTGAGGTTCGTTGGAATCAAACTGGCAGCGCCCTTTGCAAACCTACTTCACCGCCATTGCCGTCACCCATTTTCCACGCTTCACAACGCGTTGCATGGTCAGGCCTGCTTTTTTACCTGCGGCCAGGCATTCGTCTGCGTAGGTGTTGAGGATGCCGGAAAAGATCAATGTTCCGCCGGGCTTGAGCGCCTGGTAGATCGTTGGGAACGCTTCGATCAGCACGTCAAAAAAGATGTTGGCGGCGATGACATCTACTTGGCTGCGTGGCTTCCACAGCAGGATGTCTTTCTTTGAAAAAGTGACGCTGCCGACGCCATTGTTACGAGCATTGCAGCGGGCGATGTCGATAGTGATAGGATCAAAATCGTATCCCTGGGCAGATTTTGCGCCGAGGATCTTTGCCGCTATCGCCAGGACACCTGTGCCGGCGCCAAGGTCGAGCATGCGCCATTTGTCCTGCGGCAGTGAATCTACGATATCGACTAACATGCGCAGGCATGTGGAAGTCGTCGCGTGATTTCCCGTGCCGAATGCCATGGTTGCGGGAATGGATAACACGGTGCGAATGGGAAATTCATCGCGCAGTCGCTTAAGGGCGGCAGCGGTCACCTCTTCGCTGATGATGAATCGATCACGGATCTTGAGCGGTGGCGATTTCGATTGGCCGCTGACGGCGACCCAGTCCTGCTCCTTCAAAACAGCCACGCGCCCCCCGTGCTCCGCCTTCAGGGCATCCGCTGCCTTGCGTGTGGTGCAGTAGCCGTCGATCCGCAGATTCTGACGCCCGACAAGATCGGACAACACGATGCTGGCGTCTTCGATAGAATGCAGACGTGCCTCCCAGAAATCCCGGGCGGCATCATTGACGAATTTTGTCCAGACAAACACAGCGGTTGTTTGCCTCAGATTTCTACGCGACGCAAGCTTACAAAAGATCGTTTACGAGAACATTCTTCCTGGAGCCCACCAGCAGGTAGACGTTCTTTTCATCGACCCAGCCTCCTGTCTCCAACCCCTTCTGCTGCTTCAATGGCACCTTTCCACTGGCAACATCGGCATCCGGCAGGGCAGAGCGATCGATCACGAACATGTGCACAACATTGCCTGTCTCTTTCTCGAAACAAACGATCGATACGGTGTGCTCATTCCACTGAAATTTACGACAGCCGATGCCCTTCATTTTTTTGATACAGGGCGGGCATTCATTGTAGATCGGCGCAGCATTGCCAGCCAGCCACTTGCGTGCTTCCAACAAGTTTCCCGTCTTGTGATCAAGCTCAAATCCCTCGTTTGCAATCGACGCCATGTCACCGCGGAACGCCTCTACCGCACTCGCCGGAGAATTGAGCGAATTCATGACAAGCAAACCAATCACCACTGCTGCTGCCACCGCTGCGGCTCGCATCCAGAAATTTGCGAAAAGATTATTCCCCTTCCTGCCCGTATAAATTTTGGCGTCAGGCTTCGGCGTCTCCTCAGCGACATTATCCTTCAGCGCTGCCTTACCCTTGTTGGTTTGCAAGTACTCCAGCAGTCCGTCTGGAATCGCCATGCTTTCAAGGTGACCGCGCACTGCGGAGTCAAACGCCTGCTGATCTTTCATCCATTTCGCCAGCTCGGGATCTTGCTCAGCAGCTGACAAAGCAGGCGCGAACAACTCGTCTGCCGGATCATCAATCCCCGGACGGTAGCAGCTCAATCGTTCTTTAACTTCTTCAACGTTCATTGTTCGAATTGCTGGCTGGAATTGTTCTCGGTCAGAGCGCTGCGCAGTTGCTCTTTACCTCGCGAAAGTCGTGACATGACGGTTCCAATGGGAATTTCGAGCGCCTCAGCGATCTCCTTGTAGCTCAAATCTTCAAGATAGAACAACGTGAGTGGTGCCCGGTAGCGCTCCTCCAGCTCTCCAAGCGCTTCCACAGCGAGATTCCCGTCAAGTTGCCGAGTGATCCCAGGACTTACATTGGGCAAGTCCGCGCCGGCTTCTTCCAGCTCAACATGCTTGAAGCGTTTGCCGCGCCGAGTGGTTCCAAGAAACTCACGGTAAAGCGTCGTGAACAACCAGGTCTTCACTTTGCGCACATCTTTCAGCTGGTGCCCTTTGGTCGCGAAGCGATAGAACGTCTGCTGTGTCAAGTCCGTGGCATCTGCCTCATTTTTTGCCAGACTGAATCCGAACCGATAAAGACTCTGATAGTAGTCGGTTACCAATTGGTCAAAATCGACCCCATCGGCAGGCGCAAGCTTCGGGGCTGAATTGGCAACTGGCATCGGTAAAATGGTCAGCAGTGTAACGCTTGGAGCATGCATGGCAACTCTTCAGGACAGGATTGGCTTATTCTCTTGTTTGCAATGGGAAGGAGGCAGCAATCACTCCTGCAAGCAACTGACAACCAATGATTTAATTCGTATTCCAATGAAATTTCTTTATTGGGTCTCGACATTCCAATCCTCACTTCTTCGCCGGGATTGCTCCTGGCGAAGTGGTTGACCCGAGGGTCAACGGTGTGGTCTGGGTGCTGACGGAAAAGGCCTAACTGAACCTTCTCCACAAGTGTGAGCAATGAGCTGCGCAGGCTATTCCCAAAAAATGTAAAGTAGCCTTCCCGCACATATTCGCGCGATCCCAACTCCCGACCTTGGCACGCCTAGTCGAATCGCTGCAGGGCATTTTGATACTGACTTTCTTCCGCCTCCTGGCGTTTTACGTCTTCGGTCGCCAGCGATTCCGACCAGCCTTTGTGCGGCCCTTCATTGATCTGCGGCCGTGAGGCACAGCCGATCAGAGCAAGTGATAAGAGCACCAGAGTGACGATTCAAAACAGGGGCATCATTTCTTCGGGTAACCGGTGACAAGGAAGAGAGATGGCAGCGTGGTCAGCGCGGCGAATTGACTCATCAGCATGGCGATTCCTGTGAATACGCCGAACCATACTGAGGGAAAGAAGTCCGACAGCACTAGCACGCAAAAGCCGACAACAATCACCGATGTTGAAATCCAAATGGCACGCCCAATTGTGCGGTGAGATCGGCGCAGTGCCTCTTCTCGATCGCCACCTGTAGCCAGGAGTTCAATGCGATAGCGCATGGTGTATTGGATAGCGGCATCGACACCGACTCCCATGGCTATCGACGCAATCATCACCGTCACCAGATCCAGTGGGATCCCCGCCCAGCCCATGATGCCAAGAATCGCGACGGAAGGAAGCACCTGCGGCAACATGACGACGAACGGCAACACTGGCGAACGAAACAAAATGAAGAGCATCAGCAAGATCGCACCGAGGACGAGCAGAAACGACTCGCGCTGACTATCGACTAACGTACGCAAAACTTGCGCGTAAAGAACGAAGGCACCAGTTACTTCCACATTCACTTCTGCCAGCTCTGGCTTGCCCGCCAGATGGGCGTCGAGCTCCTCCAGCAGCTCCAGTCGTTTCAATGTTGGATCTGTTTCTTTCATTCGCGCAGTGATCCGCGCCGTCTTGCCGTCTTTTGTTAAGTATTGCTGCAGGAATTCTGGCGAAGCGGTACGAATCAACGCGATGATCTGGTGCACGGGCATCGCTGGAAACGCCTTGCGGGCTTCATCGCGAACGGAGCGCAGTGACGATAAATTTCCTGTGCCGGACAGCGGCCGGAAGAATTCCTCCACAGCTTCCAGCGCAGCTTGACCTTTGTCCTCCGTCCAGTAGCTGGCATCATCGGCGGTCATCACGACCTCCAGCGGCATCAGGCCGCCCAGACGTTGATCAATGTATTCCAACCCCTGGTAAGCTTCACTGCTTTCCCAAAAATAGTGCGTAAATTTCTGCTCCACGGTGATGCGCATCGCACCAACCAGACAGATCACGAACACCGCTGCGCTAAGCACCAGCACCGCCACGCGATGGCGGATACAGGCATTTTCGAAAATGCGCACCAGCCCGCGCATCCATGCTGCATCACCGGACTTTTCCGGCGCAGCAATGCGGTTGCCGAACAGGCGCAGAAAACACGGCAGGAACAGCAACACAATCGCCAATCCCACCGCCATACCGATCGCCATCATCATGCCGAACGTTTCCACCGGCGGAATGGGACTCTGACTCAAAGCGATGAAGCCGGCGATCGTCGTCAGCGCTGAAAACAGACAGGGCACAAACACCGATCGCACAGCAGACGCGAGACTGAATGACACAGGCTCGTCGTTCCCTACATCAGCGCGTCGTTCGCGAAAACGCTCGATCACATAGATCGTGTAGGGCAACATCAGTACGAACAGGAGCAACGGCAGGTTTGAGGTGATGATCGTCAGCGTCATCCCTTTCACCACCATCGTACCCACAACACAAATCACAGGAATCGCACAAGTCACCAAGGCCGCCACGACGTAAGCCAGGCTTCGATAAACCATCAGCAAAGCGAAAAAGAACAGTAACGCCGAAGCAATGGTGAACACGCGCAGATCATGGCGGACGTGCTCGATCAAGTTTGTCAGGATCACCGGGAATCCAGAGATGCGCGGATCGTCCTCCATCTTGCCGCTCCACTCAGCCGTGATCGCACGCAAGTCCTCCACCATTTCCTGCCGCCGAAGTGTCAGTTCATCGTCCCCGATGACAGCCGTCTTATCGGCGTTTTTGTCGTTGAGAAATACCAGATAGCTCAAGTTACGACCGTCACTGGAAATGAAATTGTCCTTCGCCATCTCGTGATCGAGGACTTCCACTTTGGCTCGTTCGATATCGATGCCCTCGCTGAAAGGCGTCTTCAGCCCG
The DNA here is from genome assembly GCA_051270635.1 of Verrucomicrobiales bacterium. Classification (GTDB taxonomy): domain Bacteria; phylum Verrucomicrobiota; class Verrucomicrobiia; order Verrucomicrobiales; family DEV007; genus JAGROY01. The sequence goes on along the minus strand of JBNMNB010000005.1, from coordinate 3,369 downwards.
CCCATCAGTCCAAAAATGCTCGGGTTATCCTTTTGGCGGAGCAATGGGATATCGCCCAGCGACGCGACCAGCCTGCAATGGCGCACCTTGTTGGTGAGATCATCCTGAATCGCCTGCGCGCGCTGCAGCCCCTCAGCCGTGAACCATTCATCCGCCGTGGCGCAGAAGATCGCATACTCGTCGGCACCCCACACTTCCTGGTTCTCCATAAATTTCTCCAGGCTGGGATCGACGTTGTCGAACAGGACTTCGACGTCTGCATTGACTTTGAGGTCTCCCGCTCGTGAGAGGAAGAATCCTGACGCAGCGAAGAAGACCAGAAGAACGATCCACCAGCCTTTGGAAATGAGTGCACACATGGATTGAAATGTTGCGATAGAATTCTAGAAACGTCGACTATTAACGATTACCTCAATCGATCGAGTCTTTAAGCTGGAATCAAGTCATTATGGTGATACACTTTCGCAATGAGGAGATTACTTTTCACAATTCTTGGATGTCTGGCACTTGCCCCTGCACTTTACGCTCAGGATACCGTCGACGTCGACGTCGATGCACCGGTCGTCACCCTTGCTACACCTGAGATTGGCACCACGTTGACCAGCCGCAAGGCGACGGTTGCTGGAACAGTCACTGACGTAGTAGGCGTGAAGGAAGTGCGCTACCGTGTAGAAGGTTCTCGCAAATGGCGCAAGGCAGTGCTGACCGTCGCTGGCGGCACGGATACGACGTTCGTTATTCTGGCTAAATTCAAGAAGCGCAGCCACGGCCGCATCTATGTGCGCGCCGTCGATGACGCTGGCAATGAGTCCGATACCATCGGTCGGCGCTACATCATCAGCAACTGATAGTGCAATGGTGAACCCGCTCGGAACATGAACCCGTTCCGAGTTGTCCTCACTTCGGTGCTCGCCGTGTTCTTGTTGATCATTGGCGTTCGCTTGTTTCTGGCGTTGCACAAAGAGACACCGCCCAATCTCTCCAGCGTCGCACCTCAGACGCCGGCGATTCCAACCTCGCCCATGGGATCTGGAGAATCTGCTATTACCGAGCCCGCTCGCAATCGAGTTGCCCGGCCAGCCATGGCGCACGATGCATTTGAAAAATTGCTGGCCACGCGCCCCCACCTTGCTGCGGCAGAAGTCGCCAGTCTGCCCGAGGCCACTGAATTGCGAGACCAGCGGCTTGCCAGATTGTTCGAAGTCTGGGTGGCTGCGAATCCACAAGCAGCTGCCGACTGGACATCGGCACTTCCCAACGGCGTATTCCGCGACGAGGCAAATCAAGAACTAGGCGCAGCCTGGGGCAAGGTGGACACGGACGCTGCTTCATTGTGGGCAACTCAGTCGATTCAGTCAGGTGAAATCATTCCTGCGTCCGCACTGCTTTCTGTATGGGGGCGAAATGATCCTACCGCAGCTGCCGAATGGCTGAGCAGTCTGAGCGATGCCGAGGAAACTAACATTCCCACAACATTGCTCGCACGGCTATCCGGTGCCCTCGCCTATGCCTGGGCCGGGAGCGAACCAGAGGCAGCGGCCAGCTGGGTGGCAGACCAGCAGGAGTCCGGTGTGCGCAGCATGGCGGTGATCAATTTGTCCGCAGGCTGGGCCGAGAAAGATCCGGACGCACTCGCTGCCTGGTTGAAAATTCACGTCCCTACAGATGCCGTCGATGCCGAAGCCGCTTATGCGACGCTTGCCAGTCACTGGGCAGATTCTCAATCGGAGGCCGCTGGCAATTGGGCCACAGCACTGCCAGAGGGCGCGCTCAGAGACACGACACTCGCCACCTTTGCCTCCAGTCTGGCAATGTCAGAACCTGCCTCTGCCCTGCAATGGTCACAGGCGATCAGCAACAACGAAGCGCGACAGGAAGCGGCGCTCGACATCTACGACACCTGGCTGGACGACGATCTCAACACCGCCCGCGAGGCCCTGGTCGCCACCATCCCCACTCTCAACGACCGCGCCTACCAGCACGAACTCTACAATCTGCTGCACGAAAAAGATCCCGTCTTCCGCGACGAACTCTACAATCTGATTCTTCCCAATGAAGATTCTCCCGCCACTCCTGCCAACACGAGCAACAGCGCCAGCGAAGCTCCCCCGGCCGCAGCAGCAGCACCAGAGGTAAGAAGAGCCCTCCCCGCGACCGAAGATCCTGTGGATGTAAAAGTAATGGCTGAGTAAAAAGTCATGCACTTTTACTCACGGGCCATCGAAACCCTTGCTGCTTTCACGCCTCTCATCCCACTTGCTGTCTACCTCCATTCGCAAAGCATAGGACGAGCAATCGTAAGCTTTCTGATCAGTTCAGCACTCTGCTACTCCCTAATGATAGGGTCGAACTCAGTATGGTATACTGAGCTTCTCACTGAATATGAGCGAACCGGAGATCCAGAGTTTAAGAGACGCTACTTAACCGATGCAAGCGATCAAATCACCGCAATCATGGGACTTGTCATCGCCCCTGCCTGGAATCTCATTGTGCTGATACCGGGAATGATGATGGTTCGCTACTGTAAGAAACGAAAACGAATCACAGTCCCGGAGTGAGCAAAATTTTTGCACTGCGCTGGCTTCCTCGGGTGAAATCGAGATCGACTTCACCTCAGCAGCCCTTCAGCTGTTCGAGCTTGACACTAGCTGCAGGAACCTGCTCCAATCCAAGGCATTATGGAAACACCACCGCCGCTGCCGTCTGAATCGAAAAAGAAAATGGGCGACGATGCGGGAATGCGAATGCTCTTGCCCGTGGGCAGGTCAACCTGGGCGATCGCTGCAGGATATCTGGGACTTTTCGGACTGATCATCGTTCCAGCCCCCATCGCGCTGATCGTTTCGATCATTGCAGTCCGGGACATCCAGAAGAGCAAGAAAACTGGTGAGACGAAGCACGGAATGGGTCGAGCCATTTTCGGCCTGATCGTCGGTGTCGTCGGAACAGTCTTGCTCATCGTTGGACTCGTTGCCGTTGCTATGAAGACCTGACCAGTTAAAGTAAAACGCTCTGACACCGTCCGCGCCCTTCAATTTTGACCGGGTTCCCCAGTTTCGAAGTCGCCTGCCGACACCAGTCGGAGCCAGAAAGCGATCGACCTTGCCACTGAACTACCGGACTCCTCCCGTGCGAACAAAAAAGCTCAATCAAGCTTGAGCGCTCCAAATCGACCAGTACCAACGCCGCCGATTCGCTCTCACCATCACCAACGAGACGCTCACAATCTCGAAACAGGCAAACTTTGATAGGGGTAGGGACGACGCATTGGTTTGCGCCGCCCCTCCCTCCGAACCGGGCATGCGGCTCTCCCGCACACGGCTCTCCAGTCAGCAAGTTGCTCCTCGTCGGAGACTCATCTGTTCCTCT
>JBNMNB010000004.1:0-82238 GCA_051270635.1 Verrucomicrobiales bacterium | reverse complement strand
CCAGCAACAGCCTCGCGTTGCTTTTCGCTGAGGAAAGCGAATGACGGCATGACGCCTTTCCCGGCTTCGAGAACAGCCAGCACATCGGGCATCTTCAACCGCGATGCAACATCAGAGAGATCCGCCACATTCTGCGCCGCGTTTCCCTTTCGATCCATGCCGTGACAGGCAGCGCAAATTTGAGTGTAGATCGCCTTTCCACTGGAAATCTTATCTCCTGCGCGGCGCTTCGTTTCGACCATTGTCAGGATCCAGGGCATTTCGTTGCCATTCACATAGAGAATACCATCAGGACTGGCAGCTGCTCCGCCCCATTCGCCGCCGCCATCGAAGCCCGGAAAAATGATCGTGCCCTCGGTGCTTGGCGGCATGAACGGCGTGTGCGCACGCAGCTTGACGAACTGATCGAGCACTGCCCGATGCGACTCTGGTGAAATGTTAGTGATCTCGTCGTAGTCAAAGACCTGCCGTGCGAAGGGCGCTGGTTTGGTCGGCAGCGGCTGCGTCGGCCAAGCGGATTCACCCTGTAAATCAGAGGGCGGCACAGTCACTTCCTCTATTGGGAACAAGGGCTCACCGGTCTCGCGATTGAATACGAACACGTGGCCGCTCTTCGTCACCTGCGCGACGGCGTCAATGCGTTTGCCATCGTGGGTGACTGTCAGCAGATTTGGTGCTGCTGGCAGGTCGCGATCCCACAGGTCGTGGCGGACAAATTGATAGTGCCACACGCGCTCACCCGTTGTTGCATTGAGGGCGATCAGACAGTTTGCATAAAGGTTTTTACCGATGCGGTTACCGCCCCAGAAGTCGAACGCAGCCGAGCCCGTGGGACAGAACACAAGTCCACGTTCCTCGTCGAGCGTGAACCCGCTCCAGACATTCGCGCCACCAATGTGCTTGTGGGCATCGGGCGGCCAGGTTTCGTAGCCTGCTTCGCCCGGACGCGGGATGGTATTGAAGCGCCAGACCAGCTTACCCGTGCGCACATTGTATGCCCGCACTGGCCCCGGTGCTGCGGGTGCCGGCCCCTCGCCGAGTCGCATTCCCAGGATAATGTTGTCGCCGTAGATGACGCCAGGCGTAGTCACCTGCAATCCCAGTCGACTCGCGTTCGGTGACAAATTTTCGAACAAATTGACGCGTCCCGCTTCGCCAAAGTCGTCGACGAGCTTACCTGTCCCGGCATCGATTGCATGCAAGTGGTTACCGGTCGCAAAGAGGATTCGCGTACCCGTGCCGTCAGCATTTTTCCAGAACACCACGCCACGATTCACACCACTGACGCGCGAGCCCACCGAGCGCGGGTCAAATTCCCATAGCCGCTCCCCCTTTTCCGCATCCAGCGCGAACAAATTCAGTGTCGGTGATGTTCCGTAGAGGATGCCATCGATCACCAGCGGATTGCACTGGATCTGCGAGCGGTTGTTCTTGTCGGTATCGCCGCAATGGAACGTCCAGGCGACCTCGAGGTTAGCGACATTGCCCGTGGTGATCTCATCCAATGTCGAATACTGACTACTGGATTTATCGCCAAGGTAGTGCGCCCAGTCAGCGTCTCCAGCAGCACAGACAGTGACGCTACCCGTGCTCAAGAAGGAACCAATGAACCAGTAACCGACAATTGATCGAATTCGCATAGGCGATGGTATAGGCCGCAGGAACCGTGCAGACCAGCACAAGTCTTTTCAGGTCGAAATCTCTCAGGACTGAGGATTTTGTCCTTCGTGGGGTGTTTTGGGCCTCGGATTTGCCCGGGGATTAGGGTGTTTCGTCATTCTGTATTTCCCGTCATTGCGAACCGGCAATAATTGCGGGATAGTCCGGCCACCTTGTCACAAGAAATCAAGATCGGCCTGGCGGGCCTGGGTAACGTTGGCGCAGGGGTTTATAAGAACCTCCAGCGCAATGGCGACCTGCTCGCAGAACGTACGGGAGCACGCTTCGCCGTGCAGAAAATTGCTGTGCATAACCTTTCAAAGGATCGCGGTTTCTCAGTTCCTGATGGAATTTTAACGACCGACTGGCAGGATCTCATCGATGATCCGGACATCGACATCATCGTTGAATTGATTGGCGGTGTCGCAGAGGCATCCCGGCTGGTGCGGGCAGCGCTGAAGGCGAAGAAAATGGTCATCACCGGGAATAAAGCACTGCTGGCCGAGGAAGGACATGAGCTGGTTGCCCTGGCAGAAAAAGAAGATGTGCCGCTCTACTTTGAGGCCGCTGTGGCAGGTGGCATCCCAATCATTAAGGTGGTGCGCGAGGCGCTTGTCGGTAATCACATTCAATCGATTTACGGTATTATTAATGGCACCAGTAATTACATCCTGACGCGGATGGCAGAGGCGGAGTTGGACTATTCCGTTGCCCTTAAAGAGGCGCAGGAGCTCGGCTATGCAGAGGCGGATCCGGCGCTCGATGTCAATGGTGGCGATGCCGCGCATAAGGCGATCATTCTGGCGTGGTTGTCATACGGCTTGTGGGTGAAGCCGGAGCAAGTGTTCGTCGATGGCGTCGAAAACGTTCGCCGTGCGGACATCGAGTTTGCGCGCAGCCTGGGTTATGCGATCAAGTTGCTGGGAGTCATTCGACTGGATAAATCGAACCGCGTTGAAGTGCGAGTGCAGCCGTCGCTGGTTCCGTCAGATCACATTCTTGCTTCCGTGAATGGTGTGTTCAATGCCGTAGCTGTTCGTGGTGATGTCGTCGGCGAAACCCTCTACTACGGAAGTGGTGCCGGACAGGATGCGACCTCGAGCGCAGTGATCAGTGACCTGGCTGACGCAGCAGCAAACCTTGAGAATAAAGCAGGCTGCCAGGGCTTTGCGCCGCACGGCTTTTACGGCGAAGCAATGCCAATCGCTGAAACGGTTTCCGCCTACTACGTAAGGCTACAAGTGCGTGATGTGCCGGGTGTGATTGCGCAGATTTCACGTGCCATTGCTGACCATGAGATCGGGATTTCTTCCGTTGCTCAGCCGAAAACCCACGGTGATGCAGAGTTGATTGACTTAATGTTAGTGACTCATCCGGCGAACTTTGGATCCATGCAGGCCGCACTGACCAGTATCGAGGCACTCGACTGCGTCGGTTCGCAGCCAGTGATGATGCGTGTGGAAACACTGGGTGCCTGAACACACTTTTTTCGAACTCATGTCTGAAGCCGAACAACCGACTACATTCGCCAACGACCGCGGGGTCATTCATCGTTACCGAAAGTATCTGCCTGTCACGGACAACACGCCTGTTGTTTCTCTGAGCGAGGGCTCAACGCCGCTGATTCATGTTCCTCGGTTGAGCGCACGTGTGGGTAAAGGATGCACGGTGCTGGTCAAATTCGAAGGGCTCAATCCCACAGGATCTTTTAAGGATCGCGGCATGACGATGGCGATGTCGAAGGCGAGGGAAAAAGGCAGCAAGGCTGTCATCTGCGCATCGACTGGCAATACGTCCGCAGCCGCTGCGGCGTATGCGACGCGTGCCAGCATGGACTGTGTCGTGCTGTTGCCTGCCGGGAAAATTTCTCAGGGCAAATTGGCGCAAGCATTCGTCTATGGTGCCAAAGTGGTCGCCATCGATGGCAATTTTGACCGTGCACTGGAGCTGGTGCGTGAGATCGGCGAGAGAGACGAATTTGAGATCGTCAACTCGATCAATCCCTACCGCATTGAGGGGCAGAAGACGGCGTCCTTTGAAATTATCGACGACCTCGGCGACGCTCCGCACGTTCATGTTTTGCCAGTGGGAAATGCGGGCAATATCACTGCTTACTGGAAAGGTTACCGCGAATATCATGCTGAGGGCAAAAGCACTCGTCTGCCGAAAATGATGGGATTCCAGGCAGCGGGATCGGCACCCATTTTTTACAATAAGATAGTGACGGCACCGGAAACGGTGGCAACAGCGATCCGCATTGGCAACCCAGCCAGCTGGGACTTGGCGAATGAGGCGCTCAGCACTTCGGGTGGCAAAATCGATATCGTCACGGATGCGGAGATTCTTGAGGCGCAGGGTTGGTTGGCAGCGAATGAGGGGATTTTCGTCGAACCTGCCAGTGCCGCGTCCATCGCCGGACTGCTCAAGTGTTGCAAAATGCCCAGAGATGGCTGCCCGATCCAGAACATCGAGCCAGAAAGCACGATCGTTTGCACGGTCACCGGGCATGGCCTGAAGGACATTGATACAGCGTTGAGTACGAGCACGTTCCGCACGATCGACTCGGCCGCAGAAAGCACGGAGATCCTGCGCAAACTCGGCTACTAACAGAATTACGGAATTGTCACGAAGATCAAGTGCAATCCCCTTGACAGGTGACACTCTCGACTGGCACCATTGCTGCTACACCTCAATGGACATTGTAATATGAAACTCTCTCAAACACTTCGCCCCATCAGGATCGCCTCTCTCTTGGCATCGCTCACCTTTCTTTCCACCAGCGCGTTCTCAGGCTCCGTTTTCCTGTCAGAAGGATTCGGTTACGCCGATGGACAGTTGACTGACTCACTTTCAGGAGGCGCGGCGGGCGCTAACGTGTCGGGCGGCAACTGGAAAGCACACAGTGGCGAAACCTTCGACGACAATGTCGGAGTCATTGGTGGTAAGGCCCAACTTCTCAATTCCGGCAGCGAAGATGTGAACCGCATGATCGGGACGACAATGGCGGCTGGCCAGACCTTTTACTTTGCAGCTCAGATGGCAGTCAATTTCACCGGTGCAAGCGGTGACGCCCTCAACAACGACTATTTTCTTCACCTCAAGGACGGTGGATTTGGCTTTCGTGCGCGAGTCTATTTAGACGCCCCAAGCGGTGGCGGTGACTACGCATTGGGATTGTCCTCAACTTCTGGAGGTCAGGTAGCCAAAACGGCCACTGATCTGTCATTTGGAACCACTCAGACGATTGTAGGTTCCTACGCATTTGATACAGGTGAGACAAAGTTGTGGGTGAATCCAACCGACGAAAGCAGCGCGTTTCTGACCGACACTGGTGGAGAAGGCGTCGCGATCGACAGCATTGCATTGCGTCAGGATTTCATTTCCGGGCCAACGGCAAACAACGAGATTCTTATCGACTCACTCGCAGTAGGGGATGACTTCGCAGGTGTTTTCGCCAGCGTCACTGCAACAGTCGTTCCTGAGCCAAGCTCAGCGCTTCTCTTCCTTTGTGGTGGATCACTGCTGGCATTCAAGCGCCGCCGTCGTTAATTTTTTCAGTTCCTCAGGGACTTTGAATTTTCAGCCCCGCTGTGAAGTGCTCGACACTTTGCAGCGGGGCTTTTTTATTGCGGTTTCCAGATGTCACCCGCCCTGAATGGGCGACATACTACGTTTGCGCTTTGGGAATTCACCTGCGCATCCAGAGGATGCCGCAGCGCTGTATGCGTGCCCGGTTCTATTCCTGAACGGGGCACACATGAAATGCATGTAGAGCGAGAAGACTCAGGCTGGCAGTGTCAATAGCGATTCGATACGCGAGCGCAGCAGGCGCGGGCTGAAGGGCTTGATGATGACTTCATTGGCACCGGCTTCCAGCAGCGCTTCCTTCAATTCCAGTTCGCGATAGCCAGTGACTACGATGATGGGAATGCCTGCAAGTTTAGGATGGGCGCGCAGAGCTGTAACGAGTTCAAGGCCATTCTTGCCCGGCAGTTGATAGTCGAGCACGGCGAGATCTGGTAAGACGTTGTCCATTTCCAGTATCACGGAGTCACCATCTTCAAAAAGCGCGGCTTCCACTCCTGCCTGACGCAGCACGAGCTGATGCAGGCGAAGTGTCACTGGTTCATCATCGGCTACTAGCACGCGTTTCATAAGGTGGTATCGTTAGTGTGTTTAGAATCGAAATTGCGCTTCCAGAACAGCATGGTCTGGTCGTCTGCGGGTTGACCATCACCCTCGCTTTCACGAATGCGGATCTGCATGCGATTCCAGAATTCCTCTGGATCATCGTATGCGTGGATTGCCGCGGTTTCCTTCAAATTGTCCCATCCCCACCATTTGCCATCGTCCTGCCATTCGTAGAGACCATCAGTAACGATCAGCACTGCATCATCGTCCTTCAGATCGAACGACTCGCTCTCATACTTGGTAGCCGGAAACAATCCCAGTGGAGGGCCGCCTGGCTCCAACTCGCGAACAGCATCGCTGCGGTCGAGCAGCATGACTGGGCAATGGCCCGCATTCACGACTTCGATCGTTTTCAGATCGGCGCTAATCCGAGCCATGGCGCAGGTGATGAACATGGTCATGTTCTCAAGCTGCGAACAAAGCACCCGATTGATTGATTCAACGATCGCAGCCAGTGGCACTGCCTTGTCCAGATTAAGATGCAGGGCGGTACGGAAAATTGCCGCGAGCATCGCCGCAGAAACACCTTTGCCCATCACATCGATTACTGTCAGAATGAGGTTCCCGGAAGCGTCGTAGATTGCCTCAAGGTGGTCACCGCCCACGTCTCTCGCGGTACGATGTTTGAGGGAAAGGCTCCATGCATCTGAGCGCGGTGTGTGGTGAACGGAGAGAAGGTTGCGCTGGATTTCAGCGGCAATCTCCAGCTCTCGGGTTGCCCGTTGTTCTTCATCCCGAACGACTTGAAGGTTTGCGTTGGCAAGCGCGATTCCGAGAAGATCTGTAAAAGTTCGGAGGTTACTGAGTTGACGAGAAAGCCTGTCACCTTCCTCTCCGATAAGACCGAACAACAGGCAGCCTAACGTTTGCCCATTGGCAACGATGGGAAAACAGCAACCGCAGCCGTAAGGTGCAAGCAGCGCATCATCTGCTACTTCGGAGGCATGCTCCCAGTAGAAACTGCGTCCATTCTGTAATACTGCCTGGGCCTTAATTGGTGCCTCGTTGAAAGTGACGACTTCGTCCTGATCTTTCAGACTTTCTTTGATTCCGGACAAAACGTTTTCGGATAAACAGACTCGCACCAGATCAGGGCTGGGCGAGTAGAGTACGCTCAAAATCTCGAGCCCCTTCCCCATGAATTCAGAGGGACGTCCTGCGCCGATCATTGCCGTGCCGAAGCGGTGAAATGCGGACAAACATTCGTAGGCAGTCGACAGTTCTTCGAGCACAGCAGTCAATTCGCTATCTTCTGGAACAGGATTCGACAACCCTGCGTGCCGTCGACGAATCACTTGTCGATAGCCTAATGGGCTACGCCAGTGTTCGTGTAAATCCGCGAACTCATGGATCAAAAATAGCCCTCGTCCTCCCTCTTGAAGGGGATCTTCAGGTAGCGTCGGCGTCTCTGTTGATTCGATCGGCGGACCGTTTCCTGGATCGGTAATTGCCAGGTGCACCTCTCCATTCAGCACCCACCATTCAACAGACACGCTCAGCAAGGCATCAAGTTGGCAGCCGTGCCGTATGGCATTGCTCAGTGCCTCACTGAACACCAGTCCCCAGACGCTGCGATCCTTGCCGCTGACGCAGGCATCATTCAAGAACACCATAAAGACGTCTCGGAGATTTGCGACCTCTGAGAGACTTGCAGGAATCCGGTGCCTGAAAATCAACTCCGATGCGGACGCCTGCTCATCCAGGCCGCTGTTGGCGAGTGCATTCATACGGTTGATTTTCCAAGCAAGAGGTTCCACGCAAAGCGACGACAGACCGCTCCCAGTTCCGGGTCTTGACGTGTCGCCTGGAAGACAGCATGGACGGACTCCAGATCATCTTCTGGAGAGTGGCAACCGTGACTGTCCGCATACGAGAAAACACCCACTGGGGCGGTGGCTAGAATGTCCTGCCAGTCAGTCGTTAGTTTGCAAAATTGTGTCCGCGTCCGAGGCAGAACGCCAAAAAGTCGACACCGTCCGGCCACTACTTCCAACAGCCACGGCATACGCTGACGCCACAATGGAGCATCTGCATAGGTATCTAGAAGCAGTCCCTGAAAGGTTGCCAATGTTCGCTTCTTGCCGCGATTCTTAGGCAGAAGGCTGCGCAGACCAAAGGCCAGCCAGATGACGAGTGCTGTCAATTTCTCGCGCAGTCCTGCAGATTCCGCACCACTTGACCATGAGTCGGCGACAAAGCTTTCCACCTTGGGAACCAACGCCCGGTGGCGCAGATTCGCCAGCAAACCACCAGCGAGAAAACAACCATTGAGTTCCGTATGTTGCCCCAGAAAAGTGCGCGGTTCGATTTTCGATTCCTTGACCACATTGTAACCTGACAGCATCGAATCAGAACCAATCGAGGCGTAGGGCCCGATCTCGCAGCCCTCGGCGATCTGCACGTTGTTACCGATGAACACCGGCATGTGCAACTTAGTAGTTGGATGAATGTTGCAGTTGCGACCGATCGCCAGATTCACATCCGGCACATCAGCATTGTCAAATGACTGGCTGAACCACGACTTCTCCTGACGAAACCAGTGATCGAGCAACTCCCAGCCCTTTGCTTCGGTGCCTTCGACTTCGCCAAGATTGTTCTCCCATGGCAATCCTAACACTTCCACTGCTTCCTGTCCCTCCGTGGGTTTCGATGGCACAACCTCCCATTGGACGGGCCAGAGCGTCGCCATCTGCATCGCTTTGCGCACATCTGATGGCCGATCGACCGCGTGTATGATCACGTGCGAGTAGCGCTCGTTGACCGCATGGTCGAGCCAGTGATAGAGCAATGGCTGATCTCCAATGAGCCAGACGGCCCACGGTTGTTGACGATTCAGGATCGTATCAACGTCTGACCAGTCGGGAAAATAGAGGCGTAAAGGTGAATCTTTTTCGGTGAGTGCTGCCATGTGATGCGAAAAGTTTGAATACTGTTAGGATTCTACTAGTAGGCGCCGCGTCCCAGGATAACGGCGGGCACGGTTAGAAAGAGAATCTTGATGTCTTCCCACACGCTCTGAGAGTGGATATATTTAAGGTCCAGCCGTACCTGACCTTCGAACGGAATGTCCGACCGTCCGCCTATCTGCCACAGGCAAGTGATGCCCGGCTTCGCGGTGAGACGGCGTAACTGGAACGCATTGTAGCTGGATACCTCTGCCCAGACATGCGGCCGTGGGCCTACCAGAGACATATCTCCTATCAACACACTCCAGAACTGTGGCACCTCATCCAACGACAGTTTTCGAATCCATTTTCCCGTTCGCGTGATGCGCGGATCTTCCTTCATCTTGAAGCAAACGCTGTCGCTGCCGTGCTTGTTCTGCGCCAGCAACTCTTTCATCAGAGCATCTGCATTGGTCACCATTGAACGGATCTTCCAGCAGTAGAACGTGCGCCCATGCAATCCATAGCGTTGCTGCTTGTAAAAAATCGGACCGCGATCCTCTAACTTTATCAGAATCGCCAGCAGCAAAAGCACCGGAGAGAAGGCAATGAGAGCAAAAATGCTGCCGCCCACGTCCAGGCAGCGCTTCAGGAACGCTGCTGACAAAACCGTCGTTTTCCACAGGCCTCTGCGCCAGACCATGCTGCGCTTCCACCTTCGGACAGCAGACGGATTGGCTGCTTGCGTCCAGTAGTCGAGGGCCTTCTTACTTGATAATAGGGCGACTTCACTCATTTCAATTAACAGAAAATAGTTTGAATATGGTAAATATACTCTATATTGCAGCTATAAATCAAACGGTTTTACAAGAACGATTTTAACCACCAGTTTCCATGTTCGAATTCTCCCAAACATCTGCTACCGGTCTCCGCATCCTTGTTGAGACCCTGACCCTTGAGGCTGCCAATACCGCCGAATTTAAAACAGAGCTGGACAAGCACTGTCCTGCCACGCTTGACGAGGTCGTTGTCGATCTTACCGCAGTGGAAATGATCGACAGCTCAGGCATTGGTGCCCTACTCAGCGTGCACAAGCGGCTCACTGAAGGCAATCAGGTGCGGCTACTTAACGTTCACGCTACTGTTCTAAGCGTTATCGAGTTACTGCGCTTGCATCAAGTCTTCAAAATGGAGTGGGACACGGAAAAAGCGGGTGCAACCACCGCCTGAATGCGCGACCAGACTTCACTTCTTGAGCTTGAAAGGAGTGCCGCAGTACATGCAGTTGAAGTGCAGCTTGGTAACAATGTCCAGGATCAGCGAGGCGCGATAGCTGAACAGTAGGTAGCGGCTGGCGTACTTGTGCTTGTGGCACTTTTTTTCGTGCAGCATTGGTCCGTGACACAGTGGGCAGCTCAGGCTGAGTCCGTGGAAGTAACGGAACGCTCGCAGAATCGCGTAAGCAACGATGGCGACGACCACTTGAACCCCAAAATCAGGATTTTTTGGCGGAATCAGCATCATCCCCAGCGCGACGATGCCCCACCAGAACACAATATTCGTCAGAATGGCCAGAAATACTCCAAACAGAAGAGAGAAGGGTCGTTTGAAAGCGCGAGGCCGCTGCACACGGGCTGCTGCATTTGGAAGGACAACCTCCTGCTGAATTTCTCGTTGGGACATCGGGCAGATCGTATTGAGCTCGGCAATTTCAAGCTGGAACACTTGTCAACTGAGCGGTTATCGCCGCTACCTGCAAGCCCTTTGTTTTTGAAAATTCTAGTTTATCTGATAAAGTGGAATTTACATTACCCTGCGGTGAATTTGTATTCCCTCTCTGCAGGCCATCCTCCGCCCAATCTTCCCACCCGACCATTTTTGTGATTCAACCTCCTGGCGACGACAACAATGTTCCTGACGGGCTGTTTTCGGCCCCCACTTTTTCTAACAAACCAGAATTTGAGATTCGATTGATCCGCTGCCTCGTGGCGGATGCAGATCCAGGGACGCGCCAGGAACTCGTGCATCTATCGCACATGCGGGGACACGAAGTCTCAGCCCTCGACTCGATTGCGCAGGACCAAGAGATCGCCGACAAGTCTGTCGAATTGCTTCTGGTGCGTCTGTCGGAGGCCCATGCGCCAGAATTGGAGTCACTGGTGCGCCACATGCTTCGTAACTACCGCGATCAGGGCATCGTCGTTCTAGGCGTAGTTTCACCAGACATGCCAGAGTCAGATCTGGCCCATTGGCTGCAAGTTGGCCTGCACAGTTTTATTTCGCCTGGTGATTCGCTGTGCGATGCCCAGGTGCTGGCAGCGGAACATCGCATTCGCCGGAATCGCGCTATGATGGAGGCGCAAAAGCAAATCGCAGCGTCTATGAAGCGCTATGAAATGCTCTACCTCAATTCACCTGACGCCCAGATCATCATCACTCCAAAGGACAACCGAATTCTGGAAGCCAGCCTGCAAGTGAAAGCGGTGCTCGGTTGGCGTCGCGATGAAATGACCGGCCGCTACTTGTCCCTGATCTTCCCGGATCTGTTTCGTAAAGACGACCTCATCCACGCAGGCGAAGAGGCCACTCGTCTGGAACAACCTGTTACCGTATCCAATATTCCCTATCGTCGTCCAGACAGCAGCCAATGCCTGCTCGACGCCACTGTGGCACCTGTCCCATGGGTGGATGAACAGGCACTCTGTGTCACTTTCACCGATGTCACGATGTCACGAGCGCGCAATGACCGCAGAGTGCGTTCCGCTAAACTCGACACCGTGAGTTGCATGTCCAATGGCGTCGCGGATGACATCAGCAATTTGCTCACCGCAGTGCGCGGAAACCTTTCACTCATCGGCCAGCAACCCACCCTCGGCCGCGATGCACGGGAACTTCTGCACGATGCGGAGACTGCCTGCAATTCTGCCGACAAGCTCGTCAGCTGCCTGCGCACACTGTCGCGCTCTAACATTCGCCCCGATAAAGCGGAGCCAGCGATCCACGATTCGCGCCGCCGCCGCACGGCGCTGAACCATTTCCTCGAGCGCATCATTTCCTTCGAGCTTCTGGGATCACAAATTCAGCCCTCTTATGAAATTGATCAGAACCTGTGGCATGTCGATATCGATGAGACAGGGATGGAGCAGGCGCTGCAAGCCATTGTCGTCAATGCAAAGGAAGCGATGCCCTCAGGCGGTCAGTTGCGCATTTTAGCGTCGAACTACGAGCCTGCGGCCAAGAACGATCATGAAAAGCCCGCCGCCTACGTGCTGGTCACTATAGTCGATGATGGCCATGGCGTGCCAAAAGAACTCGTGAGGCAAGCTTTTGATCCCTACTTCTCCACCAGAGCAGACCATGCTGGCCTTGGGCTGGCAGTCAGCCAGGCAATCGTCCGCGCCCACGGGGGCATTATCGATATTGAGCCCGCTCCTGTCCGTGGCACCGTCGTGCGTATTTATATCCCGGCTGCCACTCCCAGCCCGGACGAGATCGCAGGCAGTTCATCCATTTCAACCAGCGCCCCAGGCGGCGAGTCTACCGACACCAGCCGCCGCAAGCGCGTCCTGGTCATGGACGACGACAAGGACATCCGTATCATCACCAAGAAGATCCTCGCCAGCCATGGGTTCGATGTTTACTGCACGCAGGATGGCAGGGAAGCGATCGAAGTCTATCGCAAGGCGCACCACATGAAGTCGCCCTTCGACGTCGCTCTTTTCGATCTTGATGTGCGTGGAGGCATGGGTGGAAAAGATGCCGTCGCCCAACTGCGTCGTGACTATCCGGAGATCAAGGTCATTCTAATGACCGGCTTCGTCGATGACATACTCCTGGAAAATCACCAGGAACACGGTTTCTCTGGCGTCATTACCAAGCCCTTCCAAATCGACAAACTGATCGCCACCATCACCCAGTTCGCCGATGCCGGGCGACGGAGTGTCTGATGTTTGCGCTGAGAGGGGGGAGTGAAAATCGATTGTAATAATAGTTCCGCCACCGTGACGACGAGCACGGGGGCCCGGGCAGACGCGCGTTCAAGCCAGAGGTCAAACTAGATGGATCGATTCGAAGAATCTCGTTAAGATCTGATGCAATACTGCCGCATGACGAAGTCGCTCGGCCTCTGGCCTGAAAGGCCAACACATGCTAGCCCGCAGCGAAGCGAAGCCCTGGGAATGAAGTATTCAGTCCCTCAGCCCTGAAAGGGTGAGGTAGCAAACGTTAACGGGTAGTGTCAACATTCTGTTGACGGATTCTTGAGCTCTCCAGGCATCAACAAGAATGTTGATATTCAATGCCTCGGCATACCCGCACCAACCAACGCCACTCACGCGGATCCTTCACGACCCTGAATGACTTCGAGATTTCATCCACTGGCTCCAAAACTCGTTTTTCCACTCCACAAGAACTTGGTAGAACTCCTCTTGAGCCATGTAGATGCCGGATGTTTGTTCACGATCGATCTCCCCACTCTCAGTAACTCGAAACCCGATCAGTCGAACTTGATTTCCTACGTCAAAATGCAGCACGAAGGAACTATCATCGAAAGCTTGATCCCCGTCGGGCGCCCAAATGATCTCATGTTTATTTACCTGCTCCACAAAAACGTTATGAGGCAATCCTAGAACTGTTGAGTTTCGGCTGAGATTCTGATACAGCGAGCAGTAAACACTGGACGCTAATTTAAGATCGGACGGAGCCTCGCTAAAAACCGGGTCATGCGACCCCCGACGTCGAATTCGTTCACAGACGCTATCGTATGAGCATGCCAACAATGTTGCGTCAGGAGGCTTCACACCATAAACCGTCCCGCGAATTCGAATCGTAAACCATCCCAACGCCATTTGACCTGGGCCAGGGAAGTATTCAGAAACTCCAGATTCAATGGTAAACTCTCCTGTGGTTGCAGTCACAATTACATTCATTTTAGTAATTTCAGAATGTCGTTCCGAATGATGTTCGACTTGATGGGATCAGCGCCGCCAGTAGATCCACTATCCATTCCAGTGAGTTTCACCGTACGTGGCTCCACTCTCATTTCACGCCCTTTAAAACTTAGTGCCATTCTTGTTACTTATAGGCATCGGTCGGCAACAGGGGCATCCCACTGCCAGGTGCCGATCTGCCCTGGGTTGGTATAGCTTGCATAGGTCTGCTCGGAGATCTTGATGCCGCTGGTGAGTTTCCAGTTGCGGATCTTGTTGAGGAAGCGGCCGTTGGCCTAGGTCAGGTAGTCGTAGCTAACGTGGTTGACCAGCGAGCTGATGTCGGAGCCGGGCGTGCCCGGTGGACCATCGATATACTCGTAGCCAAAGGCTCCCTGGCCTGTGGTGCGCCCAGTGCGCCGAACATAGGGCGCTACGCGTCAGCTGGACGTTGATAGGGCATTTTATCTGCGATTTCGAACCCTATATTGAGTTCTCAATGGCGCAATCTTGGAAGAGTGCCGTTCTACATTTCTGATTTGCGGAAAAAGCGGTCTGCAGAAAGATAGCCAGGCCCGCGCAGTAGCAGGAAAATAAAGACACTGCCGTAGACAAGCGCCAATTCAAGTGAGACAACCTCGGTTTCGGTAACGGCTCGATAGCCCACTAACACTGCGCCAATGAGGAGCACCACTGCGGAAAGCCGAGTAATGAATCCGCAGGCCACGCCGAGGGCTGCCAGAAATACCAGAATGACAGCGGACGACAGCACCCAAGGTGCCTGGGGAATGCCCAGCCCGCTCACCACTTCTGCCAGCGGCCAGGATTTCTCCTGCCAGATGGCTGCCCAGCCTACGGTTGCCTCTGGCAATAACTGGAAAATCACGATTAAAGTGACGATCGCCAGGCGAAATAGCAGCAGCAGGACATCGTCGCCACTTGCGCCGTGTTCTCTGTGACCAGATGAATACATCGTCCCTGGGATTTACTCTACCCAGTGACCATTCTCGCTGGAGATCACTGGCATAGAATCTCCACCTGCCAGAATATTGCCATAGTCGGTCTTGCCTACAGCTCCACGCATTTTCGTTCCCGTCGCTCGCCGCCAGACGGAGGCCATGCTCTCGCCAGTGTGACAGCCGTAGCTGCAGATGCGAGGTTCTTTGACGAAAATTCCCCGTTTGATCGCACCCAGATCCCGCTGATGCAAGTAGCAACGTGATGCTCCCAGGATCTCATTGCTGTAGTCCAGCAGGAAGCAATACTTGTTCGAATGCCCGAAGAAATCGAAGGTCGCGATCTTCACTTTGCGTCGGCTCATGCCCTTGTTTAGGTAGCTCACCACTTGCTCGGACGTGTCATACCAGACCAGGCGCACATTGAGCTGCTGGGCTCGCTTCTGGATCGTCTGGATGTGGTTCTGCCCGTCTTCACGCGCGCGTTCCTCGTAGCCCCGCTTGTAAACCAGCCAGGTAATTTTGGCCGCATCACCGTGCGCGCGCCTTAGATGTTGGGTGCGAATGCGTGCGCTGCTCATGAAGTTACTCCAAAATCTGTCGTGTTGATCCTGCGGGCGGCGGAACTTTTCCCACTTCTGCAGTGACGGCCCACCTACTAGAATGATGAATTCCTGCCGATCGTACGGATTACTGCTGCGAGCTGCCTGGGCCATGCCGCTGGAAAACCCTGCTGCCAGCATCATGCAGATCATCAATCTCATTAGAATTGGGCGCATCTTCATTCTAAAGACTTAGCTCACGAGTTCATTGCCTGCAAGTCGCTGACATCCCCGCCCGCACACGCCCGCACTTAGTGACTCAGAAGATTGCTTGCGAGCAGCCGCAGATCGCTTTACACAATCCAGTTTTCGCAGCACGGGCGCCAGACATTGCCAGTAGCCGCGAGATCCCTGACGAATTCAATATATTTGTCACGACTCATACATTTCGAACGATTTACAATGGACAAGAAAATTCTTTCAACTGCCGCCAATGTCGCGAGAGGGCTCGCGATCGATGCCATTCACGCCTGTAGCTCGGGCCATTTGGGACTTCCACTGGGGGCCGCAGAAGTAGGAGCCGTGCTGTTTGGCGAATCCCTGCAGTGCCATCCTGCGCAACCACGCTGGATCAATCGTGACCGCTTTATTCTCTCGGCAGGACACGGCAGCATGTTCCTCTACGGCTGGCTGCACCTGGCAGGCTACGATCTTTCGATTGAAGAAGTGAAGAACTTCCGCCAGCTGCACAGTAAGACACCTGGCCACCCTGAGTATGGCGAAACTCCTGGTGTCGAAGCCACCACTGGCCCACTTGGCCAGGGCGTGGGCAACGCCGTCGGCTATGCCGTGTCCGGAAAGATGGCTGCGGCCAAATTCAACACGGCTGAGCACACCATTTTCGATCACCATGTCATCGCACTCGCTGGTGATGGCTGTCTGCAGGAAGGTGTCGCGGCAGAGTCCGTGGCTTTGGCAGGACACTTGAAGTTGGACAATTTGATCCTCTTCTATGATTCAAATGATGTCACGCTGGACGCCATGGCAGATGTCACGCAGAGCGAAGACCACGCCGCTCGCTTCACCGCTCAGGGGTGGGATGCCGTAACGATTGATGGTCACGACATTGATGCTATTCACGCTGCCGTTACAAAAGCGAAGTCGGACGACAATGGACGACCAAAATTGATCATCGCCCGCACCGAGATCGGTCGCGGAATTCCTGAAGTCGCTGGTACTGCAAAAGGACACGGCGAGGGCGGCGCAAAGTTCGCTGAGTCCGCACGCAAAGGGCTCGGACTGCCGGAAGAAACCTTCTATGTGCCCGATGAAGTCGCTGCATTTTTCTCCAAGCGCACTGCAGCGCGCGCAGCTGCCCACGGTGAATGGCAGAAGACCTATGATGCATGGGCTGCAGCCAACCCGCAGTTGAAAAAGCTACTCGACGACGGACTGGCCAAGTTCGTCCCGGAAGACTTGCTGGAAAAAATTCCTGAGTTCCCCGCGGACACCAATATGGCGACCCGTGCCTCCGGTGGCGAAATCCTGCAAACCATCGCAGACAACGTGCCGTTGTTATTCTCTGGCAGCGCTGACCTTTACGGCTCGACGAAGAACTACATCAAATCGAGCGGTGACTTCGGTCCGAACGATTGGACTGGACGCAATGTATGGTTCGGCATTCGCGAACACGCCATGGGCGCGCTGTGCAACGGCGCGGCCTACGATGGCATATTCCGTGCATCGGGAGCTACATTCGCGGTATTTGCAGACTATGTGCGACCTTCCATCCGCCTCGCAGCATTGGCAAAGTTGCCCGTCCTCTACTACTTCACTCACGACTCTGTAGGTGTTGGCGAAGATGGTCCGACACACCAGCCAGTCGAAACCTGCAGTGGCCTCCGTGTCATTCCTGGTCTTGATGTTCTCCGCCCGGCGGATGCAGAGGAAACGGCTGCCGCATTGGCATCTGCCGTGCAGCGAATCGACGGCCCCAGCGTGATACTTCTGACACGCCAGAACGTGCCTAACATTAATACCGCATCTGCTGCCGATCGCCGCGAAGGCACACTGCGCGGTGGTTACATTCTGCGTAAAGAGACCGGAACGCTCGACACCATCCTCCTCGCGTCTGGATCCGAAGTGCAGCACGCTATCGCCGCAGCCGAAGAGCTGGGTGACAATGTAAGAGTCGTCTCCATGCCCTGCATGGAACGCTTCGACCGCCAGTCAGCCAGTTATCGCGAAAAAGTTCTGCCGCCCGCCTGTAAAAAGCGTGTCTCGATCGAGGCTGGCGTATCAGGGTTGTGGTGGAAATACGTTGGCGAAAACGGCATTCCACTGGGGATCGACCGCTTCGGTATCAGTGCTCCTGGCGACACCGTCATGGCAGAACTTGGCATGACTGCTTCCGCAGTAGTTGATGCTGCCCGCAGTTTGAGCTAAAACGACCACCAGAGCCATGGCATCCGAGAATATCTATCCTGAGTTTGGAAGAATGTTAGGGCGTTCCGCAAAGGAGCGCCTGCTCGGCCAGCGCAGCTGCGTGGTCTGGCTTTACGGAATTTCGGGCTCGGGCAAAAGCACGCTTGCCAATCTGCTTGAGCGTCACCTGCACGAGCAGGGCAGGCTGACCCAATTGCTCGATGGTGACAATGTCCGCACGGGCCTGAACAGCGGCTTGGGATTCTCCGATGATGACCGCCGCGAGAACATCCGCCGCGTGGCAGAGGTCGCGCGCCTGTTCACCAGCACCGGAGTCATCACCCTTTGCTCCTTCATCACTCCTGCCAGAAGCCTGCGTTCCCTCGCACGACAAATTGTTGGGGAGGACGATTTCTTTGAAGTGTACGTAAAGTGTTCCTTTGATAAATGCTCAGAGCGCGATGTCAAAGGTCTCTACGCCAAGGCGAAAGCCGGCGGCGTGAAACATTTCACCGGCAAAGACTCTGCATTCGAGGAGCCCGAAGAAGCCGATCTCATCATCGACACGGAGAACGAATTGGTGGCTGAATCACTGGTAAAGCTGATTTCCCTGGTCGAAGGCCGGGTCGACGCTGCGAGCGTAGAAGACTAAGCTACAGCTGCACGGAGAAGCGATCCTTTGCCGCAACACTCATGGTGAATGCCGTCAGCAAGTTGATCACGTGCTCGACGTCGGCAAGGTGCACCTGCTCGACGACCGAGTGCATGTAGCGCTGCGGCAATGAAATCAGCGCGCTGGGGACGCCTTCGCGAACAGGATAGATGGAGTCGGTATCGGTTCCGGTGAATCGGGCGGAGGCTTCGTGCTGCATGGGGATGCCTTCCTTCTCAGCGACCTCCAGCAGTCGCTTCACCACTTCAGGATGATTTCCCGTTCCGTGGGTCACCGTTGGCCCACCGCCAAGCACCACTTTGCCGTGCTGCTCATGCGACATGCCGGGCGTGTCCGTCGCGTGTGTCACATCGAGACAAACGGCGACATCGGGCATCAATCGATGGGTCACCATCCTTGCACCAAAACCGCCGATTTCTTCCTGCACCGCATTGACCGCATAGACGGTAGCGGCGGGGCCTTTTTTCAACTTTGACAGTTTTTCAACAACCTGGGCGATGATGTATCCACCGATACGATTGTCCAACGCCCGCCCTACCAGGCGGTCTTTGCCCAGAGTTTCGACTCCTTCTTTGTAGACCGCAGGGTGCCCGACGCGAATGCCAGCCTCAGCCACTTCATCGGCACTCGAGGCACCGATATCGACGTAGAGCTCGTGAATCTTCGGCGCTTTTTCGTCTGACAGATCACGCAAATGGATCGCTGTATTGCCAATGATTCCCGTCACTGGCCCGGCGTCACCAAAGATCGAAAGCTTTCTCCCGCGGGCCGTCGCAGCATCGGATCCGCCGATGCGATCGATGCGCAAAAATCCATCGCTGGTGACGTGCTTCACCATGTAGCCGATCTCGTCCGCATGCGCTTCAAGCATGACTTTAGGAGGCGATTTCGTGCTGCCCTTGACCGTCGCCCAGGCAGTGCCGTAAGCATCGTTGTCCACCGAATCGGCGAACTTCTTCACGTAGCCCGCCCACTTGCGCTGCCCCTCGATTTCAAATCCCGTCGGGCTAGGCGTTTCCAGCAGATCAAAAAGGAACGTTTTCTGAGACTTTGTCATGATGCGCGGAATGTCGCCGGATTGCATTTTGCCGCAAGCGTTTGTTGTAACATCCAGAAACGAGATGTGCATGTTTGCTTGGCCTTCTCAAACTTTTGAGGCATAGATGCTGGATGAAGAGTCTTTGGAATTCCAGTGCTGCCCGTAAGGCGGGCAAAAGTCTGCTCAGTCAACGTGTCTACACCTCGCGCCTGCTCGGGCAGGATCCGGAGCTGGTGCTGCACGGCGGTGGCAATACTTCCGTGAAAGTGCGCGAAAAGACGTTCTTTGGCGACACCGAGGACATCGTTTACGTAAAAGGCAGCGGCTGGGATTTGGCGACTATTGAGGCTGCTGGATTTTCTCCTGTGCGACTGGAAGTGTTACAGAAAATGGCGGAGATGGAAACTCTCAGCGATGCCGACATGGTGCGCGAGCAGTGCGCGGCGATGACCAATCCCAATGCCCCTGCGCCATCGATCGAAGCCATCCTGCATGGAATTCTGCCTTTCACCTTTGTCGATCACACTCACGCCAATGCTGTGATCGCCCTGACCAATGCGCCCAAGGGCAAGCAGCGGATCAAGGAAGTCTACGGCGACCGTGTCCTGATCGTCCCCTACGTGATGCCAGGTTTTGTGCTGTCGCGCACCGTTTATGAATTGATCAAAGGGCGTGACCTGTCCGGCATCGAGGGCATTGTTCTCATGAATCATGGCATCTTCACTTTCGCCGATGATGCGAAAACCAGCTACGAGAACATGATCAAGCTGGTCAGCGAAGCCGAAAACTTCCTGCGCAAAAAAGCCGGGCGCAACTACCTGGCCAAGGCCAATCCACAGGACGATCCACTGACACTGGCAAAACTGCGCAAAGCAGTTTCACAACAGCGCGGCTGCCCGGTTGTGGTAAAGTTAGACCAATCAAAGGAAGCGTGCGGCTATTCCTCGCTGCCAAAAATCAGATCGATCGCCACACGTGGCCCGCTGACTCCTGATCACTCGATCCGCACTAAGCGCATCCCCGTCGTTGTCACCGGCGATCCCGCAGCAGACGTTGAGCGCTTCGCCAGTGAATACAGCAAGTACTTCGAGCGCTGTGCCAGCGATGCGCATACCATGCTCGACCCCTCGCCGCGCTGGGCCGTCTGGCAGGGCCACGGCGTTGCCGCTTTTGGTAAGACCGTCAAGGAAGCTGGAATCATCAGCGATATCGCGCACCACACATACCGCACCATTCAACAGGCCGAAAAACTTGGTGGCTGGCGCGCGCTGGGCGAAAAGGATTTGTTCGAAATCGAATACTGGGAACTGGAGCAGGCAAAGCTCAAGAAAGGCAGCGCTGCCGCCCCGGATTTGCAGGGCAAAGTGGCCCTCGTCACCGGAGCTGCAGCAGGTATCGGACAGGCTTGCGCCAACGCCCTGCATGAAGCTGGAGCCGCAGTCGTCGCGCTCGACTTGAACCCGGAAATCGAAGAACTCTTCAACGCAGACGATCGCCTCGGCATCACCGTCAATCTGACCAAACTGGACAAAGTGCAGGCCGCAGTCGCCGCCGCCGTGCGTCGCTTTGGCGGAATCGATATCGTGCTCAGCAATGCGGGCATCTTCACCGCCGGTGCCTACATCGATCAAATGGATGCCGGCAACTGGAACAAGAGCATCGCCGTGAATCTCACCAGTCATCAGCAACTTCTCCAAGTCTGCATCCCTTTTCTTAAGGAGGGTATCGATCCTGCCGCAATCATCATCGGTTCGCGCAATGTCGCGGCTCCTGGAGCAGGTGCAGCGTCCTATTCCTGTGCAAAAGCTGGGCTCACCCAGTTGGTGCGCGTCGCCGCCCTGGAACTCGCCCCCTCAGGAGTGCGCGTCAATATCATCCATCCCGATGCCGTCTTCGACACCAAACTCTGGACGCCCGAAGCGCTCAAGCGCTCCGCGGAACGCTACGGCCTCACCATCGAAGAATACAAAACCCGGAACTTGATGAAGGCAGAAATCACCTCAAAAGACGTCGGCCGAGCAGCCGTCGCCTTCGCTGGTTCCACTTTCCTCAAAACCACCGGCGCCCAGATCCCAGTAGACGGAGGCAACGACCGAGTCATTTAGAAGGCACCTTCGTTGAGCAATTCCATGGTTTCGTCGCCGAAGCCAAGAGCGTGGATATGACGGCGGTTGAGGTAGGTCACGAGTGAGGGATCGAAGCCGACGCTGGCAAGCATCGGCAGAACCGTATGATTCGCATACTCGGGGAAGAATTCGCCGAACTGCGCCGTCTTCTCCAGGAATGCATCAGCCTTCTCGACGGTGGGTGTGGATTTTGCCTCGCCAAGGAGGACGTGCCGTTCCCCGGCCACGAAGAGATCGAGTTCCATCACTCGCGCACTGTCGGAGGGGTGGCGGCGCTTCACACGGATCGCGAGGGTGCGGATGGGATCGCCGTCGAAGAGTTTCGCAGCAATGCGCGAAGCGTTAGGATGCACCATGTCCTCCACGAAGCGGCCCACGCGATCTGAGATTTCGGCCATGCGCTTGTTGAAATCACGCCGTTCCTTGGTTCCCTGCTCCTCGTGTGTCTTCCAGCGCTCCTCGGATTCCTGCCTGAGAAGCAGCAGGGCACGGTCGGTGCGGGCGTTGCTGGCGCGGATTTCCGCAACATCCTCGTGGATACTCGCGACTGCGGCAAAGACAGCCTTGCTCTGCTCCGCAAGGCTGATCATCGCCTCCTCAAGGCGGTCGACGCGTTGTCCCAAAATAGCCATGGTTCAGCTTATCCCTAAATTACCGCATGTCCAGATTCGACGAGAAGCCAAGGAGGAGGGCAATGTGGATCGGTCGCAACTGAACAACTGAAATAATGTGCCGGCCAAGCAGCCCAGTAGACGGAGGCAACGACCGAGTCATTTAGGGACGTCTTTCACTCTGCTCCTTTCTGAATCAGTCGTATCCGCAGGAAATCTGACTGCTCGGATTGCTCTGCTGGCGGACTTGGTGAGCGCAAGTTGACTTTGATTTTGCCATCCGTTTCTGTGGCTGACATCTTCTCGAACTCGATTCTTGACCAGGGTTGATTCAAGTCGCTGTTGCGTTCAGTGATGAAATCGAACAATGGCACGAGACGGGCGTCCGCGTCATAACTGACGGATTGAAATGCACGGCCTAACTCGTCGCGGACTAGTTGAGGTTCAAGGGTTGGAAAGGGGAGCTCCAGGGGATTGCCGGTAACGGACGTTTCGGGCGCATCTGAAAAGCTATCACGATCGGAGTCGTCTAACTCCGAGAGATATTCGAAAGCTCCGATATCGATCTGTGCTTCTCCGTCGCTATCGCCATCGACTGGGCGAATGCCGCCTCTTACGTCTTCGATCGGAATCTTCAATGTGCTTGCTTCGCTCCAGTCTGCACTGCCTCCAGAATTCTCGACTACGCAATGCGAGAACGTCATGGAAGCTGACATTCCATCGATCGGGAATCCCCTCGAACGATTTCCCCAGAGGATCGAATTTACAATCGTCGCTCCTGGTTCATTATTGAAAATCGCACCTACACGAAACACCGCGGAGTTGTTTTCTACTGTGCAATTCGCGAGAGACAGGGCCTCACCATAACTGCCTATTGCCGAACCTCCTTCGAGTGTACAGGCATTGCCTGCGAGAATGCAGTTAGCCATCGTGAGTGATGACTCGCTTGAAACGGCTGATGCCTGGCCAAGCAAGGTTGTTTCCATCTTCGAAACGAGGGAGCAGCCATTCTCGAAAACCCGTTAGGCAACCGGTCGCTATGTCTAAGCCGGTGAGGAACGCGTAAATTCCGTTGAGCGTGCCGGGGCAGACGTACATGCCCGGATGATTACAAACGTGTTGGATTTGGGCAAGTTGCATACTCGGTTTCTTGAGGTGGTCGATAGTCTCAAGCAACAATTCATTTTCCATGAGAAGATGTGTCTAGCATTTTTTTTGGGAGCAGGAACAAGAGCATTCTAGGAAGTTGATGCGGGCGCAGGAGCAATTCCGTGGAATTCCGTGGGGCTCCCTTGTTTCCCCTCTTTACAAGTGGCCGATTGAATGGCAGAACGGTGAGCAATTTGCCTTTTTTAGATGCCTAAAGATACCAGCCTCCACAAGATCCTCCTTATCGGCTCCGGGCCCATCGTTATTGGCCAGGGCTGCGAATTTGACTACTCCGGCGTGCAAGCGTGTAAAGCGCTGAAAGAGGAGGGCTATACGGTGGTGCTGGTGAACTCGAATCCGGCGACCATTATGACCGATCCGGAATTTGCGGATCGCACTTATATTGAACCGATTACGGCAGAGATCGTCGAGCGGATCATCATTGCAGAAAAGCCCGATGCGCTGCTGCCAACCCTGGGTGGTCAGACGGGACTGAACACTGCGATGGAGCTGGTGCGCAATGGTGCGCTGGAGCGCCACGGAGTGCAGCTAATCGGGGCCAAGGCGGATGCCATTGAAAAAGGTGAGGATCGCCAGCTGTTCAAGGATGCGATGCTGAAAATCGGGCTGGATGTCCCGATTTCGGGCGTGGCCCACAATATGGAGGAGGCCC
Organism: Verrucomicrobiales bacterium; assembly: GCA_051270635.1. Taxonomy (GTDB): domain Bacteria; phylum Verrucomicrobiota; class Verrucomicrobiia; order Verrucomicrobiales; family DEV007; genus JAGROY01. The sequence continues at coordinate 58,382 of JBNMNB010000004.1, read as the reverse complement.
ACGTGATCGCGGAACAAATTGGCGCATATCCGCTCATTTTGCGTCCGGCCTACACGCTGGGAGGCAGTGGTGGTGGCATCGCTTACAACCGTGAAGAATTCGAAACAATTTCCAAGCGTGGCATCGACATGTCGCCAGTGAGTGAAATCCTCATCGAGGAGTCGTTGTTAGGGTGGAAAGAATTTGAGATGGAAGTCATGCGTGATCGCAATGACAACTGTGTGGTCATTTGTTCGATCGAGAATTTTGATCCAATGGGTGTACACACCGGGGACTCGATTACCGTGGCTCCGGCGCAGACGCTCACGGACAAGGAATACCAGGCGATGCGCGATGCCTCGTTCGCGATCATTCGAGAAATCGGTGTGGAAACCGGCGGCTCCAATATTCAATTTTCGATCGACCCTGAGAGCGGTCGAATGATCGTGATCGAAATGAACCCGCGAGTTTCGCGATCATCAGCACTGGCATCAAAGGCGACCGGTTTCCCCATTGCAAAGATTGCCGCCAAGCTCGCGGTGGGATACACGCTGGATGAACTGTGCAATGACATCACGCGCGAAACTCCCGCCAGCTTTGAGCCGACCATCGACTACGTGGTGACAAAGGTGCCGCGATTCACTTTCGAAAAATTCCCCACAGCGGACGCTACCTTGACCACGCAAATGAAGAGCGTGGGCGAGGCGATGTCAATCGGTCGCACGTTTAAAGATTCGTTGCAAAAGGCGTTGCGTAGTCTCGAGACGGGTCGTTTCGGTCTGGGCGCTGATGGAAAAGATCCCGTCGCACCGAAACGCTCTGACATTGAGCGAAAGCTGAGCGTCCCCAATGCTGAACGCATCTTCTGGGTCGCCGTCGCCATGCGTGAAGGCATGAGCGTCGAGGAGATTTATCAACTGGCACAGATCGACCTCTGGTTCCTCGATCAGATACGCAAGATCATTGATGAAGAGGCACAGCTGATTACAGTTCTTGCGGATCCCGTAGCTTTGCGAAAAGCCAAGAAGCTTGGCTTCTCTGATCGGCAAATCGCCCACGCTAACGGTGTCACCGAACTGGAAGTGCGGGCGAAACGCAAAGAGGCGGGCATCACGCCGACCTATCGGCTGGTAGATACCTGTGCCGCTGAGTTCGAAGCCTACACCCCTTATTTTTACTCCACTTACGGCTCAGAAAATGAGGCACGCGGTGGCGATAAGAAGAAGATCATGATTCTGGGAGGTGGGCCGAATCGGATCGGCCAGGGGATCGAATTCGACTACTGCTGTGTGCACGCATCGTTCGCGCTGAAGGAGATGGGATTCGAGACTATTATAGTCAATTCGAACCCAGAGACAGTTTCTACCGACTACGATACCAGCGACAAGTTATTCTTTGAGCCGCTGACATTCGAAGATGTGCTCAATATCTGCGAGCAGGAAAAGCCTGACGGTGTCATCGTGCAGTTTGGTGGCCAGACGCCTTTGAACCTTGCCATGGATCTCAAGAATGCTGGCGTGCCGATCATTGGCACCAGCCCGGAGAGCATTGAGCAAGCGGAGGATCGTAAGTTTTTTGTCGCATTGTTAGAAAGGCTCGGCCTCAACCAGGCTCCGAGTGGCACCGCAGTGAACGAAGTTGAGGCATTGGAGATTGCGCAGCGCATCGGATACCCGGTGCTGGTGCGTCCCAGTTTCGTTCTTGGCGGCCGGGCGATGATGATCGTTTATGAAGATAGCGAGTTGACCACTTACATGCGCACCGCAGTGGAAGTGTCACCCGACCGGCCAGTATTGGTCGATCGCTTCCTCGACGACGCGACAGAGATCGATGTCGACATCATCTCCGATGGTGAGACGTCCGTGCTGGGCGCCATCATGGAGCACATCGAGCAGGCGGGGATCCATAGTGGCGATAGTGCCTGCGTGGTGCCGTCGTTTTCACTTTCCGATGCCATCAAGGAAGAAATCACCAGGGCAAGTAAAGCGCTGGCGACTGAACTCAATGTCCGCGGCCTGATGAATATTCAGTATGCCGTGAAGGACGAAACGCTTTACGTCATTGAGGTGAATCCTCGTGCCTCGCGCACCGTCCCCTTTGTCAGTAAAGCGATTGGCGTGCCCATGGCGAAGCTGGCAGCAAAGGTGATGGCAGGCGCGAAATTGGCCGATCTTGGATTCACCAAGGAAGTCATTCCCGAGCACTATTCCGTTAAAGAAGCTGTGTTCCCATTCGTCAAATTTCCAGGTATCGACATCATTTTAGGGCCGGAAATGAAGGCCACCGGTGAAGTCATGGGAATCGATGCAGAGCTTGGCATGGCGTATGCCAAAGCACAAATGGCAGCATCCTCAGCACTGCCAACGGGCGGAAAGATTTTTGTCAGTGTAAGAGACAGGCACAAGCAAGACGCTATCGACATTGTTCGCGGATTCCATGAGCTGGGATTCGAGATCTGCTCCACTGGCGGCACCGCAGAAGTCCTCACCAAGGCAGGCATCCCAGTAGAAAAAGTCTACAAATTGCACGAAGGCCGACGCCCCAATGTGCTCGACATGATCAAAAACGGCGAGATCGCCCTGGTCGTGAACACGCCCTCAGAAGCGGCATCACGTCAGGATGAAACCATGATTCGCAGCACCGCTGTCGCCAACAAGATCCCGATTTACACCAATCTGAGCGCCGCCCGCGCCTGCGTCATCGCGATCGGCTCACTCCAGAGCCAAGAGCTGAAAGTGAAGCCACTGCAAGCTTACCATCCACAAGTAAAGTGAAGGCCACGCACGGGCATCGGTGAATCGGTCAGTTCCGCTGATCGATGGCTGCCATCCCTGCGTCACGAAGGATTGCGTTGAACATGCGCCAGCCTTCCGGTCTCTTTTCTCAAGGTGATGCTGCGTTTGAGGAACCCTCTGGGCCACTCGGTGGGAGGATACGCAGAAGTATTTCTCTTCGGGTGTGGGATCTCCTAATTACTGGTGGACAATCCCTGGGTGGGCCAGTAACAGCCTTTTGTGTCTAATTCCTGTGATCCTGATCCATTGAATAACCCTGAGAGTCGATTCCGCATTTTGTTTCTTGGCGATGTTGTCGGGGAACCCGGGCGGAAAGCGGTAATGTTTGCCTTAAAGAAGTTAAAGGAAGAGTTGTCGATCGATTTTGCGATCGTGAATGGCGAGAACTCGGCTGGCGGGCGCGGGATCACGCCGAAGATCAGCATCGGACTTCTACGTGCGGGGGCGGCGGTGGTGACCACAGGTGACCACGTCTGGGATCAGGCTGAGATCGTCGACTACATCGGCACCGAGCCGCGATTGTTGCGTCCGCTGAACTATCCAATGGGCGCGCCGGGGCATGGATCGATTGTTCTGGAATCTGCGATGACGAAGGTGGCGGTGGTCAATGTGCAGGGCCGCACGTTTATGAATACCGCGCTGGAGAATCCTTTCACGGCAATGGACGAAGAAATCGCGCGCTTGCGTGAAGAGACGCCGGTGATTTTTGTCGATATGCATGCGGAAACGACGAGCGAGAAAATTGCCATGGGGAGGTTTCTGGATGGGCGTGTGTCCGCTGTGGTGGGGACGCACACGCATGTGCAGACTGCCGATGAGCAAATTTTCCCGGGCGGGACAGCCTTCCTGTGTGATGCAGGGATGTGTGGGCCGGCGGAGTCGATTCTCGGTCGCACCATTGATCCGATCGTCAATCGTTTCCGCAGCAACATGCCGCAACGGTTTCCAGTGGCGCGTGGTGATGTTCGAATTTGCGGCGTGTGGGTGGAAATCGATCCGGCAACAGGCAAGGCGACACACATTGAGCGCGTTTCGCGTATCGTAACCTGCGACAATGGCGAGTGGAAAATGGGGGACAAGTCTCTGCGCGATGCCGGAACAGCTGCAGACGAAGAAGAATAAGAAATGCCAAAATCATGAGCCAGTGTCAGTCCATTCTTCAGGGAGCCCTTCGCTTTACGATCGTCAGCTTGATTGGCTATTCGCTGTGGGCGTTTTTGAAGTTGCCTGAGGCACCGCTCTACTCGGCAATCACGGTCATTTTTGTGGCATTGTCAGGCTGGCTGTTGCGGCCATTGGTCGGCGCAGGCACGAAGCTGGGCAAGTTCTACGGAGTGTTTGCGACCGCATTCATTGCTTACGCTGTGCTGTGGTGCGTCGGCTGGTTTGGCATCAAAGGGAACACCGGTGAGATTTTCGGATCGGCGCTGGGACTGGCGGCGTGCGCGTGGATATTGTTGCGCTTCGCCGGGAGCGAGAGCCAGACCAGGCAGTTTCTACATTGCTGGGCGGTGTTATTTTTATTCCATACGCTCGGCTATGAGGCTGGCGACTGGGGCCACTACTACGCCATGTCTAAGGACGCCATCCCGCCAGCAGTCGCGCGATTGTCCTGGGGACTCGGGCATGGCATTGGATTTGGCGCTGGGCTCGGCTACGTGCTATTTCACTGCCGATCCTCGGCAGCGTAGTCGTCGCCATTCAGGCTATTCACCACGGACTTCAGCCAGGGAAGCATCGCTGTCTGCATCTTCGCCAACTGGCCGGATTGCCCGGACTCGTCGCTCACGATTGATTTCTCTTCAAGAGGATCGCGTTCGAGATTGTAAAGTTCCCAGGTCACGGCTGGATCGTTTTCTTTCATCTTCTGGATCCGGTGCAGCTTCCACGGCCAGTCGAGCCATGCCGAGTGCCCGGGAAACGCGTCATGCGTGAATTGCTTGGTGATGACTCCGGCATCCAGACGCAGGCGCTCTGGATCATTCGGCTCAGTGCCGCTGGCTTGTGCGTCCAGCAATTCCTTCATCCACTTCGCGCTGGGCACGCTACGGCCGGGTGCTTTGTAATCCCAGAAGCCGATCGATTGTGGGCGGTGTTCCATTTTGCCATTCAGAATCCTGGCAAGGCTGATCCCATCCAGCGGGCGGCGCGCGGATGATTCCGTTCCGGTGGTGATGCCAGCCAGCTCAAGAATGGTGGGGAAAATGTCGGACGTCACGCATGGTGTGTCGATCACTTTCGGCATCTTCAAACGTCCTGGCCATTCGACAATCGCGGGCACGCGCAGTCCGCCTTCGTAGATACTGCCCTTCTTCATGCGTCCGCCGGATGACTCGGGCATGAGCCCGCCATTGTCGCTGCAATACCAGAGGATGGTATCGTCCCGCATGCCCAACTCTGCGATGCCCGCCCGCAGTTTTCCCAGCGCACGATCCATGCCGGTCAGCTCTCCGTAGAAGTGAGCCTTATTTGGCGCAGCATCTGGATACAAAGCGAGGTCTTCCTCTGCGGCAACATGCGGCAGGTGCGGCGATCCGAACCAGACGACCGCAAATGCTGGCGCGTCCTTTTTCGCGTGCTTCTTTAAGAAATCGAGCGCCGCCGTTGCCGTGACGTCCGAGCTTTCTCCAGTCATCTGAACCGCTTTTCCTTCGCGACTGAGGATAGGATCGTTCTCAAAAAAATTGGGAGCTGACAGCCATTCGTCGAACCCGCATGCGCCCGGATGGACAGGGCTGGCCTGCTGCACGGAGCCGAGGTGCCATTTGCCAAAATGCCCCGTCACGTAGCCGGCTGTCTGCAGGACTTCTGCCAGCGTATCCTCCTGAGGTCGGATGGGATGCCCCCACTTAAACACGCCCATGCGGTTCGGGTGTCGGCCGGTCAGAACGCTGGCACGTGTGGGTGAGCACACGGGAGCAGCCGAGTAAAAATGATCAAAGCGGATCGCCTCTGCCGCGAATTTGTCGAAGTGCGGCGTCTTCACTACAGGATGGCCGTTGTAGGCCATGTCGCCCCAGCCCTGATCATCCGCCATCACGAGCACGATGTTAGGGCGAGCCAATAGCGTCGCCTGCACTGGAATCCAGACCATCAGGAACAATAGTAAGTTTTTCATGGTGCGATCCTATCCAGTAAATTGGAAACTTGTCACTCCAAGTCTCCGTGCGCTCGTGGGCTCATGGGCTCATGGGCATCCGGCCTTGCCATAGCGGGGCAATGCAGGCACGATTGCGGACAATGATTCGGAAATTCAAAGCACTTCTGGACCTTGGGCGCGTATCGAATTTGCCCACTATCTGGAGCAACTGTCTCGGCGCATGGGTGTTGGCGGGTTCGGCATTCACGTATTCGGAAAGTATGCAGTTCCATGAACTGGAGGGCATCTTCGGTCGCCTGGCGCACCTGTTTACTGTGCCAATGGCCGCAATTTTTGCCGCAGCCGCCTCGTTACTTTATGTGGGTGGCACAGCACTTAACGATGCTTTTGACGCGGACTACGATCGTGAGCATCGTCCCGAACGCCCGATTCCATCTGGAGCCTTCAGCGCAAAGTGGGTAGGAATTCTCGGCATCAGTGCTTTGGCCGTTGGAGCTGGAATCTTTCTCAACTTGGGAATCAGCACGGGTGGCATCGCAGTGCCAATTCTCACGATCAGCCTGGTCGCTCTCATTTTGATCTACGACTGGATGCATAAGAAGTCGGTGTGGGCGGTAATTCCTATGGGTGGTTGCCGCCTTCTGCTCTATTTACTGGTGGGTATGGTTGCCGTGAATGTGACGCACATTTTCACCGTTTCTGACGCTTCATTTGATGAAATGTCGATAGATGAGATGTCTTCAGCGACGATGTCCTTGAACCAGCTGATTCCGCTTCTGGCAGTCGGTGGGGCGCTTTTCGTCTACATCGTGGTACTGACACTGTCGGCGCGAGCAGAGTCAGGAAGTGAGAAGAGCAAGGTGACATCGAAGGTGTCGTGGCTGTTGTATCTGCCAGTGCTGGCCAGTGCGGTGGTTCTTTTTCTGCACGATGCCAGCCAGACCCAGTACCTGGTGACGCTGATCGCGGGGACCATTTTTGTCGCCTGGACCAAGAGTGCGATCTCCGTTTTACACAACCAGCAGCGCGGGCCTGAGCGCATTGGAGAGGCCGTCGGGCGCCTGCTGGCGGGCATTTGTCTGATCGATTGCATGGCGGTTGCCGCTGTGGCAGCCAGCCCGATGCTGGCGATCTACTGCTTAGGATTTTTCGCGCTGGCGCTGTTTCTGCAGCGTTATGTGTCCGGGACCTGAGCAGTTAGCGCAGGGTTTTTACGCAATTTAGGAAGCCTGTTTCCGGAAATCGGGCAAAGAGAAAAAAGCTCTTACTTAATAGCGGCAGATGACGTATCCTCCCGGCAATGCAGTTGTTTTTTCGCGCGCTTATCCCTATTGGCGTCCTTGTCCTTGGCTGGATCGGTTATTCCTTTCTGTCAGTGGAGAAGGAAGAGAAGCGAGGGCCCAAGCCAGAGCCGCGCATCATCAAGACAAAGGTGATCAAGCTGGAACGTCAGGATTTTCAGACCATCGTGCAGACCAATGGCGTGGTGCGACCACATCATGAGGCATCAGTGACGGCACAGGTGTCCGGCAAAGTACAGGAGATCGCCCCAATGTTGGAGGACGGTGCCTTTTTTGCACAGGGCGATATTCTGCTGAAACTCGATGATGCTGATTTCCGCGGACAGGTGGTCACAGCTGAAGCGCAATTGGCGCGGGCAAAAGCTGCCTATTCCCAGGAGGAAGCGAAAGCCAAGCAGGCGCGTCTGAACTGGGAAGATCTGGGTTACGATGAGGAACCGAACGAGTTGGTGTTGCGGTTGCCCCAGCTGCGCGAGGCGGATGCGAATGTGAAAGCTGCCAATGCCACGCTGGATAGCGCACATCGTGATCTCGATCGGACTCAAGTGCGGGCTCCTTTCGATGGGCGTGTCCTGATTAGAACGGTGACGATCGGCCAGAACATTTCGCCGGGCACCAGCATCGCGACCATTTTCAAAACTGATTTCGTTGAAGTGCGGCTGCCCATTCCCGCGCGGCAACTGGCCTTCCTGACATTGCCAGAAAGTGCGGTGCAGCCACCAGTGGCCGTAAGGATTTTTGATGCGCTGAACGCGGAATCACAGGCGCAGTGGGATGGGCAAATCGTCGGCACAGAAGGTGCGCTGGATGTGGATTCGCGAGAATTGTTTGCCATCGCCCGGGTGATAGACCCTTACTCGTTACATGCACCGGAAGGAGAGGAACTGCCACCTCTACGAATCGGGCAGCCAGTGCGTGCAGAAATTGCCGGAAAGGTGCTGGAGGATGTCTTCGTTGTTCCACGTGATGCAGTGCGAAAACTGAACCGTATCTATCTGGTGAAAGAACCGGAGATGGAACTGGATCGACGAGAGATCGAATCCATCTGGGCGGACAAAGAGAGTCTGATCATCCGTGACGAAACCATTGCCGACGGCTCCTTGGTCGCGACCAGTAAGATGGTCTATTCGCCGAATGCGTCAAAAGTAGAAGTCTTGCCGGATGGTGTTGACCTGGCCGATCCTGAGTTGAACGATGCGGCAACGCCTGTAAGTTCAAAGTCGACAACCAGCACCGGCGGCAACAAAGCAAGCGCGGCGAAGACGGACACTACTCAGAGCAAAAACGCATGATTCGCTGGTTCGCACGCAACGACATCGCGGCCAATTTCCTGCTCGTCGGCATCATCCTCGCCGGCATTTACACAGCCTTCAATAAGGTGCCGCTTCAGGTCGATCCGGATTGGGAATTCAACGATATTTTCATCCGGATGAATTATCGCGGCGCGACGGCCAAGGACGTCGAGCGCGACATTTTGATTCCGATTGAAGAAGCGATTAAAGATCTGCCGGGCATCAGCGAGATTAACTCAGAAGGCAACACGGGGAGTGGCAGTCTCTGGGTCGAAGCCAAGGACGGCGTGAACCTGCGCGAGCTACTGGAGGAAATGAAAAGCCGGGTCGACAACATCTCGACCTTTCCTGATGAAACCGAGCGACCGTCGCTTTATATTCCGGATTCGAATGCCTGGAAGGAAGTGATCACGGTTGCCGTTACGGGGGATCTTGAGGAGGAGGAACTCTATCGAGCGGCGCGCCGCGTGCGCGATGATTTGATCGAGTTGGACGGCATCAGTCAGGCAGAACTTAAGGGCGAACGCCCGTTTGAGATTGGTATCGAGGCCAATCAAGAATCGCTGCGATCTTACGGTCTGAGTTTTCAGGATATCACCAATGCGATTCGACAGTTTTCGGTTGATCTGCCTGCAGGAGCGATCGAGAGCAGCAGTGGCCGACTGACGGTGCGCGCCCGTGGCCAGGCGTTCACCAGTGAGGAATTTGAAAGAATCCCGCTGCGGGCGGCGAATGGTGCAGATGTTAGACTTGGTGAGGTGGCACGCGTGCATGATGGCTTTGATGAAGAGCAGCGCCTGGTGCGTTTCAATGGCGAGCCTGCGCTCATGGTCGAAGTGATGCGCCACGATCAGGAGAGCGCTATAGTGGTCGCTGAGCGAGTGCATGAATATGTGGAATCTGCAGCGACGCGATTTCCACCCGGAATCCACCTGTATGCGTGGGATGATGAGTCGATTTCCATTCGCGGGCGACTCAGCACATTAACCAAATCTCTGCTGCAGGGGTGTCTGCTGGTGTTCGTGTTGCTGGGGCTGTTTCTGCGACCTGCGCTGGCATTCTGGGTCGTGATCGGCATCCCCGTGAGCTTCGCAGGCGGCATTATTTTCATGCCGGCATTCGATATCACGGCTAACTTGATGAGCGTGTTCGGCTTTATCATTGTGCTCGGACTGGTGGTGGATGATGCCATCGTCACGGGCGAAAACATCTACTCGAAACTGCGCACTGGCATGGATCCACTGGAGGCATCAGTGTTGGGAACGAAGGAGGTCACTGTGCCGGTGACGTTCGGTGTCTTGACGACGATTGTCGCCTTTCTCCCACTGCTGTATTTCGAAGGAAGGTGGGCAAATTACGCACGACAGATTCCACCGGTTGTCGCACCAGTGTTACTGTTTTCATTGATCGAGTCGAAGCTCATTCTTCCGTCCCACCTGAAGCATCTGAAAATCGGCCGGACGAAATTTAATCCGATCACTCGGCTGCAAAAGCGCATTGCTGATGGGCTCGAGCTTTTTGTCGAGCGGATCTACAACCCGTCACTTGCATTCTCGGTGAAGCATCGCTACACCGTCGCCGCTGGCTTCGGCTCCATGGCTTTGTTGATGTATGGCTACTGCAAAGGCGGCAACATCGGCTTCGTGTCAACGCCAACCGTCGACATGCTGCGAGTCACGGCATACATAGATTTGCCGAATGACACTCCGCTCGAACGCACTGACCTCTACGTCAAACGGATCACGCAAGGTGTCGAAAAATTGCGTGTCGAATTCATGGACGGCGACACTGGCGAGTCGTTGATCCGCAATGTTTATACTGAAACCGGGGACCGTGGCTACTCCAGCAACACGGTGGATGAAACGCAGGGAGAAGTGTCGGTGGAGATCATGCCGCCCAGTCAGCGCTCGAAGCCAGGGCCAAAGAACAGCGTCATCGCCAAGCGCTGGAAAGAGATCGTCGGTGAAATTCCAGAAGCGCACTCGTTCAATATTCGCGGCGAGCGGCAAGGGCGTCGCGGCGAGAGGGAAGAGGAGCCGATCGAGATCGAACTTCGCGGAGAAAGTTCTGAGACCAAAGTGGAAATCGCACACGAAATTGTGTCGATACTGGAAGGCTATGACGGCATCAGTGATGCCTATACGCGTGTGGGAGATGGCGAAGACGAGTTGGAGGTGACGCTCAAGCCGCGCGCAGCCGAGCTGCGCATCACGCAGCAAACTCTGGCGCAGCAGATCCGTCAGGCGTTCTATGGGCAGGAGGCACAACGTGTGCAGCGGGGGCGCGACGACATCCGTGTGATGGTGCGCTTGACCCGGGATGAGCGCGAGTCCCTGCATACCCTCGATACCTTGAAAATTCAGACACCTGACGGAACGATGGTCGCCATGTCGACCGTGGCTGATGTGAAAATGGTGAAAGCGCCCGGCCACATTGAGCGTAAAGACGGTGCCGAAGTCGTCGAGATCTACGCCATTCCTGAAGATGATGAAGTCGACATCATCGGTATCGCGCAATCGTCAGCGGTGGCGATTCAGAAAGCAGTGAACAGAGGGGAAAACTTGTCCTATCGCTTTACCGGTTACATCGCTGAGCACGAGGAATCCAAGAAGCGCACGCTGGTCGGTGGCGTTGCCTTGATATTCGCACTCTACGCGCTTCTTGCCATTCCCTTCAAGTCACTGATACAACCGATCTTTGTCCTGCTGGCAGTGCCATTCGGAATCATCGGCGCATTGTTAGGCCATATCATAATGGATATCGTGCCGTCCTACCTTTCCGTCTTTGGAATGCTGGCGCTGGCGGGAGTGGTGGTGAATGATTCACTGGTGATGGTTGACTTTATCAACCGTCGTCGCGCAGAAGGAATGCCGCTAATCGATGCCATTTTAATCGCAGGGGGCGCCCGTTTCCGACCGATCATGCTCACTTCGTTGACAACCTTTGCCGGCCTCATGCCACTGATTTTCGAGCGCTCGATTCAGGCACAGTTTCTCATTCCGATGGCGGTTTCGCTCGGTTTCGGCATACTTTTCGCCACCGTCATCACTCTCTACCTGATCCCCGGTGCCTACATGATCAGTGATGATGCAGGGCGGCTATTAAAGCGCGCCAGAGGCTGGTACTTTCGGCCCTTCCGCGGCGAGAACGCAGAAGACAAAAAAGTCTAGAAAGTACTCTCAGACAGCGGCTGGGCGTAGCAGACGGAGCGATTGGCACACATCTGCAAATGCTTGAGGCAATCGGATACGTGGCATGTTCGAAGCAGTTCGTCGGGCGGCGTCCGAAGTCCACTTATGAGATTACGAAGCAGGGGCGTCAGTCCTTGTTCAGGTACCTTGATCAGATGCAGCGGCTAATTGATGCGCTCGCGCTCCCCCCCCCCTAATGGACGAGCAGAAGGAAAAACCGGGGCAGGTGATGCTAACAATGCTTCTACAAACTGGAATCGTTTGCCCATAGAAAACCGAGGGTTCAAATGTTTGTTAAGATTCGGTTCTATCGATTCCAGGCTGTTTATACGTTCGGCAACATCACTGGTGCCCCGCTCTTCAACTCCTCTTTTCTAAGGCGTCACTTGTACATGCGTTTTTCAGACGGAAAAGGTGTCACAAAAAGCGAAGTTTTTTCAGACTGCTAGGCACACGCACTGAGAGGAATTAGGGACGCAGTTTTAATGGTGGCTACGAATCATTCCGAAAAGTCAGCCAGTTCGCGGAGCAGGGCTGTTGCGTAGGCGCCTTTCGGCAGATCAAATTGGAAGATGAGATCGCCCTCATCCACTACTTCGCAGCTGGAATTTTCCGGGCGGAGTCTGATCACGCGTCGCTCCTGGCGCAGGCCGTAGGCTTCCAGTCCGGCGATGATCTCGGAGTGCTGAGCCGCGATTTCCTGTTCAAAGTCGCGCAGTGCACCGACGCTATGCAGTTCGCCTGCGCCCCATAGCGGCGCGGTCAATTCCACGACACCGGCGTGGAAGCGTTCAATCTCGTCGCCGCGTTGTTTTTCTGGAAGAATCAGTGTGCGATTGTCAGCGAATCCATAGACTTCGCCTTCAACTGGCTGATCCCAGATCCCACGAGTCATGCGCTTGGTGACCGCGACATTGAAAAGATGGCTGCGTGCAGCAGAGAGAAAGATGCCGCGCAGCAGGCGATCGCGCGGTTCGAACTCGCCGCGAAACATGGCCAGTGCCTTGTCGACATTGCGGCCGTCACGCCCGAACCGCTGTGGACCAAAAACGTTGGGTGTCCCTTGTTCCTTGATTGCCTGCCAGCGGGTCATGGCATCTGCTGGCGCAAAGTCTGGCTGTCGCAGTCGGATGGTAAAGCGATTGCCTGCGTGAATTCCGCGCCGCAGCTTGCGGGTGTTTCGCGTGACTTGCAGCACGCGCAGGCCTTCGGATTCAAGCGCGGGAGCTTCAGGTGATTCCTGGCCCGGAATGTGGATGCTGAACCACTGCCGCGTGACCGCCTGTCGATCCTTCAGTCCACAGTGGCTGACCAATCGACGGCGAATCCCCAACGCATCCGCCAGCCGAGCAGCTGCCGTATTGCTGTCCAAATCGCGTTTTTCGGCCCACACCAGGCAGTGTTCCCCAACTCCCGAAGGCTCGAACCCTAACACTTCTTCTACAACAAAATCTTCCGGTTCTGACTTAAATTGCGCACGACCCAGCGGCCCGCCGTGCAGGAAGGGTGTGGGTGTCTGAAGTGCAGCGTCCATGGGCGGGACGCTAGCCGCTTGTATTCACTACTGCCACTCTGATTTGCCGCACTCTGCTGTAGCTGTATGGCGTCGGCTTTTCCATCTAGACAAAAAAAGCGACCACCCTCAGAAAGGATGGCCGCTTTGCAACACTCTAGCAAAAAAATTAACGAACTGTCAGCACATCACCCGGATAGATGACATCGGATGATAATCCGTTGCTGGACATCAAATTCTGAACGGATGTGCCATGCATTTGTGAGATGCGGTAAAGATTGTCACCTTTTTGCACCGTGTAGGTTTGACCTGAGGTGCTGGATCCAGTGTATGCAGGCGGGGTGTAGGCAGGTGGGGGCGGGGTGTAGGCCTGCTGCTGATAGGTCGGCGCTGGCGACTGGTAGGTGGGAGTCTGGTAGTCGTTGTAAGTCGGCTGCTGACCAGTGTTCGATGGTGTCTGGTTAGTGTTTCCCGGTTGAGGATAGACCTGTGCCTGATCGTAACTGCCGCCGTAGTAGCCGCCTTGAGCTGGTGTCTGGCCTTGTTGCTGTTGACCAGTCATTGCGTAATCACCCGCGCCGATGGTAGACGGGGTCTTTGTAAGGAGCTGGGAGCAAGACATGCTCCCGAGGGTCATCAGACTGACTGCGATTGTGGCAACTGCGAATTTCATGGTGCGGAAGTGTTCTGGTTTTTCGGTTCCTGAGTCTGCTTCGGTTACGCAGGGCAAATCTCTGCCGCCGAAACAATTAAACACGAAAACCTAGCTTACCTTAAATACTTGGCAATATTAATTAATAGTAAAAAGTGCACTATTTACGAAAATTCTGTAAAAAGGGGGTTTTGATGGGTGTGTAGTTGATGGGTTGATAGCTTGCGCTGTCTGCCGGGCTTTGCGAAGTTCGCGGCCAATGAATAAAGGAGCAAAAAAAGTCCGCTGGGGAATTCTCAGCACCGCGCTAATTGGCACTGGGCAAGTGATCCCGGCGATGCAACGGGGGACGTTCAGTGAAGTGACTGGGATCGCTTCGCGGGACAAGACCAAGGCGGCTGAGTGGGCGGAGAAACTGGGAATCTCAAAGGCTTACGGTTCCTATGAGGCAATTCTGGCCGACCCTGACATTGACGCGATTTACAATCCGCTGCCGAATCATCTGCATGTGCCGTGGTCGCTCAAGGCGATCGAAGCGGGCAAACATGTGTTGTGTGAAAAGCCGGTGGCGCTGACATCCGGCGAAGCGCAGCAACTGGTCGACGCTGCGAACGCGCATCCAGAACTCAAGGTGATGGAGGCATTCATGTACCGGCACAATCCCCAGTGGCAAAAAGCAAAGGATCTGACGACCTCCGGTGGTGTCGGTGACTTACGCACGGTGCAAACTGCGTTTTCCTACTTCAACGATGACGGTGACAATATTCGCAATAGGGCGGACATTGGCGGTGGTGGGCTCATGGACATCGGCTGCTACTGCATCTCGCTTTCGCGATTTCTGTTCGACCGCGAGCCACAGCGGCTGGTGGCAATGGTGGAAAATGATCCGCGATTTGATGTCGATCGATTGTCGCTGGCGATCCTCGATTTTGGCGACGGCCAGACGTCGAGCTTTGTTTGCTCGACACAGCTGGTTCCCTACCAGCGCGTGAATATTTTGGGGACGAGTGGGCGGGTGGAAATTGAGATTCCGTTCAATGCACCTAAGACGGAACCCTGCCGCCTGTGGCATCAGCAGGGTGAAGGGCCAACGGCCGAATTGCCGCCGCAGGAGATCCTGATGCCAGCCTGTGATCAATACACCGTCCAGGGAGATTTAATGTCGCAAGCGATCCTCAATGACACCCCAGTGCCGACACCCATTGAAGATGCAGTAGCCAATATGAAAGTGATCGAGGCCATCGTGGAGAGTGGAAGATCCGGCGGTTGGGTGAATGTAAGTAAGTGAGTGAGTGAGTGAGGTCCGCTGGCGGTAGATCACCACAAAAACGGAGAGTAGAGATCTGCGCGCATCCTTTTTTCCCTTCTGGACGCTCTGAATGCGGGCTGAGCTATGCATCCATCGTATGGCGCAACCATGCGCGGGCGAATTGCCAGTCGCGGTTGACGGTGGGGACAGAGATGCCGATTACGGCGGCGACTTCGGGGATGGAGAGGCCGGCGAAATAGCGGAGGTTGACGATTTCTGCTTTGCGCGGGTGATCGGCGGCGAGTTGATCGAGGGCGTTGTGGATGCGGAGCAGATCTTCTTCCTGGTTCGGGGCACTGCTGGTGGCGGCATCGATCTGTGATTCTGTGATTCGCCGCCAGCCTCCACCACGCTTGAGAGAATGCTTGCTGCGGGCGTGGTCGATGAGGACTCGACGCATGGTTTCGGCGGCGACGGCGATGAAGTGTTTTTCGTCATTGAAGCGTCCAGCTTCGAGATCGCTGCCCAGACGTAACCATGATTCATGTACGAGCGCCGTGGCTTGCAGGGTGTGGGAAGATTCGCCTGACATCCTTCCATGTGCCAATTGACGCAGTCGTTCGTAAACACGATCGATCAGGAGCTGTTGATCATCGTTGGGATTGCCGTTAGAAATTTGTGTCATCAGACGAGGATCAAAATCGACCGGCGAGCGGCAGGAGTGGTTCGTAAGGCGAGGGCGGCGGACTGGATGGGCGGTGCCCCCAGGAGCGAAATAATGCAATGCGCGAAAGCAGCAGTCGCTGGCGCATCTCTGGTGTCCATTGCCGTGCATCGACCGTTAGTAATGCGTGGGCATCAGGAAAACGCTGGCGATCGCGCAGGGCATCGCACTCACCAAGGGCCTTAGACAGGATGAGTTGGGCTGCATGTCGATTACCAGGGTTACCATCTGCTGCTAGAAGCGTGGCAAGCTCAAATCGTATTCGGACAATGTCTGGGTTGGGTGCTGTTGCCGCGATTTCTTCGGCATGATCGGAAAGGTATTTGGAAAGCAGGGCAATGCTCGCCTTTGCGTTTGCGTCTGTCTCTGCCAGCGCCTCCGCCCGTTCGATTATCACCGAGCAAACGAGGGGATGCGTCGATCCTAGAAAAGTGGTGAGTTGTTCGAGCGTGTCCTGATCACCCTGCTGCTTCACGCGGGCAATGATCGCCAACAAATGATCGTGCCCGAGTTCTGTGGCGCATCGTTCAGCGACGCAGCCTAACGCTTCACTGTCGAGTGGTGGAAGGAGGGCGAGGCGAAGCTCGGCCCCCAATCTCGGCGCTGGCCCGGCGGCTGAGTCTGCAATGTGGCGAAGCAAGCGTCGTGCCTGCTCAGTCATTCCCAAGTTCACGAGTGTGTCGACCAGACGCAACTTGGCACGATGGATCCCGTCCTGCGCTGAATCATCATGGGTTGGTTGTTGCTCCAGCAGCATCGTTATCCTGTCGGCAAAACCCTCTGGCGTGCCCGGTTCCGCACCGAGCAATTCCATTTGTGCAATCCACCGCGTGGTCGGATCTTCACACGCAGAACTGGCCTGCTGCAACTGCACCTGCGCCGCGTCAGGCATGCCCAGCGACACCAGCGCCCGGGCGAGGAGCAATTTTCCACTGGCACGCAATCTGGAATCAAGCCGCGCGCGGTCGATACGAATCAGAGCAACTTCTGCCAGCCGCCGCGTCTCTTGCGTCTGGCCGAGCGCCAGCTGCAGGCGTCCCATTTCCAGCAATGCTTCGATGGTTTGCGGCGCCGCAGTGCCGAGAGAACTAGTGTGCAGCTTGACCACTTTGCGATAAAGATCACGCGATTCGGCCAGGTAGCCGAGCTTGGCGTAGCTGTCGGCCAGAGTCGTCAGAATATCTGCATGCAGGACGGGGCGGTCGGCAAAATGTTGCGCAGCATCGACAACTGCGGCAGCAAGCAAGTCTCGCACTTTGGCCCCACGCTGCAGGGATAGTGCGTCGGGAGTGCGCAGTAATTTTCGACAGTAGTCGGCCATGAGCTCGGACTCGGCGCGCAATTCACGCTCACGTTTCAGGGCTGCTGCCAAGTCACTATTCGACTGCCAAATTTGGACGGCTGTAGTGGCAAGGGCTATGACGAGCGCTGCTGTGAGGAACATTGGAACTGGATGGCGCTGCACAAAGCGTCTGACGATGTAGCCTGCAGTCTGCCGCCTGGCCATCACTGGTTGAAGATCGATAAATCGCCGCAGGTCACGCGCCAAATTCTCGGCAGACGTGTAGCGATCGACTGGTGCATTCGTTGTAGCTTTCGAGAGGATCGCTGCGAGATCTTGCGGCAGTTTCTCCAAATGGGCGGCGATCGATTCCCGCCCGTCATCGGGTGACCAGTTGCCGAGCACATTGCAGCCGATCATGCCGATTGAGAATACTTCGGCAGCTACATCTGCATGCTCTCCCGCCTCCTGCTCAGGACTCATATAACCAGGGGTGCCGCCAGTAATTCCGTTCGGATGACTTTCACCTTCGAGATAGGCCACGCCAAAATCGATCACACGAATGCGCGTCGTGCCATCCGCTTCTGTCACCAGAATATTGGATGGTTTTAGATCGCGGTGCAAGACACCTCGACCATGAGCATAGTGTAAGGTTTCGCAGATCTCCGCGAGAATGCGAACGCGGCTGTTCAGAGGTGCTGCATGATTCTCAAAGTAGCCGTCAATCGGCTCACCATCGACGCGATCCATGACGAAGTAGGGTGTTCCGTCAGGCAGGGAGCCAGCATCGAAAAGTTGCGAAATGTTCGGATGCTCGAGACGGCACAAGGCGTGACGTTCAATTTGAAAATGTGCCAGTGCCTCTGGAGCCAATTCTGCCGTTGTCAGGATCTTGATGGCGACTTCCCGCCGCACCGGTTCCACTTGTGATGCAAGGAAGACGGTTCCCATTCCACCCCGCCCCAGGATTCGCGTCAGCCGATAGGCACCGATGCGGTCACCCGGCGCAGACGGCATTTTCTCCGAAGCCGCTAGTCGCACTGTGGCAGGCGCGGCCTCGAGAAACTCTTCCTCTTGCCCACGTCCATGCGCTTCCAGCAAGGATTCCAGTTGTGCTCGCATCGGCGCGTCTTCGGGTGCAAGTTGCCCGAGAAACAGTGCGCGTTGCTCGCCATCGGGAAGCTCAATGGCAGCGGCAAACAACATCTCCAGCCTGTCGCTGGACTCTTCGGCGTCAGGGTTGGCTTGGTGCATTGATCAATGGAATGAAACGCTTCACTCGGTAAAAACCTGAGCGTTCGGAGGGTTGGATTTGCAGTCGCGATTCTCCGCGCTGTATCGGCGTGATGGTTTCGATAGTTTCCCAGTCGGCAAGGTTTGCGCTGTTCTGGACACGGTAGGCGTAACCGGTCTCAGCAGAATTCCAGCGCACGTTGAGAAAGTCTGGCTCAGCCCGGAAAGCGGCTGTCAAACCGGGCAGGGGCGAACCTTCGATCGTCCATTCATCGAATAGAAACCAGTTGTTGCCCGGATTCGCAGCATCGCTGATCTCCCACTCGGCGGCGAAGCTTCCAAGCGTCCGCGTCTTGCCTGTGAAGTCGATTGGCGCATCGCGAAAGAGTGGCAAGTTATCGAGCTCGGCACTCCATTTTCCGGTAGCGAAGTTGATTCGCAGGTAGAGTTCGTGTACTTTACCACGAAAGAACGCGCCACTTGCGCGGTGATAATTTTGTCCATCGTAGCGCCAGATTCCGTAGCGTTCATTGGTGTTGTCAAAGTTGATGGCACCCAGCAATTGATTCCCGGAATCGTAAAGCGTGATGTAGAAATTGTCGCGCGCACCATTGGTCGAATCGGCGACGCCAACGATGGCGAAGAATTCGATAATCGGCATTTCCTGAGCCAACGGGCTGTAGTTCAATGGCCGCCACACACTGACGAACGAGGTGTCAGCTGCGGGACTACTTCGCCCCAGAAAGCCGCTCTTGCCAAGGCCAGGAATCGCGTCCTTGTCAATTCCATGCAATCCCTGGCCACGACCAGAAGCACGCCAGCCTCCCACTTGAGCAAGCTGATCCGCCCCCACTTCGAAGTCATCGAACGAAGTGGTGTAGAGCACCGCTGCCGCGCAGGGCGCGGCAGTGGCAATGGCGAGTGTCAGACAGCACCCAGAAAGATGTAATAATTTTGAAATCACGAGCGACATCGATGATGTTTCAGTTGTGACAGCAACCTCTCGGAACTGGTGAGGAGCGAGTCCCCAATCTCAGTCCCGAGAGGTCATGCCTCGGCTACTTAAAATCCTCCCACCCACTCGTCACGTTCGATCACTCCATCGCCATTCGCGTCATTTGTGCTCATGATGTCGTCAACGATCGGATCATCGGCACCGAAAAAGGCAACTACCTCTTCTCGGCTGATGACCCCATCGCCATTCTCATCGCGTTCATTGAATTCTTCATCCTGCACATGGTGCCCGGGGTCCTCGAATTCCTTTTTGCTGATCCGCCCATCTTCATCGCCATCCAAGGTCGCAAAGGCTTTATCGACCGCTTCCTTCTCACCAATCGTTGCCTCTTGAAATTCTTCGCGACTGAGGAAACCGTCATTGTCCAGGTCGAAGCTGGCAAAGTTGTTATTGGCCCTGCGATCTTCGAATTCCTCACGGCTGATCCGGCCGTCACCGTCGGCATCATGGAAGGAGAGGAAATCGTCGATCATCTCATCAGGTGCACCGAGGAAAATCACCGCGATCTCACCACGCTCGATGAAACCATCTCGGTTTCGATCTTGAGAAAGGAACGCATCGATCGGCCCCTCCGGCAGCACCAGTGCCAGGTATTCGTCCAGTGATAGTGTTCCATTGTCATCGCCATCACGGTAATTGAAATCATCGGTGAGTAATTTCACCAGTTCTTCGAATCCCTGTTGATTAGGATTGCCAGCTAGAAATTCCTCCAGGCTCAGATGCTCGTCACCATTCTGATCCAATCGCGCAAAGTCTGCCGTCAGCGAGTTGCGCAACTCCTGTGACAACTCGTTCGCATCGACGCCACCTTTGGCACCCGGCCCTTCCGGAGGAATGAATGCTTCGAGGAATTCCTCCTCGGTGATCTGGCCGTCACTGTCCTTGTCGATGAAGTCAAAGGTCGCCACGGTAAGTCAGCAATATCATTTGCCGATGCTATCGGCACCGCCGCGAACGCTGGGCAATTGTAAAATGCTGATCTGGCAGCGCTCCCTCACCGACTGGGTTGTTCAAAACAGGGCAATAGTGTCAGAAAGCTATCCTGCGGAAATCAGGGCGGTTTGTCGCGGAGCGACTGATCATGTTGGCCGGGCGTTTGGCCGGCAGGGTTCTTATCCAGGAGTGCTTTCGGCCCGCAGATATCTACACAGCTCACACAGCTATAATTTGCAGGGCAAGCTTCATTGACCAGTCTAATGCAGCGCCAGCATACTCACATTTTGCTGCAGTTCTGTCGCAATATCGACATCGTCATCTAGCCGCTGGAAGGCATGGATTCGGCCGGAGGATCGTGAATTGTTGTTAGGGGTTTTTGGGCTAGGTTGGGACATGGCAACGTGTTTACATATTCAAAAATGGCTCATTCTCTCCGGATTTGGGCTGCTGACGCTCAACACGTTACTGGCTGGATTCACACTTGATAAGGCCAGCTACAGTCCTGACGAACCGATCGCCGCCAGCTGGACGGACTCGCCTGGGAATGGGCTCGACTGGATTGGCATTTACTCCAATCCAGGAAATGGGCCAGTGGATAATGAGTTCGTCGAAGCATCTACTATCTGGCTTTACACTAATGGGACACAGACTGGTGGCGACCAGGACTTTGTCGATGGCTCGGTAACGTTCGGAGTTCCCGGCCTGCCTGAGGGCGACTACATCGCGTTCTTTCTGGAGAGCGATGGCTATTTTTCGATCGATGACCCGATTGAGTTTACGGTTCTGGAAAGTGATGCTGTCGTTCCTGAGCTTTTTGCAGATCCGATGATGCTGGTGCGCGCGGAAGTGAACACTGAATACTCAGGGCGACTCGCGGCTTATACCAGAGGAAGCGACCTGACGTTCTCCAAAGTGGGTGCCGACCCTGCGTGGCTGACGGTTGAGGAAAATGGTGACATCACTGGAACCCCACTGGCGGCAGACCTGGGTGCGCAAAATTTCAATATTCGTGTCGAGAACAGCGATGGGATTGCTGTCGAAGGCAGCGTGAATCTGGAGGTCGTGCCACCTGGAGGGGCACCAGTGACGGCGCTCAATGTGATGGCTTACAATCTCTGGGTTGGCGGCACACCATCGAAGAATCTTGAAGGCATTATCAAATCCGGTTCCGATGTCATTGGCTTGCAGGAAACAAACGGTGCCCGCGCACGTGAACATGCCCAGGCCCTTGGCTGGCACTTTGCTCAGGGCGGCGGAAGTGTGGGAATTCTGAGTAAATATCCCATCGTCGAAACGATGAACGGCGGCAGTGGTATGGGTGCTCGCGTTCAAATCAGTGCCGATCCGTTGCAGGAGATCGTCTTTTGGAGCTGTCACCTTTCCGCCTTTCCTTACGGCCCGTATGATGCTTGCTGGGATGGCGAGTCCGTAGATGTTCTGTTAGACCGAGAAACCAGCTCAGGCAGATTGCCGCAAGTGCAGCGTATCCTTGACGAGATGGAAGATGCCATCGACGTGGCCGACTCGACGCCCGTATTTCTAGTGGGTGACTTCAACACGCCGTCCCACCTGGACTGGACTGAGGCAACTGAAAGCACCCACTGCGATTACGTCGTTGAGTGGCCGGTGACGACGGCGGTCTCCGCTGCCGGATTGAGTGATGCCTATCGGGTAGCCAATCCAGATCCAGTAGCCAAGCCGGGAAATACCTGGTCGCCGATTTACAGCCTGCGCGACAGCATCGGCCCTGAAGAGGAACCGCAGGATCGCATCGACATGATTCATTTCGGCGGCGCTGGTGTCAGCGTGCAGGGGGCGGAGGTCTTCATCCTCCCGGGGATTCTGGAAGATGTCCC
Organism: Verrucomicrobiales bacterium; assembly: GCA_051270635.1. GTDB lineage: Bacteria > Verrucomicrobiota > Verrucomicrobiia > Verrucomicrobiales > DEV007 > JAGROY01. The sequence goes on along the minus strand of JBNMNB010000004.1, from coordinate 36,264 downwards.
GAATCATGGTGCAAATGCATGGGCCTCTGACCACGCGGCGGTTGTCAGCCAGTTAACGATTCCTGCTCCGACTGGCGAGCGCGTCGGGCGCGCATTTTCGCCCGTGCCGACGCCGCGCAAGACGGGAGTCATCGGCGCAGAGTTGATGCTCACCTGGCGTGGTGATACTGATGTTTTGACCTACGATGTTTACTTTGGAGGCACTCCAGCATTGGGTGCAGAACAGCTGCAGTCGAATGTTGCGCAGCCACCGATATCGTCCGGAGAACTCGAGGGCGGAACCACTTATTACTGGAAGGTCGACACATTGAAAGAGGGCAATGTCAGGATCGAAGGCGAGGTCTGGAGCTTCACGACTGCTGCTGCACTTGGCGACAGTGGGCGCTGGGAATTCAATGAGGGAACTGGCACCAATGTTGCCGATTCCGGTGGCGGTGAGATCAACGGCACGCTTTTCGAGATCGATGAAGACGACTGGGTCGATACATCTATACTGGACAAAGGTATAGCTCTGAACTTCGACAACGGTTGGGTCGAATTCGGTGAAGAACCCGTGCTGCGCCCCACCGAGGCGTTGACTATCGCCGCCTGGGTGAAGCCAGAATTCTTTGGCGACTACGCAGGAATCGCCGGCTACGTCTACGACACAGGTGCTGTGGAATCCGGCTACACCTTGCACACCCGCGCGGGAGATTTATTCGGATGGGGAGTGGGCACCGATGACCTCGGTTCGATTCTCTATCTGTCGAGCTCGGAGCCCTATGATGCTGACGAATGGCATTTCGTCGTTGGCACCTATGACGGAAGCAATTTGAAACTCTACGTGAATGGAGCGGAAGTCGCATCGGCGGGGATGACTGGGCCCATCGATTACGATCCATTACCTGAATCGGGATTCATCGCTGGTTCCTATCTTGACGACAACGATGACATCAGATTCGAAGGTGAACTGACCCAGCTTGAGTTCTGGCCAAGAGCGTTAAGTGGAAGTGAGATCCAAAGCATGTTTTCGGCAACGGGCGCAATCATTTGTCCGTCAGGATTTACCTGCACAGTGAACCCAGCTGCTGGTGAAGTGGCATTGAGCTGGGTAGCGCCCGCTAACGTGGACGCCACTGGCCTGGAGCTGCTGCGCGACGGCGAATTGATTGCATCACTGGCGCTCGATGCAGTCAGCTACACTGACAGTCCCCCCAATGCTGGTGCAGCTGGACTTGTCGAAGTCATCTACACCTTGAGGCTGGTGGGCAACAATGCTGAAAATTGTGAAAGTGCCACCTGCACTGCGGGTTTTTTCAATGGTTCGCTTGAAGACGAGCTTGCATTCTATTTGTCATTTGATGCTGCGATTCTGGATGAATCCGGCAACGAAGTGATGACCGATATCACCGGCGAACCCACAGCAACAAGCGACGGTGCCATCGGCGGCGCTTACACTTTCGATGACACTGCTGATCCTCGACAATACCTTGTGCTGGAAGACTCAAAGATCCTGCAATTTGGAGAGTCGACGGATTTCTCAGTGTCAATCTGGGTGCGCACTACCAGCCCACTGACCGACAACCGCGACAATGGCGGCACCAATTTTGATCCGGCAATTATTTCGAACAAGGATTGGAACAGCGGGCTCAATCCTGGATGGGTGATTGCGGCCAATAGCTCCAACGGCAGCAATGGTGAAGGCAACCTCGAGTGGAATATCGGTGACGGATCCGTACGCGCAGACTTTGATCCAACAGGAGCGGTGATCAATGATGGAGACTGGCACCACATTGCCGTCAGTCATGATCGCGATGATGTCGCCAGGTTCTATCTCGATGGCGTGGAGTTGGGAAGTGTCGATATATCGGCCATCGGCGACATCGACTCCGGCTTGACTACCAATGTAGCGACCGATGGCACAGAAGGTACAGGCTGGGAGAACTGGTTCCCCGGTGACCTGGATGACCTCGCTATCTGGCGTCGTGTTATCAGTCCAGAGGAAGTCGCATTGATCCACTCGTCAGGCGTCAGCGGAACCAGTGCTGTGGGTGGCAGCGGAGAAGCCTTCGCCATTGATACTATGACTTACAGCCAGTCACCGGGCGGCCTCACACTCAGCTGGCCATCGCGCTCGTCGCGTTCCTACGCGATCGAAAGCTCGACGGACCTGAAGATCTGGGTTGAGCTTGATGACGGATTGTCGCCTGGTGAAGGCGGCAGAACGACATTCACCGTGCCCGTCGATCCAGCTGCGACCAAAGAACAGTACGTTCGAGTCATCTCAAATCCAGGTTAGCATTTATAACCAGGAGATGTAGACAGTTCATGTTCCCGAGGCGTCATCCTGAGGGAAAGAGTTAGCATCGAAGCGGTCTGAGCGTTATGTTAGTGGTCTTTTATGAGATTCACATCATTCGCTTTCAAACTGACGATGGCTGTCGTAGCAGCGGCAGCAACGTGGCCCGCAGGTATTCAGCACGCCTACTCAAAAGATGCATCCGAGACACCATTGTGGCTGCGGTATTCGGCAATTTCTCCTGCGGGTGATCAGATTATTTTCGCCTATGGTGGCGATTTGTATTCGGTTTCAACATCTGGCGGTGATGCCGTTCATCTCACACAACACGAAGCGCACGATCACATGCCAGTGTGGTCACCGGACAGCAAGAGCATCGCTTTTGCATCGGATCGCTTCGGTAACTTCGATGTCTTCACTATCCCGGCAACAGGAGGTGCGGCGACCCGTCTTACGTTTCATTCTGCGCCCGACTTTCCCAGCGGATATCATCCTGATGGCAAGTCGGTATTGTTTTCATCTGTTCGTCAGGATTCTGCCGAGAGCATCGTCTTTCCATCGCGATCTCAGCCTGAACTTTATGCCGCGCAGCTCGATGGCAAGCGTCCGGTGCAAGTTCTGACGACACCTGCGGAGAATGCCGTCTACAGTGCTGACGGAAACCGCATTGCTTACGAGGACCGCAAGGGATTCGAGAATGCCTGGCGCAAGCACCATACGTCATCAATCGCAAGAGACGTTTGGATCTTCGATCGAATGTCTGGCAAACATTCCAAGGTCACCCACTTTGCGGGCGAAGACCGCAATCCAGTGTTCGGAAAGGGCGGCGTGCTGCATTATCTGTCGGAACAGGACGGCACATTCAATGTGTGGGCCAAGCCTGGAGATGCAGATCCCGTCCAGCTGACTTATTTCAAGTATCATCCTGTGCGATTTCTCAGCACATCCAGTGACGGCGTGTTGTGTTTCAGCTATCACGGGGAAATCTACACCTTGAATCCTGATGAAGGGGCCAAACCTGAGAAGGTGAGCGTTCGCATCCGCACTGGCGAGAAAGAGAACGAACGCCAAGTGGTTTCTGTCGGTGGCGGAGTCACCGAAGTCGCGCTTTCACCCAATGGCAAGGAAGTGGCCTACGTCGTGCGCGGTGAAGTTTTTGTGTCATCATTAGACCACGAGGTGACCAATCGCATCACGGACACACCGCAGCAGGAGCGCAGTGTCAACTTTTCGCCGGATGGTCGTTCCCTCCTGTATGCTGCCGAGCGCGGCCAAAGTTGGGACCTCTATGTGTCTCGCATCGCACGCGCTGAAGAGAAGTATTTCTACATCTCAACCATTCTGAACGAAGAAGCGGTGCTGCAGTCGGCGACTGAAACATTCCAACCGAAGTTCTCGCCAGATGGCAAAGAGATCGCGTTTCTGGAAGAGCGCACGACGCTGCGTGTCCTTAATATTGACAGCAAGCGAATCCGCACGGTGTTGTCGGGCGATCAGAATTATTCTTATAAAGATGGTGATCAATTCTTCGAATGGTCGCCTGACGGCAAGTGGCTTGCTTCGGGGATCCTTGGCCATGGTCGCTGGGCGGAAGACGTAGCACTGGTGCCCGCCTCAGGTGACGGCGAAGTGATGAACGTCACCAGGAGTGGCTACATGGAAACGGGTGGGCAGTTCGCCTTTGGTGGTAAAATTCTGGTCTGGATGTCCAATCGCAATGGCATGCGTTCCCACGGTAGCTGGGGCAGTCAGGAGGATGTCTACGGCACCTTCCTGACGCAGGACGCCTACGATCGATTCAATCTCAGCAAGGAAGAATACGCGCTCCTGAAGGAACTGAAAAAGGAGGAGAAGAAGAAAGACAAGGAAGACAAGCCAGACGATGAGAAAAAGGACGGTGACAAGGAAGAAGACGACAATGAGAAAGTGGTGGAGCCGGTGGAGCCAGTCGCAATTGAATGGGCTGGACTGGAAGATCGCACCGTTCGGTTGACCCGGCATTCCTCAGCGCTGGCAGCAGCGGTGATGTCGCCAGATGGGGAGAAACTCTATTACTTAAGCAAATTTGAGGATGGCTACGACCTGTGGGTGAATGAGCTTTTTGAGAACGTTCCCAAATTGCTGATGAAGTTTCCTGGTCGCTCGGGTGGGAGCAATGCACCACCGGAGACATTGCTGATCGATGGCGAAGGTAAAACCTTGATTGTAATGAATGGCGGCAATTTGTTCAAAGTGGATACCAGTAAGGCCAGTGAGCGAAAGCCGATTTCGACAGGATCTGAGATGGCACTGAGGCCGTCCGATGAGCGCGATTACATGTTCGAGCACGCCTGGCGACAGCTCAAAAAGAAATTCTATGTCGAAGATCTACATGGTGTCGACTGGGACTTTTATAAGCGCGAGTATGCGAAGTTCCTGCCACACGTGAACAACAACTACGATTTTTCCGAAGTGCTAAGTGAGATGCTCGGCGAGTTGAATGCGTCGCACACAGGTTCCGGGCATCGCCCGCGTCATTCGAATGGAGATGCGACAGCAGCGCTTGGGATTTTTGCCGATTCCTCTTATGACGGAGCTGGTATTCGGATTCAAGAGATCATTGTCGGGAGTCCATTGAATCGTGCAGATTCGAAAGCTGCGGTTGGCACGGTAATCGAAAAGATCGACGGCCAGGAAATTGCCGCCGGAATGAACTACTACCCACTGCTAAATCGCAAATCGGGTGATCGCGTCCTGCTATCGCTTATGAACCCCGAAGATGGAGGAGCCTGGGAGGAAGTGGTGAAGCCGATCTCCGGTGCCGACTTGAACGAATTGCTTTACGATCGCTGGGTCAAGCGATGCCGCGACGCGACGACAGAAATTTCTGGTGGCCGCATCGCTTACCTTCATGTGCGTGGCATGAACGATGCCAGCTTCCGCGATACGTTTTCGCGATTGTTAGGGCCGGATCATGAGACCGACGCCGTTGTGATTGACACACGTTTCAATGGTGGTGGCTGGCTGCACGACGATCTGGTCACGTTACTAAGTGGCAAACCCTACATCCAGTTTTTTCCACGAGGTCAGGACAACATGGGATCAGAGCCGATGTTCAAATGGAGCCGCCCGTCTGCGGTATTGATGGGGGAAGGGAACTACTCGGATGCACACATGTTTCCCTTTGCCTACAAGGCACTTGGGATTGGCAAATTGATCGGAATGCCCGTCCCGGGAACCGGCACTGCCGTCTGGTGGGAAACGCAGATCGATCCCACCATTTACTTCGGCATCCCTCAAGTAGGAATGCGTGCCAACGACGGCAGCTTGCTGGAGAATTCGCAACTCGAACCCGACATCAAAGTCAGCAATACTCCCGAAGACCTCGCCACTGGAAACTTTCGCCAACTCAAAACAGCAGTCGAAGGATTGATGGTGAAATAGGAAAGCGGTTTCGTGATCAAAAAAATCTGGGGCAACGTTCGCAATTCGCGAGCGTCACACCAGATAGTCGCGCATCTCCAGGAAGATCCGCAGGATGAAGATTCTGCCTGACGGGATAGGTGACTACTTCATCAGTTTCACTTTGCCATTTTACAGCGAATAGCTCGCACCGACGATTCTGATTTCGCCTGCTTTTTCCATGTCAGCGAGAATTTTGCTCCTTGAGCGTCTATTTTTCTGCGGCGGGATCAGACGCGCTTAAATGCAGCAGCGATTGAAGGCCGTTGCAGCGCGACGATGGTGAATACTCCGAGCACAGTCCCCAGGGGCACCAGCATACAGGAAACGCCCGCGACGACCTGGCAGTAGAGCAATCTCTTTCGTTTCTGCAGGGAACGGCCTGCAAACAACAGCGTGCCGGCCATCAACCAGCCGCCAAAGCTCATGATCAAACCGATAAATGTCATGAATCCACCCATCATTTTGAGCCCCTGATCTTCCTGCCTGGCCCCTTGCTGTTGCTGCCGCGACGGCTCGGGCATCAGATCGGTTTCCGCTTCGACTTGAATTGGTCTGGGTGGGGCTTCCCCTCCGAACAGCACATCTTCCTGCATTTCCTCATGCGACTGATAGGAATGCATGCCATCGCCATCCATTTGTCGGAGAAAACTCGCGTTGGTCATCATCAAGATGCCCATTACCACGTAGATGAGGGGAAAACAGCCAAAGAGAAAAATGAAGCCGCCGAGGATGTAGTGAAAGATCGCCAGCAGTTGCAGGTGGGAGATGTCGGACACCGTTAGCGTCTCCTCGCCCGGCTCGGCTGGGGGCGGCGGCAAATCTGGAATACTGGGAGGAAGGGAATCCATTACAAGCTATGCAACAAATTGGTCAGACCTGCCACGACGTCGCGCGCAGGCAGCGCCATCGTTGTGCCCAGTCCACACAGAAAGGTGCGAGACGGGAGTGCTTTTTTGAGAGTGAACATTTTCGCGGCCAGGTTCAATTGCTGCCCGCACTGTAATCCGGGAACGGCCACGAATCCAAGACATTCCGCTAATGCTGAACGCAAAGTGTTGCCGCACAGCTGCCGAATTTGCGTCTGGCCCTCACCTTCCAGTTGCGGCTGTTGCTTGACGATTCGCCTGATACGGCCACTCTTGTCGACTATGGACTTCAACTTCAATGCTGATCAAACTGCCCTCTACAAAAGCATCGTCGCCTTTGCCAAGACCGAGCTGGAGAATGAGAATGCAGCAGATCGCGACCGGCATCAGACGTTCTCGCGTGCGTTGTGGAAGAAGTGCGCCGCGCACAAGTTGCATGCGCTCTCGGTGCCAGAGGAACTTGGCGGCGCTGGCCTCGACAGCCTTTCCACCACCATTGCCATGGAAGCGTTCGGCTATGGATGTGAAGATGGCGGATTCGTGTTCGCAGTGGGGGCGCATCACTTTGCTACCGCCAATCCCATTGCCGCATTCGGCACCGAGGCACAAAAAGCAAAGTATCTGCTGCCACTGTGCGACGGCACGCAAGTAGGTGTCAATGCCATGTCCGAGCCCGGTGCAGGATCGGATTTGGGATCTATTTCAGCAACTGCCGTTAAAGACGGCGATGGCTACCGCATCAATGGAGTGAAGACGCTCGGAACCAATGGGCCAGTCGCCGACATTGCACTGGTCTTTGCGGTGACGGACCCTGATGCGAACGCGCAAGCAAGACTTTCAGGATTCATTGTTGATACAAAAACCGAAGGCTTCAGCGTGACTGAACGCTTCGAAACCATGGGGCATCGCACCGTGCCACTGGGAGAATTGAAACTTGAAAACGTCTACGTCCCTGCAGAGAATTTGCTGAGTGGTAAGCAAGGTGGCGGCGTCGGCATGTTCAATCATGCGATGATGTGGGAACGCGTCGGCTTGTTCGCGGCGCATGCGGGAGCGATGCAACGCATCCTGGAACAGACGATCAAATTCGCCCGCAAGCGCGTCCAGTCCGGACAACCCATCGCCAAGTTTCAGGGTGTCTCGCACAAGATCGCCGACATGAAAGTGCGGCTTGAAGCCTCGAAATTGCTCATCTACAAAGCAGCCACGCAGCTCGACACCTCGCGCATGGCCTCGTTCGATGCCAGCATTGCAAAGTTGTTCACCAGCGAGGCATTTGTGCAGTCCGCCATGGATGCGATGCAGATCCTGGGCGGCGTCGGCTACTTGACCGGAAAGTATTCCATCGAACGCGATCTGCGCGACGCCCTTGGCAGCACACTTTATTCCGGCACCTCGGAAGTGCAGCGTAATATCATCGCTGCATGGTTGGGACTGTAGCGTCTATGTCCCTTTTAAAATCAACGAGTGGCCAACATCTTGTCATTTGCCAATCTAACATGTCACGTCTCTGTTACGAACATGAGCGAAATGACCTGCCCGATGTGCGAAATGAATGAGATCCTGGAACTTCCAGAGATCTACGAATGCGTTACCTGCGGGCACGAGTGGGAACGCGAGGAAGCGGGACGGATTGTCAAAGACGCGAATGGCAATGTGCTGGCGGACGGTGACATCGTCGCGATGGTCAAAGACCTGAAACTCAAAGGCTCCTCTCAAGTGCTCAAGCGCGGCACAAAATCGAAGCCCATCCGCCTGGTCGATGGCGATCATGAGATTGATTGCAGAATGGAAGGAACCGCCATCGCACTCAAGGCCTGCTTCGTAAAAAAAGTTCCGCAATCGTAGAGATCGTTAAGATCTTTACCCACTTTGTGCTGGAACAGCATGACGATTACCGCGCATCATCGATGCATGAGTCCTTGGAATTTCGGAAGCAAATCTACTCGCTTGTGCATAGCGGCAATCGCACTCGCCGTCGTCGATCTTGCCTCTGCAAAACCGCTTAGCGAAACGCCCGCTCCTGAGTGGTTTCAACGTGCAGTGTGGTATCAAATATTTCCGGATCGGTTCTGCAATGGCGATGCCTCGAATGATCCAACGGTTGAGTCGCTGGCGGGCACCTGGCCGTATCTTCAGCCGGAAGGCTGGAAGGTCTCGCCGTGGACAGCCGACTGGTATCGCCCGCAGCCATGGGAACTGCGCTTGAACGATGGCGACTTTTACGTCAATGCGCAGCTGCGGCGCTACGGCGGTGACTTGCAAGGGATCATCGACAAACTCGATTATCTGAATGACCTTGGAGTGAATGCGCTCTACTTGAATCCGGTTTTCGAATCGCCTTCGTTGCACAAGTATGGCGCGACCCTGTTTCATCACATTGATCGCCACTTTGGGCCTGATCCAGTGGGCGATGGGAAGATTCAGGCAAGTGAAGACCCCGCTGACCCGTCAACGTGGCAATGGACGGCGGCCGACCGATTGTTCCTGAAACTCATCACTGAATGTCACCAACGGGGAATGCGCATCATCATCGATGGGGTTTTCAATCACGTCGGCATTCGGTTCTGGGCATTGCAGAAGGCAAAGGCGGACGGCCCGGAAAGCCCCTATGCGGAGTGGTTTCATATCCATTCGTGGCCAGATCCAAAGATACCGGGCAGCACTTTCGACTACGATGGCTGGGTAGGCATCAAGGACCTGCCCGTCTTTCGCCAGGACGAAAATGGGCCCATTGCCCCAGTGAAAAAGCACCTGCGAGCAATCGTCAGTCGCTGGATGGATCCCAATGCAGACGGTGATCCGAGCGATGGCATCGATGGCTGGCGGCTGGATGTGGCGGCGGAATTGCCGCTGGCTTTCTGGAAAGAATTCCGCACGTGGGTGCACGCGATCCGTCCAGATGCGTTCCTGACTGGTGAGATCTGGTGGGATGACTACAAGGTGAACAAAATGATGAACGCAGCCCCCTGGTTGCAGGGCGATGCCTTTGACTCAGTGATGAACTATCGCTATGGCGACGCCGTCTTGCAATTTGTGAACCCCAGCGATGTCGCCATTTCCGCCACGCGTTTTGGAGCATTGTTAGAAGAACTACATGCACAATACGGATACCGCACGGCCCTTGGAATCCAGAACTACATTGGCAGCCATGATGTGGCACGTCTCGCATCAGCAGTCGCTAATCCCACCTGTCGGCTTGATCACGGTGCAGGCCTAAAGCAGAACCGTGACTACCAGGTGCGTGCGCCCGACGCCGAGGAACGGCAACGGCACAAATTGATCATCGCTCTGCACATGCTGTCGCCAGGGGCACCCGTAATTTTCTACGGTGACGAGGCTGGCCTATGGGGCGCGGACGATCCCGATTGCCGCAAACCAATGGTGTGGCAAGATCTGGACTACCAGCAAGAAAATTACGGCCCATTCGGCGCGATGGATCGCACGGACAACGTTGCCTTTGATCATAAGTTGGCGACTTTTTATCGCGAAATAATCGCCATGCGTCAGGCATTACCCGCACTCATGCTGGGGAATTACGAGCAGGTGCTGGCCCGTGATCCTGAACGCGTGTTCGCATTCAAGCGCAGCCTCAGCGATCACGAGACCGTTGCAGTCGTGTGCAATGCAGGCCGCAGCAGGCAAACCGTTTCAATTGCTGATCTAGGCGTCAACGCGGCCTGGCAACACACCCCAGTCACCGGAGAGGCCTCCCATTCCGATGATGGTCTCACCTGGGATCTGGGTGCCTGGAGTTGCTCAGTTTTCCGCCTCAAATAAACGCACGATGGTTGCCGCGAAATGCTGACAGAAGTGTAACCGAAGCCAAGAAGTAGCGAAACCGCCAGCGAAAACCATTGCGTCGAGCGATCATCCGAGTCATGAAATGACGAGACGAATGCCCATTTACGTTTACGAGACTATTCCCGACAATGCCGATCAGGAGCCGCAACGCTTCGAGGTTCGGCAGGGAATGATGGAGGCAACGCTTGTAGTGCATCGTGAGTCCGGATTGCCAGTGCGGCGGATTGTGAGTGGCGGGCTGGGCTACATGCGAACAGGGGGAGCGTCCCCGGCGGCACCCGCTGCCGCGCCGGGATGAACACGGCCCGGTGGGTGCGGTTGCGCCTGATTCATTGCTTTTTTCTGCTCAATTCTTCTCGTTCTGTTTCGCGATATACCATGAAAGTTCGCCATTTCATCGTCGGCACTGCCGGCCACATTGACCACGGCAAGAGCTCACTTGTGAAAGCTCTCACCGGCATCGACCCCGATCGTCTGCCTGAAGAAAAGGCGCGCGGGATGACCATTGACCTTGGCTTCGCTCACCTGCGCATCGAAGACCCCGACGATTCCGAGCTGGTTTACGATATCGGAATTGTCGACGTTCCCGGCCACGCGGATTTTGTCAAAAACATGGTCGCCGGTGTCGGTTCGATCGACCTTGCATTGTTCATTGTCGCTGCCGATGACGGATGGATGCCGCAATCGGAGGAACACCTGCAGATTCTTTCTTACCTCGGAGTCGATCACGCTCTCATGGCGATGACAAAGTCAGACCTCGCCGATGATCTGGAGTTCACGGTCGAGATGGTGCGTGACGATATTAGCGGAAGTGCATTTGAAGGGATTGAGATCGTGCCCACTTCAGCGATCAAAGGAACAGGCATCGATGAGCTGAAGACAGCACTTGCGCGAAAGCTGCGCGATGTTCCTGATCCAACGGGCATCGGCAAACCAAGGTTGCCGGTCGATCGCGTGTTTTCGCCGCAGGGGATCGGAACCGTGGTGACAGGCACACTCATTGGTGGCGAATTTTCCAAGGGAGAAGCGGCTGTCGTGCAGCCCGGCGGCCTGGAAACGCACCTGCGCAATATTCAGAGCCACAGCTCAGATCAGGATGCGGCGCAGCCGGGCATGCGCACTGCGCTTAACCTCTCGGATGTCTCGATCGCTTCACGTGAGCGACGCGATGGCATTCATCGTGGTGATGTCGTTACTTTGCCCGGACTGGGCGAACCTTGTGACACTCTTGATGTACTGTTAGAAAAAGGGGATCGCGAAGTGCGCGGACAGCCGTCAGCGATTCAACCGATCAAGAATGGTCAAAAAGTGCGCTGGCACCACGGCGGCGCCAACTACGGCGCGCGCGTCATTTTTCTCAGCACGAAGATCCTGGAACGGGGCCAACAAGTGATTGCCCAACTGCGCTTCGAAGAACCCGTCTACGCTTTTGTCGGCGATCGCTTTGTGCTGCGTGACTGGGGGAAACGGTCGACAATCGCGGGCGGCATCATCCTTGATTCCGACGCCCGGCGGCGCATTTTTCGCCAGATTCGGCAAAAGGAATTCCTGGAAAAACGCGCAGCTGCTCCAGACGACATCGCCACTTACGCAGCCACACTGATCGAGCGGGACAAAGCGGTGCCACTCAGTGGATTTCTGGCAAAATCACGCTTCAGCCGGGATCAAATCAATGCCGCGCTGAAGGAACTGACAGACGCAGACGTCGTCGCCACACAGGGAAAACTGATCGTTGATCAAGTGTGGTGGAAGCGAATGTTCGAAAAAGCGAGCACGCTGATTCGCGACCATCACGCCGCGCACCCGGAACACATGGGATTGCTCATCAATAATCTGCGACCCAAGTTGACCTCAAGCCTGCCGGATCCGAAACTCTTTGACCCATTGCTCGATGCCCTCTGTCAAAATGGCTTTGTGCGAGCAGGCAAGAGCGTGCGCTGGAGTGACCACTCGCCGCAACTTCCCGCAAATCTGGCGGCCGCCGGCGACCGTATTCGCGCCGCACTCAAGGCAAATCCGCTCGAGCCACCGAATCCCAAAGAACTCGCACCCACAGATGTCGACAGCAAAGCGCTGAAGTTTTTGCTCGAAACTGGCGAAGCCATTCAGCTCAGCGACAAAGCAGTGATTCTATCAGAAGTCTTCGAATCGGCCAAGGCACGCATCGTCGGCTATATTCGCAACAATGGTGCATCTACCGCCAGTGACCTGCGACAAGCAGTTGATACCACGCGTCGCATCTTGATCCCCCTGCTGGAGAGGCTGGATAGCGAGGGCACCACGCGTCGCGACGGTGAGCTGCGCGTGCTGCGCAGCTGAAGATATCCACAGACTACGCTGGCAATCCCCCTGACACTGCCGCCTCATTCTTCTGCTTTCGAAACAGTGGCCTGGGGCCGAAGTGTTTGAACAAGAGGATCGCGATGGCGCACTTGGCGATTACATAGATGATGTAGATGGTCATGCCGCCCTGATGAGGGAGAATGGGCACTACAAGTGATACAATGTTAGTGAACATCTGCATCACGGCAACGACCAGGGCGCTCTTAGTAAAGTGATAGACCCACATGCAGGTGGCAGCGATTCCCAGATAGTGGACGAACAGAATGGAGATCGGCAGACCTGGAATCACGCCGTCACCGTAGACGATCACCGGCACCCACCAGCAACACCAGAAAGCACCCACGACCAAGCTTGCCATGAACGGTGTCATCTCTTTGCACAAGCGTTTCATCGCAAATCCGATCCAGGCAATCTCCTCGATGATCGACACAATCGCGATCAACTTGAGCACCTGCAGTCGGCTGACATCCGCAAAATTGAGCGGAATTGCGGCAAACCCTTTTCCAAGAACAAGATTCTGCACCACCAGAAGTAATATGGCGAACGCGGTCAGCCAGAAGACGGCAAATATCCACCAGCCAATGTGCACTCGCCACCGAAACAGCGGCCTGATCAGATCCCGTATGCCTTCAAATCCGTCGCACAGCAGTGAGAGCCCAAGCGCGTAGAACAGCGGCGGGAGAAACCGAAAAATGTAGAAATTTTCGGGGACAACATCTGCCGCGCGCATCCAGATGAACAAATACTGAGTCCCCAGCGTCGCCACGATGAAGAGGCTGACAGCGTGGTCACGGCAAAATGTGCGATATTGGGCGGGCGGAGACATTAATCAAATATACCATGTTTTCTATATTTTCGATAACAATGTTGCTTGTTGGTCGCAAAATCGACCATCCTGAAGCAAAAGCGGTGTAAACTTGGGCATGCTGCATTGCCCCCCCATTTTAATTCTGAACATTTTGATCCATTGCCTGTTGCCGCTGATTGTCGTTTCGACTGCGGAGGCAGGCAAGAAAAAGACCCAGCCGCCGTTACCCAAGAGAGAGCGGAACACCGTCATCGTGAAGAAGCCGATCATCGTCGACAACGCCGTGTTCGACATGCAGGGCAAAACCTACAGCGGTCGTGACCGTGACTCGCAAAGCGAAGATGGCGAGCCGCTCTTCATCTTGAAAAACAATGCCGTTCTGAAAAATGGTCGCATCATCCGCAGTGCGGAAGGCGTCTGGTTTCGCGGCATCAATAGCCGCGTGGAAAACGTCAAATTTCCGGACGTCTATGAAGATGCCGTGAGCACCCGCAGCGCCAAGTGTCGCAAGGCAGTGGGAGAAAAACGCAATCGCATCATCGGCTGTTCGTTTGCCAGGTTTCAGGACAAAGCGGTGCAATTGAATGCAGGCGAGCTGGAAGTGCGACGATGTAAGTTTCGAGACGGCGTCACCTCGATCCGACAGAATGGCCGCAGCAAGGAACCACTGATCCTGCACGTCTACGACTGCAGCTTCCGTAATACGCACAGCATGGCCAAGGCAGATGGAAAAAATCCCCGCAGTCGAGTCTATCGCGCGGGCAACGAAGGGCACAATGTGAACGACCCGGACTGGGAGGTCACTGGTAAAACAAAGCTGATCGATCGGCGGAAGTATTGAGCGAAAGGGTTGACCGCCCGGGCGCCCCGCATTACCGAACCATTCCGATGAAAGACGTCACCGAATCCCTGGAAATCCTCAAGCGAGGCGCGGCAAAGATCATCAGTGAGAAGGAACTCGCTGATAAACTGGCACGCGGCAAGCCGCTGCGCATTAAACTGGGCGTCGACCCTACTGCTCCAGACATTCACCTCGGCCACACATTGCCATTTGTGAAATTGCGCCAGTTCCAGGAACTTGGGCACGATATCGTACTGATCATTGGCGACTTTACGGCGACCATCGGTGATCCCACAGGACGCTCGCAAACGCGGCCACCGCTCACTCATGACGAGGTGATGGAGAACGCGAAAACCTACACCGAGCAAGCGTTCAAGATTCTCGATCGCGACCGCACGGAAGTCGTCTACAACGGCGACTGGTTCCGCAAGATGACCTACGACGAAGTCTTGAAACTGAATGCGCGTGTGACGATGCAACAGATGCTCCAGCGAGAAGATTTCAAGGCGCGCGTCGACCGCGGAGAGGAAGTCCGGCTGCACGAGATTCAATACCCGATCATGCAGGGCTGGGATTCAGTCGAGGTGCGTGCGGATGTCGAAATCGGCGGTACTGATCAACTTTTTAACATCCTGGTGGGCCGCGACATGCTTAAGAGCCAGGACATGGAGCCGCAGGTAGTTATGTTAGTGCCGTTGCTGGAAGGCACGGATGGCGTGAAGAAGATGAGCAAAAGCTACGGAAACTACATCGGCGTTACCGATACCCCTGGCGACATGTTTGGCAAGGCCATGAGTATCTCTGATGAATTGATGGGCCGCTGGTATCCGCTCATCATTGGCACTCCCTGTCCTGACATCCATCCACTGGAAGCAAAGAAACAACTGGCAGCCACACTGGTCGAGCGTTACCACTCCGCTGAGCTCGCGCAATCTGAATTGCGCAACTGGGACATGCGCAAGTCGAATGCAGCGGCAGCAGAGTTGCCCGACTTTTCTCCAGGCGATGAGCGACGTATAATCTCGCTGGTCAGCAATGCACTCAGCGAGTGTTTCTCGCACAAGGAATCGAACGCCAACATCCGCCGTATGATTCAGCAGGGCGGCATTCAATTGGATGGCGAAAAGCTCTCAGATCCGCAAGTAGAGCTGGATTTACCCGATGGCGGAGTCCTTCGCATCGGCAAAAAACGCATGGTGCGGGTGAAGCGTTAGGGCCATGCCGGGGCTGCCCCACAAGCCTTTCTTTAAGCCTGCGGCGCGCTGGCTGGGCCGTGCCATTCTCAACATTCTCTATCCGCCACGTTGCTCCGGTTGCAGCAGTCCGGATCCCGCCACCGTCCCCGACAGTGCGCGGCTTTGCCAGCCCTGCGCTGACCAATTAGAGGCCATTGCTGCACCGTTTTGCAAACACTGCGGCGAAACCTTCGCCGGCAATATGGGCCATCCGGCACAGACATTCGAGTGCAGCAACTGCCTCGGACGCACGTTCCATTTTGACTTTGCCATCGCCTCCTATGAAGCAACGGCATTGACGCGCGAGCTGGTGCATCGCTTCAAATACCAGCGCCAGTTTCACCTTCGCACAGTGTTAGGTGCCATGTTAATGCCTGCGCTGGAAGATCCGCGCATCCTTGCGCAGGACAAATGGATCCTGGTTCCCGTGCCACTGCATCCACGTCGTCGCCGCGAGCGCGAATTCAATCAAGCGCACGAGATCGCCCGCTTCGCCAGCAAGCACTGCGACTTTACAGTCGTCGATGCATTGAAACGGACCCGCTACACCACGCAGCAGGCGCACCTTGATCGCCAGGAGCGATTGGAGAACCTGCGCGACGCGTTCGCACTGCGCACCAGTGACCGCACGCGCCAGGCACTCACAGGAATGCCCCTCTTGTTAGTCGATGATGTTTTCACTACGGGCACTACTGTGAACGAATGTGCGCGGATTCTCCGCGATACTTTTGATCCACCGCATCTGGCGGTGGTTACTGTTGCGCGGGGATAGCCGCCCGCTTGCCTGAAGAAGATTGCGACTAAAAGTCACCACTACAGCTGGCTTAATAGATTTCCTCGCTGATCGATTTTCCGTGTTCGTAGATCTGCAACTTCTGTGGGTCTCCACTCATGTACCAGTAGCGGTTCTCGCCGTGGCGTTTGCCATTGTCGAAATGGGTTTCCGTCATTTTCTTGCCATTGTCCCACCATTCTTCCACCAGGCCGTGCAGTAATCCGTTCTTCATCTCCCAGCGACGCAACAGGATTTTGCCATCTTCAGAGTGCTTGATGGCGGCGCCGGTGAAGGGTGCCCCATCGAGCGACCAGACACCCTCATTCTCTTTCAGTTTGGAGATCTCGGCTTTGGGCATGGGCGGAGCGACATCGCACACCTCAGCGGCGTGTCGCAGAGCAGCGATCGGGTCGTTCCACGTTGGGATAAATTCCTGTGCGACATACCCCTGGTAGCCTGTCTCCAGAATCGCCCGCATGATCGGAGGGTAATTAATTTCCTGCGTATCATCCAGTTCTGCCCGGCCAGGACAGCCCGCCGTGTGGTAGTGGCCGATGACATCCTTGTACTGGCGAATTCTACGGATCACATCGCCATTCATTACCTGCACGTGATAAATATCGAATAATAGTTTCATGTTAGGCGATCCCACACGCTTGATCATGTCGACACAGAAATCGACGTCATCGCCAAAGTATCCCGGATGACCTTTCATCGGATGCGAATCATCGCGCGAGTTCAGATGCTCCAGGCATACCAGAATCCCATTCTCCTCAGCGTAAGGCATGATCGACTTCCAGAGCTTTACGCAATTCTCTGCACCCTGTTCCTTGCTCATCCCCGGCACCGTCATTCCAGTAAAGGTGATCACGCGCTTGGAATCGAACTTCACCGCAGTATCGATAGCTTCACGCAGCTTCTGACCACAAAATTCGTGGTTCGCAGGATCGACCGGCCCCTTCTTGAATCCGTGACTGCTCACGAGCGAAATCTCCAGCCCCAACTCGCGCACAGCAGGGTAATGCTCAGCTCCAATTCCCTCGATCGCCACTAGCCCGATCTCTTTGCAGTGCTTCGCCAACTCCGGCGCAGGCATCGGATTAAAACACCACCCCATCACCGATTGCTTAATCTTGCCGTGCTTCACGGTGAAGCGCTCCTGGGCAGACCCAGTCTCCAGTCCTGAGGCCAACGCAAATCCTGCCAATGCCAAAATCGCAATACGAGGTTGATGCGCCAGGCTGCCGAAGAAATTCTTAATCATAGCCGCAACTATAGAACGGCGAATCCAGTTTCAGCAAGCTTGGCTTGTGGGAATCAAGGCTTGGTTCAGGCTTTTGCCTTCGGTTCATGAGTTGTTTCTACCGATTGATGAGTCCCGATCTGCCGGACCGAGAAGATGTTTTTGCGTATGCGAGAATTGGTTCCTCGCGTGAGCAGGAGATGAAAGCCGCCATCTTGAACACATCCGATTTCCGCCAGCACATGGCACTCATGATCGACGGCCAGGAAACCGCAGGCGGAAAGCGCCTATTCGAAATCACCCGAGTGCTCGCTGTCGGATAGGTTCGTGGAATTGAGGATATTGATAGCGTGTGGGCAAAACGGTGAGCCCGGCAGAACATTGCTATATGCAGTTTTTGGAGTGCGCTGGCTCGACAGAGCTTTTTCTCCAAGTAACGTGTTCCTTCCACAAAAAGCTCCGTCAAGCCGGAGCACTCCAGATAGCAGACTGGTTATACTGCTTCCTGTCGCAATCACAGTCCAGCGAAGTTCAGCACGGCTTTCGGAGTTAAACAAACGACTGCCTTCTCACCGTGCTGAACGGTGGTTTTATTCGCCCGCACCCCGAGATCCGAGATCTCTGAGCGGCGCGCAGGAACATCCGGTGGTTCCTGAGCACGGCACGGTCTCATGACGCACAGAGTCGCCCCATGAAATTCTGGCTGCCACAGTTTGGCGTATCTGCGAACACCATCGCTGGCGCTCGCAGCCAGGAGCCTGCAACTCTAAACCCGTTGTTGTTGTTCTCGTTCGTCGGGATGTTGTTATTGCACTGCCCGTATTGATATCGGGCACAGCCCGGCCACCCGCAGGTCGTGCTGGGGAGCACGCGGGACTCCGCAGCCGTTTCGTTTCCGGATATCCCGCATCACTCAAGCCCGCAACACGTCGTTCCGCAATCTCCAGCTCTGGGCGTGTTTCCCATCGCGACCCACGCCTTTACCGAGCGGGTCAGACGACTTGTCGCGGAGCGACATAACATGTTAGACGGGCATTTCAATGCCCGGTAGGAATCATCAAACATCGGCGTCGCGTCGCGACCGCTCAATACCAGAGATACCTGGAATCGAAATCAACGCCATGCCTCTCCAGAAACGCGACGAATTCCTCCTCGAAAAATTGATAGCGATGGTGTTCTCGTTGATTAGTGATGTACCGGACGGTATCTGGTATCTTCGACGTGCTGACTGAATAGGCGGCATAACCATCTTGCCAATCGAATCGAATCGAACCCGTAAGACGCGCTTTGTTGATGGCATTGGACGAACCTCCCTTCAATCGCTTCATGGCTTCAGAAACCGACAACGTTGCCGGGATCTCCACAAAGACATGGACGTAATTCTCGATGGCACCTGCTCGGTTGACATGCATATCGTGTGTCTCCGCCGTAGCTATCAGATGAGCGGTCGCTACGCGACGCTTCGTTGTGTTGGCCTCTTTCCGGGCGTTGAAACGCCCGGCTAACATGCCATGTCGCTACGCGACTTGACGCCGCATTCCCGCATGCGTCCCTCTGCCCTTCCGGCATGCGTAGCTATCCTCGATGAAACGGCGCTCGAACAACGGGTTCAGCACGCGCACCAGCGCATGATGCACCACCCGATTCCGGAAAGGAGCTGCCGCTACCCGCCTTGTCTTCGGATCATGAATGAAGAAGTAATGGTAAGCTCCGGGTAGGTAACTGCCCTCCTGTAGCAAGCGCTCGAGCACCACGATCTCTCTTTCCCAGCAGCCGAAAAACCTGGCGGCTGCCGACTTGCCGCGCTTTCCCCGCATCGCCTCACGGGCTGTGGCGCTGAGATTATCGAAACGCGTTACTTGATCCCAGAGGTGCTTGTGCCGTTTCATGGTGAGTCTTCCGTAGGCCAGCCCGTCCTCGGGCGGCAATGAGAGGGTCGAGGACTCCAAGCGCTACATCGGAAAATGCCGCGTCGGGAGACGCTGTCCTACGACTCTCTGCGGCCTTCCTGTCCAGCAAGTGCTTCTTCCTTTTCCCTGGACGGTGCCAGCGACCGTCGCCAGCCGCCCACCATGCGTCCACATTCTTCCAGGCAGCGGCAGCTGTGGACAAACTGAGTACAAAAAAAGGGACGGGAGTGTGACTGCCTCTTTGTTCCGCCAAATCCCCAATTTTGAGGAGGATACAATTCCTTGGCAATGCACCCTAGAGTTCCTGGAAATCCTTCGGACAGATCGGACGAAGAAAAAATTTGAGGTACTCGCTCCCTCTCCGCGAGGAGAACAGAGCTTTTCATACGAGATTCCGTTCCTCAAGAATGCAGCAAAAAATTGGTTACCAGAGGAATGGAAGTCACTAGCTATAGCTAGATGAGCCTCGAATCTATGCCGATGACGTTTTTCTGCGATACGCAGGGAGGTATTGAAGGAGGCATTGGAAGAATCAGTTTCAACGTGGGGATCTCTGGAGTTCATTATTCATTCCCTACACCATTATGATCAGTGATACTGTTTGGGAAAAGATACAAGGTGGACAATCCATGGCGCGTCCTTCCCTGGTGCCTGAGAGAAGAGATTCACGACGATGATAGAGGTGCCGCTACATTCAGTTTGAACTATAACTGGGCTGCGTTTTACGCTTAACCGCCGCGAATCACGATTCAGGTCTGGGGGGATTTCCCCAGTGGCTGTCCGGGTCTGTGCCGCTGATGACCACGCCTTTCGTGTTCCACCCTTTCTCTGCGCGGACATCTGGCGTGCAATAGCGGAGTGTTAGGCCGCATCGACGGCGATCAGAATGATTCGTTTCGGAACCGTGAAGTAGAAGATCCGAGTGAATGGAAATCTCGCCAGCGGAAAGATCGTCGATCACTTCTTCGCCGTACTGTTCAATATTGTCGACAGTTTGGTTGAGAACGTTGTGTTCCTCGGGCGAGCTTGGGCGGTAGGTGAGGTGTCCTTTCCAGTGCGAACCCGCGATGAATCGCATGCAGGCGTTCTCTACATCAGCATCATCGATAGCCAGCCAGACGGTTACGGTTTTTGAGGGAGACAACGGCCAGTAGCTCGCGTCCTGATGCCATGCCACGGACTTGCCATCGCGGGGCATCTTGCAAAAGAAATGGGATCCCCAGCCGATGATGTCGTCTCCCAGAAGGTCGCGGACGCAAGCCACGATGCGCGGCTCTTTCAAAAGGTCATACACCAGTGCGTAAGTGAGATGCGCAGAACTGATCGAGTAACTATCCCCTCCTGCTGCTGAAACCCGCGCAAGGATGTCGTCAAACGAACCACGAATCTTTGCGATCTCGTCGCTATCAAAGATCCTCACCCCTTTAACGTAACCGTTGTCGTTGAACCCTTTTATCTGGTCGCCCGTAAGCGCGGCGAACGGTTCTGCAACATCAGATGGATGAAAGCGCAAATCCCGGGAAATTCCAGCGATGTCGCTTTCGTCAGGGATGGTTTTGAAATCGTTCTTTGTGACCATAGCGATCATTGAATCCACGCATTCTGGTCTCGGGAAAGCAAGCTTCAACACCGTTCGTCGTATTACAAATAGCTGCCCGATTCCGGCGCATCACCTCCTGATCTTACCGCAAATCAGTTACTTTTCTTGCAAATCCACGAGGATGGAAGGCCTTGATCGAGAAGAAAATCAGCAATCCGTTTTACTCTTGAAAGATTCCTGGAGGCAGAATCCGCCTATCTTCAGGAGTTTCGAACCGCCATTTTCCGGCGCAATTAGTGGTCTGCTGGCGTACTTTTTCTTAGCGCTTCTCGCAGGTGCGTGTATATCGCCGCAATGGATGGCACCGACGACTACGATGACGATGTCTTCGACGGCGACGATGATGATGGTTTTCCGACTGACGACTGTGAAGCACATTCGCCGGAGGAAGACATTCAAATTGCGCGTCGTGCGGTCAGTGAGGGTGATCTGCCTCATGCGGCGTTTCATGTTGCCTGTGCGCTGGCGGACAATCCACTGCGCGAAGACTGGAAGGCACTGCTGGCGGCGATCGCCGGCCGCAGCAAATCTCCCGATGAGTTGCTGGAGATTGAGGACGACGAAGTTTACATTGGCATTGTTGCTGGTCGCGCATTCGTGCTGGAACAGGAAGGCCGGTTTTCGGAAGCGTTGAATCTCATTGGTGAGGCGATCGAGTATGACCCGCGCATTTCATACTTGCCCTGGGCAACCGAGTGGTTGCTGCGTGCGAAGGCGACGGACGTGGCGGCGGCGGTGAGCAGCGACACCATGACAGAATTTCTTCACGGTCTGCTACGTGTCGGCGCGCTCGAAATGGTGGACGACTCTCATCGCGAAGCCTTTTGTCGTGCCGTCGTCAGCGCAGTTGGCGACATGCCTGCTGCGAGCGGTGACTTCGAGTATGCGCGCTGTGCGATTCTGCGCCGAATGGAGAAATTTGACGAAGCGCTGGTGATTGCCGACGCCCTGCATCTGGCTGAGCAATCGTGGCGGTCAGCCATTTGTGTCGCCATGGTTTACCGTGAAATGGGCAATGCTGACAAGGCGTTAGCATTTTACCGTGAGGCCGCTAACATTGATCCATCGGAAGTGACGACGTATCTCGATATGGGAGACGTTTTGCTGGGAGCTGGCCAATACGATGAGGCGGCCAGGGAATTCGATAAGGCCTGTATCATTGAGGATGAATCGCCATGGGCATATCCATCGCTGCTCTATAGCCGCTACTTTTCTGATGAGGGTTCTGAAGATGAAAAGGCGCATCTGCTGACCGAGCTTCAGGAATTTGCTGCGGCGCATCCTGACAATGAACGTGCGGCTGATTTGGTCGAGCACTTGCAACATCTGAGCGAGCAACCCTACATCGATTTCCTGCCTGAACCGCAGGAGGCGATCGTGCATATGGTGCGTCACCTGCTGGAGGATGGCACGCCGATAGAGACGGATTCACTCAATGTAGGGCTCAGTCATCTGGAAGCGCCGAGCGCAGTAATGGCTTGCCGCGATTCGCTGAATTTGTTTGCCGGACAGGATCGCTGTGAGTTGATTCTGTCTGTGAATCAGTTGCAGCAGCCTGATCCACGTGAGTGTCCACCAGACAGTATTGCTCGGTTGTGGAGCTATGATGGTTACGAGGCAACGCGTGCCGTCGGGCCGCCCGCCTCGGCAGCTGTAAAGTCTGCGGTGATTGCGCTGGCGGAACAACCGTTCCACCTCGACACCTGGTGGCAGAAGGCGGAGGAGCTGGCGGCGCACTGGGATGACTCACACTTTGCCGATTTACTGGCCTGCATGGTGCATCCGCCCGAGTCACGGATGGACAGCATGCCATGGATCTGGATTCAACAAGTGCAGACGGCCGCAGCTTTCTTGCTGGCACCTGTTTGCGCTCGGTCATGGGTGTCTTCCCCTGATGCAAATCCTCTGCTGGCAGTGTGCTACGGAACCAAGGACTGGATCGTCAATGGTGCAGTGATCGCATTGACGCGACTCGCGTTGACCCAGAAAGATGAACGACTGCGTGCCGATGTGACGACCGCTCTGGAGGATCTTGAAGCGACGCGACCAGATGGTGGTTTTTGTTGCTACATGCATTGCCTGACCAGTCACCAGCTACTAATCCCAGGCCTTACAACTGAAAGGCGAAACGTTCTGCAACAGCGCCTGGAGGAAATTGAGACACAGGCTGGCGAAGAAGATCCCGACTGATTGACTTCAGCCGACTTTACCCAGAGGAATCCAGGGCACCCAGGGCTATTGAGATTGAGCCTTTTTTCCTTCGTCAAGTTTATCGTCGGCTGCGGGCTTCGCGTTCCCACTATCGGTCTTTTTGTCGTCAGTAAGAGGCGTCATGCCTACCATTTCGAACTTACTCATTGTCTTAAAAGTCTCAGCGTGCTCGTCCCAGTCTGCTGCTTTAGTGCCGGCGATGCTGATGACCGCGATGTCCAATGAGTTGGCCCAGAACAGTGAGTAAAGAATGCGATAGTCTCCGTCGGTGACTTCAATACAGCTTCGTGTGAATACTCCCTGGTTCTCTTGATCACAGGCTTTGTGAATCTCGGATGCCGATCGCTTTTTCTCCTCAAGAAAATTCTTGGCGAAGGCCTCTGGCGACTTGGCAGTGCCTTCCTTGACGCCGGCGAAGGCCTGAATTCTCACGCCCGTCTCATAGCCGGCATTTCCACCGCGTGTATCTTCCTTCGAGATCGTCCAGAGCAACGATGTATTGCCAAACCCTGAATGGTAGAACCAAGCCTCAGGACGCAGAATCTTGCCAAAAGTGGGTTCCAAAGTCTGCACCACGAATCCATTCGGTATTTCTTCTTCGGCGTGAAGTGCGCTGATGAACAGAAAAAGGCTGAGGAATAAGCTGATAGAACGCATGGAAGAAAGCTCGCAAGAATTCTCCAGAAAACAATGAGATATTCGCTTGATTCTGAAGATTGGACTCCTGATCGCTGCTGCTGCTCCACCTGTATCGACGCGATGCGCATGCTGTGACGGTTCGAATTTGACCCGCTACTGCCTGGCATCCAGCCATGCCTTGAGTTCGGCGATCTCTTCAGGCTTCAGTCTGCGGTTGGGAGGCATGTAGCCGAAATCAACCATCACGCGAATCGGGTGCGAGTGGTTCCTGTAAAGTGCGTCGCGCGCGCCATCTTCATCCTGCGTGTGACACCTCGCACAGAACTTGAAGGGAACAGGATCGCCGTAATTGGCTGACGATTTTTCTGTCAAAAAGTGAGGCCGAGAACGTGGTTGCTCCGCAATGTGTTGATTCAGTGCAGCTGCGAGTGGCGCATCCAGGACGAGATCTTCACGCGCCGGATGGATAGCGAGCGGGCCTGATGAGTGGCACTTGTAGCAGCTCTCACCTTCAAATTTTGGCCCAGTGGGTTTGACTTCTGCGTAGTAGTCGAGCGCAGGCACCACCGTGAGGTCCTGGACAATGGAATAGTATCCCCAACCTCTATCTGACGCAGTCTTCTGCACTAACAGATAGACTCTTGCGACATCATTCATGAAGGCAGAAATGTGGTTGAGCATCGGCTGGCGAATCACGCCTTCCTGAGTGCTGACAAGCCCGGCATCAGAAACCGGCACCGCCTTCCCATCATCAAACAGGGCACGGGCCTGCATCATGTAAGCCGTTACTTCCTCAATCGTCAGGCCTTGCAAATCTGCGCGTGGATGATCCGGCAAAGTGACCACTGGCGATGTCCATGGTTTGCGAATTCGGTCAGGCCCAACGGTCGACATCATCTTGACAAACGCCTCATGAGTGAACAGCGAAAGATCGAGCGGTGGCTCAAGCAGTAGACCAGAATCGGTAGAAACAGCAGGAGCTACGGGCTTGGGCGCGGCTTCTTCAGGTCTGACTTCAGCGTCCTCTGACCAGGCGATCAGCGGACCCAGAAGCAGGAATCCAAAAATCACGGATGCAAGATGAAGACGCGGCGGCACCATCAGGGATCATTGGAAAATTTTCGGTGCGCCCAATTGCTCGTGAATTTGATTGCCGCTTTCGGCATCGATCCCAAGGCCCTTTGCAAGTTGTCCGAGATACTGCACTTCTGACTGCTCATCCAGTTTGATGGCCATGACTGAAAAAGCGTAAACCTGGCTGCCAAGCCCGGCCGGAACCGATTGCACAAATGACTGCACATCGAGCGGCTGCGACAGCTCACCATTGATAAAATCGATTTCTTCCTGATCAACATCGTCGCCAAGACGGCCTAGAATCGCCTTCTGCTCCGACTCATCAAACTTGCCGTCCGACTTCGCCGCATTACACATCGCACGAATCAGGATCTCTGCTTCGGCATTGTCATCGGCACTGTCATCGGCTGCAGGTGCCGCATGCTGCTGTGGGGCGGATTCAGGAGCAGGGGATACCAGACCACTTGCACCACCAACACCGCCTTTATTTCCCATCAGGCCACCGAGAATATCCATCATTCCACCAGCTCTGCCACCGCTGCGACCTCTGCCACCAGAGCGCCCGCCTAGCAGGTTTCCCAGCACAGCACTGGCGAGATTCCCGCCCATTCCACTGCCACTTCCACCGCTTCCGCCAGAGCGCCCACCCATGAGGCTGCCCAGGAGTCCGCCGCCTCGACTACCACCACGGCTGCCACCGCCCAGTAGACTGCCGAGAATATTGCCTCCGGTAGAATCATTATTGAGCAAGCTTCCGAGGAGTTTTACGGCGTCCATGATGATTCGTTAAAATTAAAGTTTTTCTGTAAGCAAGGCATTCATCCTATTGGAGATGAGACTCTCAGACAAGGTCACATTTTAAGCTGATTTCTTAAGAAAAGTTTTCTGAAGTTCGGCGCGGACTACAAAAGTCCTCGATCTCGCTGCTCCGCTCGGCATGATGGCGTATAGTCTCCTGAACGTCCCAACGACGCGCCAATGATCCGCCTCTTTTTCTTACTTTCCATCTCTGCATTCCTCCTGCCGCCGTTTGTGCTGGCTGGCGAGGAACCGATTGATTTCAACCGTGATATCAGGCCAATTTTATCAAATGCCTGCTTCCGCTGCCATGGCCCTGATGCAGAGGAACGGAAAGGTGGCACTCGAGATTCCGGCGGATTGCGACTGGATGCTCAGGATGCCGCCATGTCCGATCTCGGCGGGTACGCGGCAATCGTCCCTGGCAACCATAGCGTCAGCGAAATGATCAAGCGCATCGTCACCTCTGATGCAGACGAACTCATGCCGCCACCGGAAGGCGGCGAAGCACTTTCTGAGCATCAGGTCGCACTACTGAAAAGGTGGATAGATGAGGGTGCGCAGTACGCCAGGCACTGGGCCTACGTTCCGCCAACGGATGCAGCACCGCCAGAGGTCAACACTCCAGGCTGGACGCGCAATGCCATTGATCACTTTATTTTGCAGCGACTGGAAGCTGAGGGCATGACGCCCATGCCGGAGGCCGATCGCTACGCGTTGATTCGGCGTGTAGCTCTCGATTTGACCGGTCTGCCACCTGCGCCAGAAGAGGTAGAAGCGTTCGTCAATGACGGCTCGACCAATGCCTATGAAATGATGGTCGACAGCATGCTGCAGAAGAAAAGCTTTGGCGAACACTGGGCACGCAATTGGCTCGATCTGGCGCGCTATGCAGATTCCGCAGGCTATGCAGATGATCCTTCGCGCACCATCTGGGCCTATCGCGACTACGTCATCAAGGCGTTCAATGACAATAAGCCGTTCGATACCTTCACCATCGAGCAGCTGGCAGGCGACCTACTGCCCGATCCCACTCAGGAACAATTGATCGCCACTGCGTTTCACCGCAATACACAGACTAACAATGAAGGCGGCACCAGCGACGAAGAATTTCGCAATGTTGCCGTCGTCGATCGGGTCAACACGACACTGGCAGTCTGGATGGGAACGACCATGGCATGCGCGCAATGTCATACGCACAAATACGATCCCATCACTCATCAAGAATACTTCGAAGTGTTCGCGATCTTCAACAACTCTGCCGACGCAGACCGGCGCGATGAATCACCGCTGATCGATGTCATCACACCGGAATTCGAACGGGAAAAAGCGGCGAAGTCTCTGGAAATCTCACAGCTGCGGGAAAAACTCAATCAGCCGACGGCTGCCCAGCAGCAGGCATTCACCCAATGGCAAAAGACGGCACTGGCTGCGCAGGCGGAATGGAAACCATTGCAGCCGACCAGCTTGCAAGCGGAGTCCGGTGCGACCTTTAACATTCTCGATGACCAATCGATCCTCGTTTCAGGGACAGAAGCAGAGACCGACACTTACACGATCACAACAACCGCCGAAACTGGCAGCATCAGCGCGTTCAGGATCGAAGCGCTCCCCGATCCCAGCTTCGGCGGTGGCAATGGTCCAGGGCGCAAGGGTAACTTCGTTCTGAACGAATTCGAAATCACAGAAGCGCCGCAGTTGCCAAGTCCTTTGCCTGGCAGGTTTGTCAGGATAGACCTGAAAGGCAGTGGGAAAATGATCCATCTCGCTGAAGTCGAAGTATTCAATGGCGACACGAATCTTGCCCGCAAAGGAACGGCGACACAATCGAGCACCTACGCCAGCGCAAAAGCTGAACTGGCGATCGACGGCAATACAGATGGCGACTTTTTTGGCAGCAAGTCCGTCTCCCACACCGCCGCCAATGCCACCGATCCCTGGTGGGAAGTTGATCTGGGCAGCGAAAGCGCAATCGAGCGCATCGCCATCTGGAACCGAACAGACAATGACCTCGCCACTCGCCTCGACGGTTTCACGTTGACCCTGCTGGACGACGATCGGAAGCCGGTGTGGACAGAGACGTTCGCAAAAGCTCCAGAGAAATCATCCACGACCACTCTGAGCGGCCCGCGCAGCATTAGGTTGCAGAATGCAACCGCGACATTTTCACAGGACAAATTTGGCATCGGCCTGGCCATTGACGGAGACGACGGCGGCCATTCTGGATGGGCCGTGGGCGGCCAAACAGGAAAGGCGCACGCAGCAGTCTTCGAGACCGCCGCACTGACAACACCAGATGCTGGTGCGACCCTAACATTCACCCTGAAGCAATCCTATGGCGAACATGCACTCGGTCGATTCCGACTTTCTTCGACCACTGCCCCACAGCCAGTGCGACAATTGCCGTCAACGGTCATTGCGGCTCTGGCAAAATCTGCTGACTCCCGTGCGCAGCAGGAATCTGCGGATCTGCTCAGCTATTTCGCACAGATTGATCCTTCGCTGCAAAACTTCAATAAGAAGATCGCTCAACTGGAAAAGCAACTCGCTGAAATGAAGCCGCCCACGACAGTGCCGGTCATGCGTGACCTGCCCGAGTCAAAACATCGCCAGGCGCACATCCAGATTCGCGGTAACTACCTCGACAAGGGCGAAGAAGTGCAACCCGGACTACCCGGCGGCCTTCACTCGACCGAGAAAATCACCGGTGAACCAGACCGTCTGGCTCTGGCGCAGTGGTTGATAGACCCTGACAATCCGCTGACGGGCAGAGTGACTGCAAATCGCTTCTGGGAATCGATCTTTGGCATCGGACTGGTACGCACAAGCGAAGAATTCGGCTCTCAAGGTGAGCCACCGACACATCCGCAACTTCTCGACTGGATGGCGAATGAACTGGTGCGCAGCAAGTGGGACACCAAGCAGTTTTTGAAGTTGTTAGTGATGTCAGCGACGTATCGACAATCCTCCAGAGTCACGCCAGAAATGCTGGAGATTGATCCAGAGAATCGACTGCTCGCGCGCGGCCCGCGGTTCCGCATTTCTGCTGAAATGGTGCGCGATCAATCACTCTTTGCCGCAGGTCTGCTGAGCTCAAAGATTTATGGCCCGCCGGTGCGTCCGCAACAACCACAGAGCGGACTGAGTGCTGCCTTCGGAGGTGGCATTGACTGGAAAACAAGCAGTGGCGAGGACAAATACCGCCGTGGCATTTACACCACCTGGAGACGCTCGAATCCTTATCCATCGATGACGACATTCGATGCACCAAACCGCGAAGTCTGCATCATCCGACGCGACAGGACGAACACGCCACTGCAAGCGCTGGTAACACTCAACGACCCGGTCTACATGGAAGCCGCACAGGCACTGGCGCGGCGACTGCTTGCTCTGCAGAAGCCGGTCGATGAAACGATTGACGCTGCCTACATGATCTGCCTGGCCCGCCACGCTTCGGACGCTGAGAAGGCATCCATCAAGGATCTCCTGCAGCGCACTCAAAAACGCCTGGCAGAAGTGCCCGATCAGGCAATGCAACTCGCTACCACACCACTTGGCCCTGCACCAGAAGGCGCAGACATCACTGAGCTGGCGGCATGGTCAGTCGTTAGTAATGTCCTGCTCAATCTCGACGAATTTTTCCTCAAGCGTTAATATCATCCCTGTCATGTCCTTGAACCCACACAACGAACATTTACTCAACCAGACGCGGCGGCACTTCCTGCGTAATTCCACCGCTGGAATAGGATCAATGGCTCTAGGGTCATTGTTGGGTGAGTCGCGTGCATCGACCATTGATCCGATGGCGATGAAGCAGAGCTTGACCAGAGGAAAAGCGAAGCAAGTCATTTACCTGCACCTCACCGGATCGCCTCCCCACCTTGATTTGTGGGACTACAAGCCAGAGCTGGTGAAGCGCAACGGTCAGGATTGTCCCGACGAATTCCTCAAAGGCAAACGCTTCGCCTTCACTAGCGGCACGCCAAAATTGCTCGGCACACCACGCACATTCACCAGACATGGGCAGGGCGGACTCTGGTTGTCTGATGCCATTCCCCACCTGCAGTCTGTCGCCGACGAACTGTGTGTGATCAATTCGATGAACACCGACCAGTTCAACCACGCACCTGCGGAGTTGTTCGTTTACACGGGATCGCCTCGCCCGGGGCGTCCATCGCTGGGTTCCTGGGCGACCTATGGATTGGGATCGGAAAATGCCAATCTTCCTGGATTCGTCGTTCTCATCTCCAGTGGCGTGCAGCCGAATGGCGGCAAAAATTCCTTCGGCAGCGGCTTTCTTCCCTCGGTCTATCAAGGCGTGCAGTGCCGCTCAAAAGGCGATCCGGTGCTTTACGCTTCTGACCCAAAAGGATTCGATCGCGCGCTTCGTCGCGACAGCTTGGACACGCTGCGTGAGCTCAATGAAATGCAGGCACGTGAGCTCGGCCATCCGGACACTCTCACCCGCATCGCGCAGTATGAACTCGCCTTCCGCATGCAGATGTCCGTTCCTGAAGTCATGGATATCTCTAAAGAAAAGAAGCACACGCTCGAGGCCTACGGTGCCGAGCCCGGTGCCGGCAGCTTCGCCAACAACTGCCTGCTCGCGAGGCGTCTCGTCGAGAAGGGCGTTCGTTTCGTTCAGCTGTTTGATTGGGGATGGGACTTTCACGGAACGAACCCGAACGAAGACATTCGCGATGGACTAACCAACAAAT
The DNA here is from genome assembly GCA_051270635.1 of Verrucomicrobiales bacterium. Lineage (GTDB taxonomy): Bacteria > Verrucomicrobiota > Verrucomicrobiia > Verrucomicrobiales > DEV007 > JAGROY01. Next base: position 5,677 of record JBNMNB010000004.1, on the reverse strand, counting down.
GTGCTACCATGGAGAAACCAGTGGCGGCATTGATCAAGGATCTACGTCAGCGTGGGCTACTGGACGAAACCCTGATCATTCTGGGCGGAGAATTCGGCCGCACGCCATTCCGCGAAGGCCGCACCGCCAAGGGCAACATCCTCGGACGCGATCATTTCCCCGATTGCTACTCAATGGTTATGGCTGGTGCCGGGGTCAAAGGTGGCCATGCCTACGGAGCATCAGACGAACTCGGATTCTCCGTGGCGCAGGACAAAGTCCACGTTCACGATCTTCAGGCCACCATTCTGCACTTGTTAGGCTTCGACCACGAGAAACTGACTTACCGCTTCCAGGGGCGCGATTTCCGCCTCACTGATGTCCATGGAAAAGTGGTCAATGGTGTGCTTTCATAGCAGGCGCTGCGCAGCTGGTTTGACCAGCGAAGCGGATCAATCCCCCAACCCTTCCGATTATTGACTGACTGGCGCACCGACGATTTTGACTACACATTGCCGGAGGAATTGATCGCCTCCCGCCCACTGGAACGTCGCGATGCATCGCGCATGATGGTCGTGCACAGAGAAACCGGGACTATTGAGCATCGACAGTTCACGGATTTTTCCAGCTTCCTAACGCCAGACGATCTAGTTGTTCTCAACGACACCCGTGTAGTGCGTGCCCGGTTTTTTTCCACCGATGGAAAGATCGAAGTGGTCCGCGTCGAGTCCATTGAGCCGACTCTCTGGCGTTGCCTGGTTCGTCCAGGCAAAAAAATGCGGCCAGGCCGGCAGATGCAAATCGGGAACGCTACCGGCACCGTCGAATCAATTTTTGAGAATGGCGACCGGCTGATTCGTTTTGATCGTGTCGTCGATGAAGAAAAATGGGGACGACTGGCCCTGCCTCACTACATGAATCGTGATGGCGATCCCGCTGACGTTGACCGCTACCAGACAGTCTTCGCATCCGACACCAAGCCCGGCGCGATTGCGGCTCCCACTGCAGGACTGCATTTCACAAAAGAACTCGTCGCGGCATTGAACCACACTTACCTCACGCTGCACGTCGGAGTCGGCACCTTCCAACCCGTCCGCGTCGATCGCATCGCAGAACACGCCATGCATTCCGAACGCTTCGAAATCTCCGAGACCACAGCAACCGCCATCCAGCAGGCAAGCCGCATCGTCGCTGTAGGAACCACCGTGACCCGCGTCCTGGAACATTCCGCCATGCAGCCGATTCCATTCGAGCCCGGCAATGGCGCTACATCGATTTTCATCTATCCCGGGTTCCAGTTCCGCCGCGTCGACGCTCTCCTGACCAATTTTCACTTACCAAAATCAACACTACTCATGCTCGTCAGCGCCATGGCCGGAACTGATCTCATCAAACAAGCCTATGCCGAAGCCGTAATGGAACGCTATCGCTTCTTCAGCTACGGTGACTGCATGCTCATCCTTTAAGGTGATCTGTAACTCTCTTACAGTAAACGGTATATAGGAGATAAAAGAACATTATTAATATAATTTTATTCTTCGTCCCAATTGTGTCCCAAAGATTGGTGTGAGAATTCAGCTGCCCTTTTACATTCATGGGAGCGCTGTTCGGAGACACTGATCAAAATTCCGACATTGTAAAATGGGGTTCAATATCAGTAATCTGATGGAGCATTCGTCGTCCCCCCCCTAGCCTGAAGTTTCTTTGCTTCTTGGGCATTTCACTTTTGTAATTCAACGATTTACGCCGAAAGTGAGTGCGCGGTTCTGCCTACGGGCTGATGGTCTTAAGCAGATCGAGAGCTTTTTTCTGCGTCGCGTCGGGATTGGTGTCCATGGTGAAGGTCGCAGTGTCGTGGCCGGAGTTAAGACAGCGACAGGTGTTGCGCACGATACCTCTGAGGTGTCTCAACAGGCTGCGCCACGAGTGGACATGAGAACCGTCGGGGAGCTGTTTGGTGTGGACTTTTTCCAACGCTTGCTCTGAGCGCTCGGCGGGTGCAACTGGATCTCGGGTTTCTTTGGCCTGTTTATCTTCGTCAGCATAGAGCATCGGGCGCCACGCCTCCATCATGTGCCACTGGACGTAGTAGGCGAGCATGCACAGCAAGATGTGAGCGCGGACTCGCCGTTCGAGACGATGGCGGATCGGGCGCACTAACAGATCAACTGTCTTGAAGCAGCGGAAGGCACGCTCGACGTTGCTCAGCAGCTTGTAGCTGCGCACGGCACTATCGGCGTCCATGCGCGCCTCGGGCAGGCTGGTTCGCACGATGTAGATCCCATCGAGGGCTGCCTCGGCATCGACTTTGTCACGATTGATTTCGAAGTCCAATGCGTCGTCACGGATGTCGAGCTCGAAGTGCTTGCCGACTTTGTATTTGTTGATCACCTTGCCAACTCGAAGGCCGATCGCATCCTGGCCGTGGAGTTGCCCCCGATCGATGCGGTTGCGCAGCTTATCGAACTTTTTGGCGATCGCTTCCATGTGCGTTTTGCACTTGGCTGGCAGGGCTGGATCTCCCGTGGCTGTTGCCGACACCTTGACCTTGGTGATCTCGGCGATGAGCGCGTGCCCATCGCATCTGTAATCGAATCCATCGTCACGGATATCGATGTGGTAGTGCTTGCCGATCTTGTAACCTTGAGAATGGCGCGCACTTTTGCCTCAATGACTTCCCTCCCGTGGACGCGCCCACGTCCAATCATGGCGCGCACTTTGTCGAGTTCTCTGGTGGTCGCCTCCAACAGGTTTTGGCGCTTGTGGGCTCGCCTCTTGGCCAGCATCTGGTTGCGACAAGCCATCAGGCGTTCGCCAGGAAAATCCGGATGTTCTAGCTCGAAGAGGTTGCGATGGTCGAAGAGATCCATCTGGATCGCGCCACCGTTGATGAGCTTCTTGATGGCCTCGGGGCGCAGCGCCCCAATCCAATCGATTCCTTCGATGTCTCTGATCGCGTCGATCTGCTTCTGGGGCAGCATTCCCCGGTCTCCAACCAGGACGAAGCGTTCGATCCCGAACTCCTTCTGCACCTTGGTGACCTGAGGTAGCAGCGTCTTGGGATCGGCGGTGTTGCCTTCGAAGACCGATACCGAAATCGGAATGCCGCGCTGGTTGGTGAGCAGGCCGTAGTTGACTTGAAGTTTTCCCTTCTTGCCGTCGCGGTTGTGTCCGAGTTTGGCCAGCGGACAGGTCACGCCCTCGAAGTAGCTCGAACTCAAATCGTAGAGCGCCAGGCCATCGCCCTCCAGATGACGGGCGGCCAGCTTCTTCTCGATGGTATCTTGACGCTCGAGCAACCAGTCCATCGCGTCATAGAGATCGTCCTCATCGGCATCACCGATGGCGAGGGTTTCCGGCAGCGTCGTGTTGGTCCACCACAGGGGAGTGGCGAGTTTGGACTGCGGTTCGAGGATTCGTGCGACCACCATACCGACCACCAGATCGCGCTCACTGCTGCGCCGAGAGGCGATGAGTTCGAAGGTCTCACTCTTCCGGGAGCGCTATGGGATGTCAGATTGCGCAGCGCACTTCTGGATCGCACCCTTTTGCTTACCAGTGATAAGTCCCGCCTTCTTTAGGATGTTCGTAAGGTGCGCGACGCAGCTCACAAAATCACCGTGGTTGTCTGCCCCAGCGGCACATTTGGCAATGTGGTCGGAGATTGTGCAGCCGTCATCGAAGAGGACATTGACGCCGCCGCTGTCACAGCCGTCGATGACAACCGTTGCCGAGAGGTCTGATTCGGGGCAGTCGTCTTCGTCGTCGTGAAATCCGTCACCGTCGGTGTCTACGAACGGGACGAACGCAAGCGACGCTAGGCTTGAGAGACCGGTCGGGCCAATTAGGGTGGTCACACCGGTCGCCAAATCGATCGTATAGAGATCGGCCCCCCCCCAATACGATCAACCGTGTAGAGCGTGTCAGCCGGGTCAAATGCGAGGATATTATCGAATCCCCCCTGTTGAACTGCTGAATAAGCACATGACCACGATGACAAGAGTAGTTCGATCGCATCTCGGGGTCGTTGATAAGTTTATCGGAGACGAGATCATGGCTGTTTTTGGTGGATTGAAAGAAGGGAAAAACGATGCGGTGAATGCTGTTGGATGCGCCCTTGAAATGATCGCCGAACGTGAAAGGCTCAACGCTGTGCTCGAAATTCCCATCGAGATCGGTATTTCTGTAGCTACGGGGGAAGTGTTGGCTGGCTGCATGGGGTCGGTCGACCGCTTGAACTACACAGTCCTTGGATCCAGAGTGAATTTAGGCTCACGCCTCTGTGGCGGAACAAGACGATGGAAGTGGTCATCGATGATGCAACTAGGGAAAGAATTTCCGAGCGTTTCGTAACTGAAGAAATACCGTCCCTTAACCTGAAGGGGTTTAGTGAAACGATTCGCGCCCGGAACTTAATACGTTCAACGTAAGTTGGCTGAATCAAAGGCATGGAGATCTGAATCTGAGATGGCTGGAGATTCCTTTCCAAACTTCCAATCACCAAATGCATCTTCATCACATGATCGAATTCATCGTTCAGGAAGGCTTCGAGCCTCTACCCTTAAGGCAAACGACGGCATCGTCTCAACCGCCCGCCTGATGATCGGGGTTGCAGAATCCAATGTAAGTTCACCAGAGTATCATTCTTTCGGGCGTAGCAATATTGGTCGCCGAGGCAATGTCGATGGCGGCGGGGGATATGTTTCAGTCAAGTCGCAGGCCGACAGCCTGAGCGCCGGGATGAATGGCAATTATCTTGGAAATCTCGTTGCCTCTCTTGCCTGCTCAATCGAATATGAGTTGATTCATGGAAATCAAGATTGCAAATGACGATGATTCGACTGGGCAGTTGCATGTCGGAGCGTTAGACCCGTTTCGCAAAGCCGCTGAACAGGGAGACGCAACCGGACAGTGGCGTCTCGGACAAATGTATAGTTTGGCACTGGGATTGAACAGGACGAAGACGAAGCGGAGCGTTGGTATCGCAAGGCAGCTGAACAAGGAGATGCGGATTCCCAAAACTCTCTCGGAGATATGTATGCCAACGACGGGGGCCGTTACAATGGCATCTGCAGGGGTTTTAAGGATGCGATCCAGTGGTATCGCAGAGCCGCCGAGCAGGGGCATAGGGCTGCGCAAAAAGGCTCTTGCAGGTATATACGTTGAGGGCAAAGGTGTGCCGAAAAACGAAATAGAAGCATATAAATGGATGATCTTAGCAGCAGTCGAAGACGCAGATGCCCGAGATCGATTGTCTTCTCTTGAACAATCCTTGAGTCCATCTCAACGTGAACGTGGACAGGAACTCGCCAGCGAGTTTTGACCTGAGGCGGAATTGGAATATTTGTCCATTTAAGGCGAATACCCCCCCCTTTAACTGCCAGAATGTTGAGCTGTCGCTATGCGACGCGTTGATTTCACTCTCCAGGTACGGGCGTTGAAACGCCCGGCTATCGATGCATAGTCGCTCCGCGCCATCGTCCATTCACAGGATTGAGTTTGGAGCTATCTCTATCAAATCAATCTTGAAGCTCTACTAGCTAGAGGTTATCCGAAAAGGGATTTGTTATGAAAATTAGGGTCGGAATTTCGGAGCGACGGAAATTTCGGATGAGAATTTTCCGTCATTTATTTGAATGTTAGGGAGAGTTGGTCGAGAGTGAAGTTGCACTATCACAACAACCAACTCAACCCTAAC